>JAEWIY010000008.1 GCA_023386835.1 Verrucomicrobiota bacterium
TTCCGGTCCGGCGCGCGGGGCGGGCACGGCCGCGTCCGTTCTGTTGATGCCGACGCAGCGTCGGCACTCCCGGGAGTATCTGTCGATCGTGCTCGGTCGCCGCGCGACCTGGCGCGATATTTTCCGGCACTTCTTCGCGTTTGAAGAGTTCCTCATGCTCAAGCTGCGGGTCGTCAACGGCCATGTGCAGCAGACTCGCCTCGCCCCGAGTGCCCGCGGGTTTGTGGACTTCATGCAGGCGGGCTCAGCCGCGTTGATGGGCTCGATGCATCTGGGGCATTCCGACCTGCTCGGATTCCTCTTCGGCCCGCGTTACCGGCATCGCATGTGCATGGTCCGGCAACGCGTGGACAACTCCCACGATGTCGACCAGCTGCTTGAGCGCTGCGGCGGCTGGCTCAAGATCGTGTGGGTGAACGACCCTGCCAACCTGCTGTTCGCGTTGCGCGACGCGATCGCCAGCGGCGCGTCGGTGGCGATGAAGTGCGACCGTCTTGAATACACCGCGAAGACCGAACCGTTCGAGTTCCTCGGGGCCCGCCGCCTGTTTCCGTTCACGATCTACCACCTGGCCGTGATCTTCGACCGGCCGGTGGTCTTCTCGTTCGGACTGCCGGGATCGCAGGGCGAGTCGGTCGTGCACAGTTCACCGATTTGGTTGCCCCGGGCGGATTGGAGCCGCGAGCAGAATCTCGCCAGCGGCCGGGAGCACTTTCAGAGTTTTCTTCGGCAGGTGGAGGACGTCTTGCACCACGACCCGTATCAGTGGTTCAACTTCCTTCCGCTTAATCCGGTCGCTCCTGCGTGAATTTCCTGCGCCACAGTTGGTACGCCTTTCTCTACTACCTTTCGTGGCTGCTGTTCGGACTGGGAGGCCTGTTGCTCAACCTCGTCCTGGCACCCGGGCTCCTGCTGCCGGATCGACGGCGCCTGGGCCCCGTGGCCCGCGGCGCGATTCGCGGGATGTTTTCCTTTTGGGTGAAATGGCTGCACGCGTGCGGAGTGGTCCACGTGTACTGGCACGGCGTGGACAAGCGCCTGCCCGGAGGGCGGGTTTACGTCGCGAACCATCCGACGTTGATTGACGCGACCTTGCTGCTCGCGCGGCTGCCGGATGCGGTCTGCATTTTTAAGCCCGCCCTGCTGCGCAATCCAGTAATCGGGCCGGCGGCCTTGCTGGCCGGCTACATCGCGGGTGATCAAGGCGTCGATACGATCCGGATCGCAGCCGAACACGTTGCCGCCGGCCAGGCGTTGCTCATCTTCCCGGAAGGAACGCGAACCGCTCCCGGCTCGAAGCTTAATCCGCTTAAGCCCGGATTCGGCCTGATCGCCCGTCGCGCCAACGCGCCCGTGCAGGTGATGCACATTCGTTCCAGCCCGATGCTCACCACCCGGGGCCGCAAATGGTGGAAGTTGCCACCGTTGCCCGGGCGGGTCGACGTGTACGGCGGCAAACAATTGCCCGCGGATTCGGGCGTCGGCACCGCCGAACTGACGCAACAGGTCGACGCGCTGCTCCGCGCCGGACCGGACTCTTGACTTGCCCGGGCGGTCGGCCCGCGGGACGCTAAGCGCGATGCTGGAGGCACCGACCCACCTGGTCCTGATCCCGAGCTACAATCCCGGAGCCCGGCTGCTGTCGACGGTGCGGGAAGCGCTCGCCTGCTGGCCGGAGGTGTGGGTCGTCGTCGACGGCAGCACGGATGGGAGTGAAGCCGATCTCGCCTCCCTGCCCGCGGAGTTTCCCGGTTTTCGCCTGATTATCCGCGAGCGCAACGGCGGCAAAGGCGCGGCGGTCCTGACCGGCACCACCGCCGCTCTCGCGGCGGGCTTCACCCACGCGCTCGTCATGGATGCGGACGGCCAACATCCGGCCGATCGTATCCAGGATTTTATGGCCACGTCTCGCGCCCATCCCGCGGCGATGGTGCTGGGCAAACCGATTTTTGGCCCGGAGGTTCCCCTGGAGCGGCTCTACGGCCGGCAACTAAGCATCGGCCTGACGCACGTTGAAACCCTTGGCCGGGTCATCGGTGATCCACTGTTTGGTTTTCGCATCTACCCGCTCCAACCACTCGAGCAGGCGCTGCTGCAGACCCGCACAGCACGGGGATATGATTTCGATCCCGAGGTGGTGGTGCGTCTCTTCTGGGCCGGAGTGCCGGTGATCAACGTGCCGGCCGCGTGCCGTTACTTGCCGAAAGACCAGGGCGGCGTATCCCATTTTCACTACCTGCGGGACAATCTCAAGATGGTGCGGCTGCATGCGCGGTTGCTGGCGGAGCTGGCCTTGTGCTGGCCAGCCGTCCGGCGCGTGCGGCGGCAGTTGTCCACCCAGCCTCCCCCCACCGTCGAAGCCTCATCACGATGACACGCGCTTTTCGCCTCTTCCCGCTGCTCCTGGCGGCTGCCGCTCTCCTGCTGCCAGCGCGGGCCGACCAACCCGAGACGCTGCGAGCCCGTCCGCTGGACTTGCAAGCGCTGTCGCCCGAATGGTCCGAGCTCTTCGCCCAACTGCGCGCCCCGGCAACACTGCGATCGACCTTCACCGAAGAGCGCACCTTCAGTTTTCGCCAGCAACCGGTCCGGCTCCAAGGCACGCTGCGCTTGTCGCGCGAACGCGGCCTCAGCCTGTCCTATGAGGAACCCGAGGCGCGGACGATCATCGTCGACGACCGTGGCGTGCTGCTGCGCGATGAACGGGGGCGTTCCCGGACCGCGCCGGCCGAAGCCACAGCCGGCACCGCGCCGCTGCGGAGCATCCTCGACTTTGATCTCGATGCCCTCGCGCAGACGTTCGCCGTACATGGCGCCCTGCAAGGCGATCGCTGGCTGCTCGAATTCAAGCCGCTCGAAACAGCGCCGCCGCGCACGCCTCGCTTCGTCGCAGTTCATGGCACCGGCTCCCAAGTCACGCTGATCGAGCTTACCCCGACCGCGCGCCAGCAGATTCGGATCACGATTGGTGAGACGGACGTGGATACCCCATTCGACGCGGACGAGGTGAAGCAGTACTTCCGTTGATGGAGTCTGGGAATCGCCGCCGACCGCTCTGGCTCGCCCGCTTCGCGCTGCTCCTCGCGGCGCTCGTCGGCGGGCTTTGGCTGGCGTCGCTCGATTATGAGCAGAAGATCTCCACCAACGTTCTCGACCTGATTCCCTCGGATGAGCGCGAGCCGGAACTGCAAATGGTGCGCTCGCTCGTCAACGAGCAGCAGACCCGGCTCCTCTGGCTCGTGCTGCGCCATCCAGGCGAGCCCGTCAGCGCGGAGGCGGCGGAGCGGTTTGGCGCCGTGCTGGCCGCTGATCCCGCCATCGCGGAGATCCTGCGCGTTGACCGCAACGATGCACAGGAGGAACTCGGCCGTTACCTCTTCGAGCACCGGCTCGAATATCTGCTGCCCAACTACCTCGACCAACGTTTGCGGGCCTTTGATGCGGCGCCCTCCGCTGAGTTCAGCCAATGGCTCGCCACGCGAGTCGTGGACGAGTTGGAGGCGTTTCTCAGCCGTCCGGAAAGTACGGCGTTTGAGGAGCTCATTCCGTCCGACCCGCTCCTGCTGACGCCGGCGCTGGCCGACGTCGGCAGCCTGCTCGCGCCGCCGCCGGATGCCGAGGAAGCGGTTTTGTTCTGGGCCCGGATCAACCCATCGCCGCTCGCCGACGAAGGACAGGAACCGGTTTTCGCCACGATCGAACGCGCGCTGCAGGCCGCGCGCGGAGAGCAGCCCAATGTGCAGCTCGAGTGGACCGGGGTGAACCGCTTCGCCGCCGCCAGCAAAGCGCGTATCCGGGCGGAAATGACGTGGCTGAACACGGGCTCGATCGCGGCGGTGCTGCTCGTTTCGGCGCTCCTTGTGCGCCGCCCCTGGCGGGTGTTTCACCTCGTGCCCGCGGTGTTGTTCTCGCTGCTCGGGGCGTGGGTCGGTGTGACGCTCCTGGTCGAGCGCGTGCACATTCTGGTCTTCGTCATCGGCGCGCTGCTCACCGGCGTCGCGATCGATTATGGTTTTCACCTGTTCCTGCACGCGCCGACCGGACCCGGAGAACGTTTCCGCGACCGCTGGCGTCCGATCCTGAAACCGCTGCTGGTGAGTTGCCTCACGACGGTCATCGGATTTGCGCTGCTCTGGTTCTCCGACCTGCCGCTGCTGCGCCACGTCGGCATCTTTGTCTGCGCCGGTCTGGTTTCCGCGCTGGCTGCCGCGCTGCTCTACTTCCGTCAATTGACCGTGCCTCCACTGGAACCGCGCCGCGGGCACGCCTCCCGATCCGGTGGGCAAGACCGCCCTCGAGCGCCATGGTGGGTGATCGTATTGGTCGTGCTGGTCCTGGGCGGTCTGGCGCGGTTGCACTGGCATGACGATATTCGCGAATTGGAGGTCCCTTCCCCCGAGTTGAGCGAAAACGACGAGGCGGTGCGGGCGCGCTTCGGCGAATCAGGCGATCGCACGGCGTATTTGGTTTCTGGAGCCACGTTGGCGGAAGCGCGCGAACGCTTGGACGCGGTCATTCAACGCGCCGAGGAGGCGGGCCAACCCCTCGTCAGCGCGGCCGCCTTTCTGCCGAGCCCGCGTCAGCTCCGTGTCCAGTCCGAGCACCTTCGGCGACTCACCGATTTTCCGCTGCGGTTGGCGGAGGAACTCACTGCACGCGGCTTCGAGTCCGCCGCCTTCGAACCCTTCTTCGCCGACTGGCGGCGCGCCGTGGAGGCCGCCACGCCGACGTTTGAAGCCTTGGTGGAAAACGTGCGTCCGCACCTGCGCGGCCCGGCGGCGCTGCTCTTTCACGAGGGCAACCCCAGCGCGTGGTGGGCCGCAATCACCCCCGAGCCCCTCTTTCAGGCGCCGCTGCCAACCGGCATCGTTGCCGTGGACCAGCTCCAGACGCTGAACCATCTTTTCGAACGTTATCGGCGCAACGCCGCGCGGCTCAGCTTGGCCGGTCTGGCCCTCGTCGCGGGCAGCGTGCTTCTGCTGTACGGTCCGCGCCGAGGTCTGCGCATCGTGATCGTTCCCCTCGGCGCCTGCGCCCTGAGCTTTGGCGTGCTCGGCTGGCTGGGCGAGACGCTCAACCTCTTTCACCTGCTCGGCGCCTTTCTCGGCGTGTGCTTGAGCCACGACTACGCCATTTTTGCCGTCAACCGCATCGATCCGGAAGGCGCACCACCGGCCTCCGTCCGGCTGGCCGCCGCGACCACCGCCGCCTCATTTGCGGTCCTGGCCTTCAGCCGCATTCCGGTGATCCATGCCCTGGGCATCACCGTCGCGCTGGCCGTTCTGATCGGCTGGGCCATGGTCGAACTGCTGGCCCGACGGCGCGCGCCTGGGTCATGATTCATCCGGCGGATACACTGCTCGACCATTGGAACCGCACCTGGCAGGCGGACCCCACGCGCCCGCTCGTGATCGAGGCGGCGCAGGAACGCGCATACTCCCGCCGGGAGGTGGCGCAGCTCGCAGGGGATGCGGAGCGCGCCCTACCCAGCGACCTGGCCGGGCGCTTCGTCCTGTTTGCCCGTCCTAACGGCGTGGGCTGGCTCGCCTGTTTCCTTGCGCTGTTGCGCGCCGGAGCGGTGCCGGTGCCGGTGGATCCCACCGAACCCGCCGCCCGCCAAAGGGAGTTGGGCGAAGCCATCGGAGCCGCCGGCGTTTGGGCCGCGGAGGCTTTCATCCCGCAGACTCCCCGCGGCCGCCGGCAACGCGGTCTTTGTCTGGTCAAGCTCACGTCGGGCTCCACCGGTAAACCGAAGCTCCTGCGGTTTACCGACTCCGAGATGCTGGCGGACGGACGGAATGTGGCGTCGACGATGGACGTGCGTCCCGAGGACCTGAACCTTGCCGTCGTGCCGTTTGGTCACTCGTACGGGCTGGGCAATGTTGTGTTGCCGCTGCTCGTGGATGGCGTGGCCGCCCTGGTCCCCCGCGCCCCCCTGCCCCGCGTGCTGGCGGAAGATTGTATCCGCTGGCGGCCGACGGTATTTCCGGCGGTGCCGGCGCTTCTGCGTCTGCTCCTCACCGCGGACGTGGAACCCGCGTCCTTCGCCAGCTGGCGCACCGTCATCTCGGCGGGCTCCGCCCTGCCCGCAGAAGTGGCGCAACTGTTCTTCGAGCGCTTCCGGCTCAAGGTGCACGGCTTTTACGGCTCCTCCGAGACCGGCGGGATCACGTATGATCAAACCGGAGACGCGACACTCGAAGGCCGGAGCGTGGGCACGCCACTGCACGGCGTCACCTTGATCCCGCTCCGTGGCCAGCGCATCTGGATCCAGAGTGCCGCCGTGTTTACGCGTGGGAACCGCCGCCGGACCCCGGACGGTTTCGGGCGCCACCAACCCAGCGATCGGGCTGTGCTCTCTGAAAGCGGTGAACTGGTCCTGCTCGGTCGCGCGGGGCGGCTGGTGAAGGTCGCCGGGCGCCGGCTCGACCTCGGTGAACTGGAACAGCTGTTGCGCTCCGTTCCCGGAGTGGCCGACGCGTATGCGCTGTCACATCCCCACCGCCCGGACGAATTGCTCGCGGCACTACAGACCAATCGGACGGAACGGGAGCTCCGCGCCGACTTGGGTCAACGTTTGCCCGCGTGGAAAATCCCGCGGCGTTTGCTGCTGTTGCCCCAGTTTCCACTGACGGCTCGTGGCAAAACCGACACTCGCCAACTCACGCACGCGCTCGTGCCCGTCGCGCCCAGCAACCGAGTTTAGGGGCGGCTGACGCGGCGCCCCGGTCATCGAGCTCAGCGCGGCAGCAGCGCGGTGATCTCGATCTCGACGTTCAGGTCCGCCCGGCAGACGTCCGCCTCCACAAAGGAGACTCGGTCCCGCGGATACAGCAGCTGCTGACGCAAGGCGTCGGCCACGAGGGAATAATCGGCCGCATGCCGCAGGTAGACCTTCACGTGACGCCGGCCTGTCCCGGCCAGGAACGGTTCTTCCTCGAGGCCGCAACTGCGGGCGATGACCCGCAGGTTATCCACGGTGCAGCGCAGCTGCTCCATCGTCTGGTGCGGAGCGATGGTCTGATGACCACGGATCGCCGCCGTCCCGGAAATAAACGTGCTCACGCAACGGGGTTCCTCGACAACCGAGGCTCGCGCGAAGCTCGGCGCGCGCGGTCCATATTCCGGCGGGTACTCGTAAGCGGGAGTCTGCAGCGGATTCTCGAAATGACGGGGTGAGGCGGCGCACGCGGCGAAGACAACCGTCAGGTGTTCACCGGCGCACCCCACCGCCGAGGCGGCCGGCAGGAACGCCTTGTATGTTTCACCGTGCAGTTCCTCAAATGCCCGCGCCCGGCCGCGACAGAAAAGCCGATAGTTCTCCAGCCCACCGGGGCCCGGCGCGTTGATGGCAGGAACGTAGTTCCAGATTCGCGCGAGGTGCAGACCGCCAACCGCGGCCAGCATCTCGGCATAGAGCCGGTGCGTGGTTGCTTCCAAGCCATCGTCGAGACGGACGGACGCGGTGCCAAATCGCCAGCCCGGCGCCTCAAACAGCGTGAAGGACCCGGCGCCGGCTTCCATCCGGTTGGCGGAGAAGATCTTTTCCACCGCTTCTCCACCGAGCAGGGGCAGACCCGGCGCTACGATGGCCGGTGCGTCAGGCTGCAGCGTGATTTCAAATGCGGAACGTCGGGCGGTGTCGATCAACGGAAACGGGAAAGGTCGGTGTGCCGAGCGCAGCCCGTCAACCGAGAAGCTGGCAGCCGCGGCACGCTTTTGTCTGCGAACAAGGCGTTCAACGCGCAAGGAAATCCACGAGCCGCGAAAACCCCCGTTCCCCCGGCCGGCCAAACGCACGATCGCGGCAGGACTCCCGCTGCACCAACCTTCGCAGTAAACGTACGTTCCGACGTTGCACCGCCGGGTTTTCCCTCTTCTGTCGTCGCCGACCCACGCGCCATGCCCGACATCTTTGCTGATGCCGTCAGCTCGAGCATCTGGTCCCACCTTTTGACTGTAGGCGGGTTCGTCCTGGCGGTATTTGCGATCGCGCGGCTGGTCAGTGAGCGTCGGCAACCCAGCAACACCATCGCGTGGCTGCTGGGCATCGTGCTGGTGCCGTACCTAGGGGTCCCGCTGTACTTGCTGTTGTCCGGCAAGAAGATCAGTCGACTGGCCGCGCTGAAGTCGCGGATGAAACCGTCGATCTACGGAGCGCCCGCCGCGAGTGAAACGACCCGCGTGCTGCCGGCGGTCCATGCCATGGTCGCCAACGGCGTGCCGGAACCGATCGGCGGCAATCGCGTGCGGCTGATCACCACCGGCGAGCAGGCCTTTGCGGAACTGGAGGCGCAGATCCGCGCCGCGCGGCACTCGATTCACATCACCACGTTTATCCTGGGTCGGGATGATGTGGGGCGACGTTTGATCCGGCTGCTGTCCGCGCAAGCCCGTCGAGGCGTGAAGGTGCGGCTGTTGCTCGACGGTCTTGGCTGCTTTCTGGCGAGCCGCCGCTTCAGCAACCCGCTGCGCAAAGCGGGCGGAGAGGTGGCCAGCTTCATGCCCGTCGCACCGCTGTCGACGCGCCACTCCGCGAACCTGCGCAATCACCGCAAGATCGCGGTGTTCGACCTGCAAACGGCCTACGTCGGCGGGCACAACCTGGCGCGGGACTACATGGGTCCCAATCCCTGGCGGAAGCGCTTCGACGATTTCGGGGCGATGATCGAAGGACCGGCGGTGCGTTTGCTCAATGAGGTGTTCCTCGCCGACTGGGCATTCGCCAGCGGGCAATCGCTGGAAGCGTTGCGTGCAGAAGGGTCATCCCTTCCGGTGACCGTTGCAGGGCCCGGTGAAGTGCAGGTCATCGCCAGCGGACCCGATGTGCGGGGCGACCCACTTTACGAAGGCATCCTGTCGCTGATCCAGGAAGCGGAACAGAGCGTCTGGATCATCACGCCGTACTTCATCCCCGACGAGGTGCTGCAACGCTCCCTCCTGGTGAAGGCCCGCGCCGGCAAGGACGTGACGATCATCGTACCGGAGCGGTCGAATCATCCCCTGACCGACTTCGCCCGGCGGCAGTATTTGCGCGACCTCTACCAAGCCGGCGCGCGCGTGCTCTACTACCGGCCGAAGATGCTGCATTCGAAGGCCCTGATCGTCGACGATCGCATCGGCCTGCTCGGTTCGGCCAACTTCGACCTGCGCAGCCTGTTCGTGAACTTCGAGATCGGCGTCGCGTTGTATTCAGAAAGTGACGTCAACGCGATGCGGGCCTGGGCCGGCCAGCTCGTCCGCTCGAGCATCGCCTACACCGGTGACAGCGGGCGCCGCCGCGGCCGGCTCGACGCGCTGGTCGAGGATCTCAGCCGACTGTTGGCACCGCTGCTCTGACAGGCCTGCAGGCGGTCGGCCGACGGCGATTGTCCGAATCGTTCGCAAACACACGGCGGAGTTGCGCCGCTGCCGCGGAAGACACCCTCAGGCGCCGGCCTGCATCAGCTTGTACTTCACCGCGTCGCTCAGGGCCTCCCACGACGCATCGATGATGTTGTCGCTGACCCCAACCGTGCCCCAGATGTCGCCGGCGTCCGTGTTGTCGCCCGACTCGATGAACACGCGGGTCCGGCTGCCGGCCCCCCGACGACTCTCCAGGATGCGCACCTTGTAATCGCGCAGCACCATCTCCTTGAGCTGCGGATAATGGCTCTCCAACGCCAGGCGGAGCGCAGAGTCCAACGCACCGATCGGACCCGTCGACTCTGCCACGGTGTGGCGCGTCTCACCGTTGATCCGCAGTTTAACGGTCGCCTCGGAGATCAACTCGCCATTGTGACGTTCGATGATCACGCGATAACCCTCGACGTCGAAGAACGTCTTGGAGTGCCCCAGCGCGCGAGAGATCAGAAGCTTCAACGACGCATCAGCCGCCTCGAACTCGTACCCGAGAAACTCGAGTTCCTTCAGCTCGTCGATCAGCGCCTTCATCGCGGGCGACTTCTCATCGAGCTCGAGCCCGAGTTCGCGTGCCTTCATCGCGACGCTCGAGCGCCCCGCCATGTCCGACACGAGCACGCGGGTGCGATTGCCCACCAGCGCGGGATCGATGTGCTCGTAGGACGACTTCACCTTCTGCGCCGCATTGGCGTGCAGGCCGCCCTTGTGCGCAAAAGCCGACGCGCCCACGAACGGGGCCTTGGTGTCAGGCCGCAAGTTGGCCAGTTCGTCGAAGAACAACGAGAGGTCGCGCAACTGATCGAGGTTCTCAGCGCAACGCGCGGTCCGGCCCATCTTCAGGAACAGATTCGGCAGGATCGTGATGAGGTTGGCGTTACCCGTGCGCTCGCCGTAGCCGTTCGCCGTGCCTTGCACCAGCGTCGCCCCGGCGGCGATACCGCCCAGCGACAAGGCGACCGCGAGCCCGCTGTCGTTGTGGCAGTGCACGCCCACCTTCTCGCCACCGAACTCACGCACCACGCGCGCCACCGTATCCTTGAAGTCGTCGACCAAGGTCCCGCCATTCGTGTCGCACAAGGTCAGGTTGCTCGCTCCGCCACGAAGCGCCGCGGCGAGCGTGCGCAGCGCGTAGTCCGGGTCGGCCCGGTAACCGTCGAAAAAGTGTTCGGCGTCGTAGATGACCTCACGTCCCTGAGCGACAAGGTAGCGGATCGAGTCCTCGATCATCGCGAGGTTCTCCTCCAGCGTCGTACGCAGGATCTCGCTGACATGCAGGGTCCACGTCTTGCCTACCAATGTCATCACGGGCATGCCGCTCTCCAGCAAAGTGCGCAGTTGCGGATCGTCGTCGGCGCGACCGTTCGCGCGGCGGGTCGAACCGAACGCCGCCAGCCGGGCATGCTTGAGCTTCAGCTGCTTCGCCTCGTTGAAGAACGTGATGTCGCGTGGGTTGGACCCCGGAAAGCCGCCCTCGATGTAATCTACGCCGAATGCGTCCAGCTTCTCCGCGATCAACAACTTGTCGGTGACGGAGAAGCTGATGCCTTCTCCCTGCGTCCCATCGCGCAGGGTGGTGTCGTAGATTTTCACGGCAGAGGCGTTCATGGCAGGTGACTTAGCTTGAGGAGGCGACGCAGGCGCAAAACAAAAAACCCCGGGCGGCTGGCCCGGGGTCAGGAGACTTCGCGTTAACGTGACGTCAGGCCGCGTTCTCCTGCCCGAGCGGGCGGGAAATCCGAATAATCGCGGCAATCGCGGTGCGGGACGTCACGGGAACAAATCAACAAAGCGATCCAGGCGTGTCGAGGGAGGATTTGGGACGAAGAGGACCACCCCACCCAACCGCTCTACACGGCATGAGCGTCGATGTAGGACCGGATCGCCTCCGGAGTCGCGGGCAGCGGATGTTTGACGATCGGCCGCGCCTTCAGCTCCTCCAGCGACGGATGCGTCGGATCCACGCCGATCGCCTGCCGGATCGTATCCGGGAACTTCGCCGGGCTGGCGGTGGCCAGCACGACGTTTACACGATCGGGCGCGTGCTCCACGAAACCGCAGGCCGTGTGGGGATCCACGACGTAGCCGTAACGGTCATACACGGCCCGGATGATGCCGGGAATCTGCGCGTCCGTGCAGCGAGACGCCGAAAACGTGTCGCGATCGAACGCTTCAAAACGATAGCAGCCGGTGCGTTTGAATGTCTCCATCACCTCGCGCACGCCCGCGGGATCACGGCCGACCTGGTAGTACAGGAAACGCTCGAAGTTCGACGACACCTGGATGTCCATCGACGGCGCCAGGCTCGGAGCGACGGTATCCACGCGGTACTCACCCGTGGTGAAGAGCCGGTACAGGATGTCGTTCTGATTGGTCGCGACGCGAAATCCGCGGATTGGCACACCCATCTTCTGCAGCAGCCAACCCGCGAGGACATTGCCGAAATTGCCGGTCGGCACCACGAACTCGATGTTGTGCTGCGCCTTCTCCGGCAGGCGCAGCCAGGCCGAAAGGTAGTACACGCACTGCGCGAGGATGCGCGCGAGATTGATCGAGTTGACCGCGGACAAGCGATGCCGCGCGCGGAATTCCTGGTCGCCGAAGATTTCCTTCAGTGCCGCTTGGGCGTCGTCGAAGGACCCCGTGACGGCAAGCGCGTGCACGTTGGCCGCGCCGGTGCAGGCCATCTGCCGCTCCTGCAGCGGAGCGACGCGACCATCTGGATACAAAATGAAGATGGCGGTGCCCGGCTTGCCGAGCAGTCCATGAATCGCCGCGGCGCCCGTGTCACCCGAGGTGGCCCCGAGCACATTGATCGACTGACCGCGGACGCGGCACTGATGCTCGTACAGGTTGCCGAGCAACTGCAGCGCGAAGTCCTTGAAGGCGAGAGTCGGCCCGTGAAAGAGCTCGAGGACGAACAAGTCGTCGCGCAACGGCACGAGCGGTGCGATCTCCGGATGGGAGAACGTTGCGTACGACTTCTCGACCAGCGCTTCAAACGTCGCTCCGTCGATGTCGGTCGCAAAGCGGCGGAAGAACGCAACGCACAGTTCCGGATACGTCAGCGTCCGGAACCCGGTCAGGTCGGCCGAGCTGAAGTGCGGCAGCTGCTCCGGCAGGAACAGTCCGCCGTCCGGCGCGAGGCCCGTCGCGACAGCGTCGCTGAAACCAAGCACCGGCGCCTGCCCGCGAGTGGAGAGATAACGCATGGTGAAACCAGACGCGCAGCCGTCGCACCCGGCCGGAGCAGGTCCGGCCACGGGCGCAAGGGGCCACACTCAGTTCTGGTCGAGACCGAAGGCCGCGTGTGTCACGCGCACGGCCTCATCCGCCCGGTCCTGATCGACCACGACGGAGATCTTGATTTCGGAGGTCGTGATCAAATCGATGTTGATGTTCGCATCGGCCAGCGCGCGGAACAAATCGGCCGCCACTCCGGAGTGCGTCTTCATGCCGACGCCCACGACCGAGAGCTTCGCGATGTTCTCGTGCACCGCAACGTGGCCGCCGCCGACATCGTCGAGCACCGGCTCGAGCGCCTTCTGCGCCTTGAACGTGTCACTCTGCGGCACCGTGAAGGTGAGGTTCGCGATCCCGTTGCGACCGACGTTCTGCACGATCATGTCGACGACGATGTTGGCGTCGGCCAGGGCGCGGAAAACCTTCGCGGCGGAACCCGGTTTATCGAGAATGTTGCTTACGATGATTTTGGCCTGGTCCTTGTCCACGGCCACACCACGCACCACCACTTTCTCCATGTAAGCGACTTCTTCTTTCACGACGGTTCCTGGGTTGTAGTTGAAGGATGAGCGGACCTCGAAGACGACGCCATGCTTCTTCGCGAATTCCACCGAGCGTGATTGCATGACTTTCGAGCCCGAAGAGGCGAGCTCTAGCATCTCGTCGTAGGAAATTTCTGACAGCTTCCGCGCATGGCCCACGAGGCGTGGATCAGCCGTATAGACGCCATCCACGTCGGTGTAGATCTCACACTTGTCTGCGCGCAGTGCGGCGGCGAGCGCGATGGCGGTCAGGTCCGAGCCTCCGCGGCCGAGAGTGGTGATCTGACCTTCCTCATTCACGCCCTGGAAGCCGGCGACGATCACGACGCGGCCCGCCGAGAGATCCTTCTCCACGGCCTTGGCGTTGATCGTCTTGATCTTCGCCTTCGTATGCGAGCGGTCGGTGAAAATGCCGGCCTGTCCGCCGGTGTAGGAGACCGCGTTGATCCCCTGCCCCTGCACGGCCATCGCCGTGAGCGCGATCGTCTCCTGTTCGCCCACGGCGAGCAGCATGTCGAGTTCGCGCTCGCTCGGTTGCGCGCAGACCGCTTTGGCCCGCGCAATCAATTCATTGGTCACGCCGGCGCGGGCCGAGACCACCACCACCACCTGGTGGCCTTGGTCGACCGCGAGCTTCACGCGCTCAGCGACCTTCTTGATACGTTCGACGTCACCCACAGAGGTGCCGCCGTATTTTTGCACGATGCGAGCCATGGAGGGAGCGGGGAAAAAGTTCGGAATCAGGCGAAGTCGCCAATGCGCAGCAGCAACGGCCGCCCAACGACGGAGGACAGCCGCGCCAGTTGCGTGACCGTGGTGCGAATCGCGCGCTCATTGCTGCGATGCGTGGTCAGGACCAGGGAAGCCGCACCGGGCTGCTGGCTGGGCCGCTGCATCACACTCGCGATGCTGACGTGGCAACGCGCCGTCACGCCCGCAATCTTCGCGAGCACGCCGGGTTCATCCTTCACGTCCATGCGCAGGTAATAGCGCCCGGCGATCTTCTCCGGCGGCGAGATCGGGCAACGATGCTCCACCGGCTCGGGCAGCGGCACGCTGCCGCGGCGCAACAACGTCGCGGCATCCACAATGTCGCTGATGACCGCGCTCGCCGTCGCGTCCTGTCCGGCGCCACGACCGATGTAGATTGTCTCGCCCACCACGTCGCCCGTCACGGCGATGCCGTTGTAGACTTCGTTGACGTTGGCAATGACTTTGCGCCGGGGCAGCAACGTCGGCTGCACGCGGACCGAGAGTTCGTCCGTCTCGAAATCGCGCGTGATCACCCCGAGGAGCTTGATCGAAAAGCCGTTCTCGCGCGCGTAGGTGATGTCGAGCGGCGTGATCTGCGTGATGCCTTCGACCAGCATCGAGCGGGTTGGCACCCACGTGCCGTGCGCCAGATACGCGAGTACCGACGCCTTGTGCGCCGTGTCCCAACCCTCGACGTCGAGCGATTCGTCGGCCTCCGCGTACCCGAGCGATTTCGCCTCGGCCAGGATGGTCTGGTACGGCAGTCCTTCGCGCTCCATCCGCGTCAGGATGTAGTTACAGGTGCCATTAAGGATGCCGTAGATCAGGCCGAAGCGGTTCGCCACCAAACCTTCGCGCAGCGCCTTGATGATCGGGATGCCGCCCGCGACCGAGGCCTCGAAGAAAAAGTGTCCGCCGTGCCGGCGAGCCGCCGCAAAGATCTCGGGGCCGTATTCACACAACAACGCCTTGTTGGCCGACACGACCGTCTTGCCGGCGCGCAGCGCGGCCATGGTGACCTCGCGCGCGATCGACGTGCCGCCCATCAGTTCGCACACGATGTGCACATTGGGATCCGTCGCGACCGACAGCGGATCGGTCGTCAGCTGGCGCGCCGGCAGCCGGACACCGCGTTTCTTCTTCAGGTCGCGGACCGACGCGCGATGCAGCACGAGCCGCGCGCCCAGCCGGGCCTCCAGTGTGGCCGAGGCCCGCCCGAGGTGCTTGGCCACGCCCTGGCCGACCGTACCCAATCCACAAATACCGATGTTGATGACCGACGAATCACTCATGAGCCGGAGCTGGATTTCTTGCGCTGGAACCGCGCCTCGGTGCCGTTCAGCAGGCGGCCGATGTTGGCGCGGTGTCGCAGTAAAACGAATACGGCGACCAGCGCCGCGAGGCCGATCACGAGCGGGGGCCGGTGCGCACCCCAGGCGGCGAAAGGCAGGGTCACGGCCGCGAGGATCGAGGCCAGCGACACGTAGCGAAACGCGTAGAAGGTCACGATCCAGACAACCGTCGCGATCAACGTCGCGACCGGCATCAGCACGATGAACCCGCCCGAGGCGGTGGCGACGCCTTTGCCGCCGCGGAACCTGGTGAAACAGGAAAAGCTGTGCCCGATCAGTGCGCCGACCAAACCCGCCACCGCCAACGGCAGCCAGCGCACGGGTTCGGACCATCCGGGCAGCCGCGCGAGCAGCCCCGCTCGATCCAGCAGCAACGGCAACGCGGTGGCGGTCGCGCCCTTCAACGCGTCCAGGGCAAAGACGAGGTTGCCCGCCTTGGCGCCCAGCACCCGGCGCACATTGGTCGCACCCGGGTTCTTGCTGCCAACGGTGAAGATATCGACGCCATGCGCCCGGGCGACGAGATAGCCGAACGGGAGTGCGCCGAGCACGTAGCCAACCACAGCGGCGAACAGAAGCGGGACGAGCATGGCGCGAGACAGGCCGAGCCGCCTAGCAGGCGGGAGCGGATCGTTGGTGTCCGCTCACCACCTCCGGGCGGACCCGGAGACTGGGCAGTGGGAGCTCGAGGTTCACAATTGCACGAACTTCGCCTGCTTGATCGCGGGGTGTTCCTTGATCACTCGCCGGGCATCGGCGCTCGGCTCGGTGTCCACGCGCACGACCATGTAGGCCGTGCCGCCGGGCGTGAGCCGCGAGAGCGACATGTCCGCGATGTTGACCTTGTCCTTGCCCAAAATGGAGCCCACCTCGCCCACCATGCCGGGCTGGTCGAGATTCTCGAGCACCAAGAGTTTGCCCTCCGCCGCCACTTCCACCTCACGGCCGTTGATGCCGACGATGCGCGGGTGCGCCCCCTTGCCGATGAGCGTGCCGGCGCTCGAGAACGTCTCGCCGCTCGGGGTGATCGCTTCGACCTGGATCAACTCGGTGTAGTCCGAATCGCGGTTGGACTTCGTCACCTCGACCTGCACGCCGAGACGCTGCAGGTAGAACGGCGCGTTCACGTCGTTGACGTCCTGACCGCTGATGCGGCGCAGGAAACCACGCTGGATCGCGCGGGTAAGCGCGTTGGCATCGAGGTCGACGATTCTGCCCCAGTAGGTGATGCGCAGCGTCGCGATTTGCTGCGGCGCGATCTGCTGAACCAACGTGCCCAGCTTGGAGCCGAGGTCGAGGTACGGCGCGAGCGTCTTCAGGCTCGCCGCGTCAATCGACGGCATGTTGACCGCATTCCGGATGATCCCGCGGTTGAGCACGTCGGCGATCTGTTCGGCAATCTCAAGACCCACGGCGTCCTGCGCTTCCGCCGTCGAGGCGCCCAAATGGGGGGTGAGCACGACGTTGGGCAGCGTGCGGAACTCACTGTCGGCCGCCAGGGGTTCGTCCTCGAACACGTCCAGGCCAGCCGCGGCCACGTGGCCCGACTTCAACGCGGCGAGCAACGCCGTTTCCTTGATGATGCCACCGCGCGCGCAGTTGAAGAGACGAACGCCCTTCTTGCACTTGGCCAGCGCCTCTTCGTCGATCATGTGCATCGTGTCCTCGGTGAGAGGCATGTGCACCGTGATAAAATCCGCCTGCGCGAGCAGCTCATCGAGCGTAACCGCCTCGACCTGCATCGCCTTGGCCCGGCTCGGCGCCAGGTAGGGATCAAAGGCGAGCACGCGCATACCGAACGCTTGGGCGCGTTTGGCAACCTCACCGCCGATGCGGCCAAGTCCCACGACGCCGAGGGTCTTGCGGAAAAGTTCAACGCCGCTGAAGGACTTGCGGTCCCACTTCCCGCCGCGCATCGAGGCGGCGGCCTGCGGAACCGGACGCGCGCCGCACAACAAGTGGGTGAACGTCAGCTCAGCGGTCGCCACCGTGTTGCCGGATGGTGTGTTCATGACGACCACACCACGCTCGGTCGCCGCTTCCACATCCACGTTATCCACGCCCACGCCGGCGCGTCCCACCACCTTCAGGTGCGGCGCCGCCTCGAGCACCGCCCGGCTGATCTTCGTCTCCGAGCGCACGGCGATCGCGTGCACGTCTTTCACTAGTTCCAGGACCTTCTCGGGAGAGGAACCATACGCCTCCACGACTTCGAAACCCGCCTGTGCACGCAGGTGGGCCACTCCTTTGCTCGAGATCTTGTCGGCGACGAGGATTTTCATGGAGCCAAAAGGGCGTCAGCGAAGAGTGCAGCGCTGCCGCTCGCAAGGAAAAGGTGGACGGTGACGCTCCTCACGATCCGGTGAACAAGATTGGCCCGCGGTTCCGCAAGCGCATTGCAGTAGCTGCGCGATGCCGCTGAGGAGGCTCACGAGGCGACGGCAATTGCGCGGCGCCCGCACACCCGAGGAACGCACTCGCCAGAATCGGCCGGCTCGGCCCACGCTGCGGCATGAATCGTTCGCGGCTCGAGCAGCAGATCCGATTCCTGCTGGAAATCGACAAATTGAAGGAGATCTTCCGCCAGACCGTCCTGCTCAACAGTCGGCGGGCGGAGAACGACGCCGAACATTCCTGGCACCTCTGTCTGGTCGTGATGGTGCTGGCCGAACACGCCAACACGCCGGATCTCGACGTCCTGCGCGTGCTCAAAATGCTGTTGATCCACGACTTGGTTGAGATCGACGCCGGTGACACGTTCGCCTACGATACCGCCCGGTTGGTGGACCAGCATGAGCGGGAGGCACGGGCGGCGGACCGGATTTTTGGTCTGCTCCCGGAAGACCAGGCGACGGAGTTTCGGGCCTTGTGGGACGAGTTCGAAGCGCGAGAAACGCCCGAAGCAAAGTTCGCGGCTGCCTGCGACCGCTTTCAGCCCATGCTGCTGAACGCGAATACCCAAGGTTCCGCCTGGCAACGGCACGGGATCACCAGCGACCGGGTGCTCTCCCGCAACAGCATCGTTCAGGACGGCTCGGGCGACCTCTGGGCTTACGCGCAGGAGATGATTGAAGCCGCCGTGGCAGCCGGCCACCTGGCCCGCTGATCACGCCAAGTCGCGGAGCGAACCGAAGTCCGGATCGTTGAGACGACGATAGGTCCGGACAATCATTCCGTCGGTCAACGACCCGAGCCAGTCGCAGATCCGCCGCGCCTTGGCCGGTTCGGTGGTTTCGGCTTCAATCAACTGCCCCACTCGCGCCGGCAGCAGGCGAATCACGCGGCGACCGCGCGCGACGTAGTTGTTCCACACCGACTCCCACAGGCTGCACAGGATCTTGCGCGCCTTGTGCTCCATCTGCTGCAGCTGCGGGCTCTCGAAGATCACGTCGTTCGCCAGTTGTTTGTAGAAGAGCGCCTCCTTCTGCGCGGCCGCGTGCACGAGGAGTTCGAAGCGGTAGCGGTTTGTTCGCGCCGCCAGCGAATTTCGCCGTTCGTGCAACCGGCACGCTTCGATGAACGCGCCGATCTTCCGCGCGAACACCTCCTCGAGCCGGTCGCTGCGGATCGCGTTCAACAATCCTTCCAAGTGCGTCTGCTCGGCCGGTCCGATCGGCACACCCGCGGCCCACGTCTCGATGCGTTCCAGCGTCAGGAACCCTGCCCGCACGCCATCCACAATGTCGTTCAACGAGTACGCGGCATCATCGGCCCAGTCCATGATCTGGCACTCGACCGACTTGAACGCGTTGAGCGATTCGCCGGGCGCGATCCCGTTGGGCAGCCCGGAACCGCCCAGCACAAACCCGCGGCAGGGTTCCTGCGCGTCGTAGATGAAGTGGTTGGTCGGATACGGCGGAAACTCCCGGTACAACGTCTTGTACTTCAGCACGCCGTCGAGCAGGGCCCGTGTCGGCTGCATCCCGCGGCGGCTCGTCTCGTTTTCGTGCAGCGCGTCGGTGAGCAGGTGCAACGTCTGCGCGTTCCCCTCAAAACCTCCGTACGGCTGCATCAACTCCTGCAACGTCCGCTCGCCGGAGTGCCCAAACGGTGGATGGCCGAGATCGTGGGCGAGGCAAATGGCCTCCACCAAGTCGGAATCGATGGTGCAATCCGGGCCGAGCGGACCACCGCTGTGACGCAGCCACGCGCAGATCGAGCGCCCGATCTGCGCGACTTCCATCGAATGCGTCAGCCGGGTCCGGTAGAAGTCGTATTCACCCGACAGGAAAACCTGCGTCTTCGACTGCAGTTTGCGAAACGGGTGCGAGTGGATGATGCGATCGCGATCGACCTGGAAAGGCGTTCGATAATCACTGCGGCGCGGCCCGCCGAACGTCTCGAAGTCGAACTCGCAATAGAAACGGTTTTCGATCACGCGGCGCCATCGTACCGTGCCCCACGTCGGACGCGCGAACGATTTCCCGTGGCTCGACTCCCGCCGTCACGCCGCGCACCGTGCAGGCATGCCGGTTCATGTGTTCGAGACCACTTGGGGTGCCTGTGAACTGCACTTCAACGAGACTGGCGTCACGGGCTTTCGTTTGCCGGAGGCGGAGAAGCGTTCGACCTCGAGGGACGAGCAGTCACCCGCACCTGACTGGGTGCGAGCGTTGGCCGACAAGGTCTGCGCCCATCTGCAGGACGGGCGGCAGGACTTTTCAGACGTGCCGTATGTCTGGGACGGCGTCGGACCGTTTCCGCGAGCGGTTTACCAAGCGTTGCTCCAAGTGAAACCGGGCCACACAGCGACGTACGGCGAACTGGCGGCGCGAATCGGACAGCCCCTGGCGGCGAGTCGCGCCGTGGGAGTGGCCTTGGGGCAAAACCCGTGGCCGCTGCTGGTACCCTGTCATCGCTGCGTCGGCGCGGGTGGTCGCATGGTGGGATTTTCCGGACCGGGCGGCGTGAAGACCAAGCTCCGGTTGCTGGCTCTGGAAGGGGCGGAGTTGCTGGCCGAGGGCTGAAGACGGTTTGCAACTCAGGATTGTCAGAGGCCGGATTTCCCGGAATCACTCCGGCGCGTCCCGCTTATGACTACCTCTTCTTCGTCGGCCGAAACCGCTCCCTCTGCCCCGCCCACCGTGGGCGCTCTGATGGAGCCCGTGCTCGCAACACTGCCGCCCGACCTGACGGTGGCGGGGGCCGTCGAACAAGTGCGCGTCCTGAGCCGTCAGGGCCAGGTCACGTACATCTACGTCGTCGACGCCCAAGGGCGGTTGACCGGCGTGGTGGCGATGCGCGACCTGTTGCTCAACGACGCGGAGCGGCGCTTGGACCAGATCATGATCCCGTCGCCGTTTGCGCTGCGTCCGGAGATGCGTGTGCTTGAGGCGATGCGACTGGTGCTGGACAAGCACTACCCGTGTTACCCGGTCGTGGATGCGAACGGCCGGCTGGTCGGACAGGTTTGGGGACACCGGCTGGCCGCCGCCGAGGCGTTCGAACTTAGCGCGCAAGCCGGTGCGATGGTGGGTGTCGACAAGGAGGAACGGATCAGCACGCCGTGGACGCGTAGTCTGCGGTTCCGGCACCCCTGGCTGCAGTTGAACCTGCTCACCGCGTTTATCGCAGCGGCGGTGGTCGGATTTTTTGAATCGACCATCGCGCACGTGGTCGTGCTGGCGGCGTTCCTGCCCGTGACTTCCAGTCCGAGCGGCAACGCCGGTTATCAGGCACTCGCGGTCGCGCTGCGCGGCATGACGCTCGGCGAACTCAAACCGGGCGGCGAACGACGGCTGTTGTGGAAGGAGATCTGTGTTGGTTCGATGAACGGCACCCTGACCGGAATCACCGCCGGTGCGGGCATGTTCATTTACGCCACGATCAAGGACACGCCGCAGTCACCCCTTCTCCTTGGATTCACCGTGTTCTTCGCGATGCTGGTCGCCTCAATCGTCGGTGGCATCGCCGGCGTGCTGACGCCGTTGATCCTGCGGCGTTTCGGAGCGGACCCGGCCACGGCTTCCGGCATCTTCCTGGTCACGGCCACGGACGTCGCGAGCATGGGCGTGTTTCTCGGACTCGCCACCTGGTGGCTGGTGTAACCGGCCCGAGTTTCAGCGCTTCTCGGTTGTTCGGCGCGATCCGGCGTGCGACGCTGCGCCATGCCTGAACGCCAGATGCGCGCCTTGGCCAAGATCCGCCCCGGTCCCGGAATCGACTTGGTGGAAGTGCCGGTCCCCTCTCCCGGCAACAACGATGTCCTGATCCGGATCAAACGGACGTCGATCTGCGGGACGGACATCCACATCTACAACTGGGATCAATGGGCGGAGAAAACGATCCGGCCGCCCATGGTCATCGGCCATGAATTTGTCGGCGAGATCGTCGAGGTCGGCAGCAATGTGAAAGGGTTCAAACCCGGCGACCTCGTTGATGGTGAGGGTCACATTGTCTGCGGGGTCTGCCGCAACTGCCTGGCGGGCCGTCGGCACCTCTGCAACGACACCAAGGGCGTGGGCGTCAACCGGGAGGGCGCGTTTGCCGAATACCTGTGCCTGCCGGCTAGCAATGCGGTGCACGTCGATCCGGCGATCCCGCTCGACGTGCTCTCGTGCTTTGATCCGCTCGGCAACGCCACCCACACCACGTTGCAATGGGACCTCGTGGGCGAGGATGTCCTGATCACCGGCGCCGGCCCGATCGGTTGCATGGCCGCGGCGATCGCCCGCAAGTCCGGCGCCCGTCAGATCGTCGTGACCGACATCAATCCGGCGCGCCTCGCGCTGGCAGAACGCATGGGCGCGACGCGGACCGTCAACGTATCAAAAGAGTCGTTACGCGACGTGCAGCGGGAACTCGGCATGAAGGAGGGCTTCGACGTCGGACTCGAGATGTCGGGCAACCCGCAGGCGTTGACGGACATGATCGACAACATGACGCACGGCGGACGCATCGCGCTGCTCGGCATCATGCCGGACAAGGCCGCCGTGGACTGGAACAAGGTGGTCTTCAACATGCTCACGATTCGCGGCATCTACGGACGCGAGATGTACGAGACGTGGTACAAGATGACCGCGTTGATCCAGAGCGGGCTCGATATCACGCCCGTCATTACGCACCGCTTCCCGGCCGCCGCATTTCAGGAGGCGTTCGAGCTGATGCGTTCCGGTCGCTCCGGGAAGATCGTGCTCGATTGGGAGAATCACGGCTTCAACTGAACGAGCGCGCCGCGGACGTGAGCAGCGCCAGGCGCCGCGAGCCGTTAGCCGAGTCCCCAGTTCACCGCCGCCGCGAGCAGGATCGCGAGGCCGGAGGAAAACAGCGTGCCGATGATCACGTACTCCGCAAAATCGCGATCCTCGGGCCCGAGATCGCGCGAGCGGGTGAAGCCTTTGCCCGCGAGGACGAAACCGACCGCGGCGAACTGGCCCGCCAGGACAAAACCGTAGATCAACGCGCGTTCGACCAACCCGATCACACGTCCACGCTCGTATTCCTGTGCTGTGATGGAGGTGCGCGCCGGAGTGCCGGGTTTGAGTTGAAGCCACTCGAGCAGCCAACGGATCAGCAGATTGGCCTCGTTGGCCGAAAGCAGCAGGCCAAATCCGACGAGCAGCGAGTCGCGTCCGAGCAGCGTGACTACGAGTCCGCCGAGCGTGGAGACTTCCGGCAGCTGTTGCCCCAGCTGCAACAAGGTCGGCCGAAACTCCACCGCCCAATAGGGAGCGAAGACAACACTCGCGGCGAGCAGTTGCACGGCCAGAAACGTCAGCAGGACCGGCAGGCTCGGCGCGCGAAAGCGGCGGCCGGGCGAAGCCAGGATGTTCAGCACAACTCCGACCGCGGCGAGGATCAACAGCCCCCAGTGCGGACGATAAACCAGAGCCAGCAGAAGCAGTTCGAGCGCGCTCTTGCTCCACCACGCCCAGGGCGATGCGGGACGGTTGCGCAGGAGCAGCGGCAGCCGAAGCAGGAGGACAACATCGGCGTAAACCAGGAATTCAGCGTTCATGCGTCGGCGAGGTGGGTACGGAGCGCGCGGGTCAGGTCCTCACAAATCGCGACGACATGGTCGAGTCCAGCGGTGCTGATGTTCTTGTGCACCGCCACCCGCGAGATGCCGAGTTCGGTTGCCATCGTCGCGACCGGGACACCCAAAAGGCGCGAACGTAGAATCAACAGGCGGTTCGCGCCCCATCCTTCCATCTGGTGGCCGACGTAGGCGAGGATGTGGTTGATGGCCGACCAATCGGAGTCCTTGGCCCCTTCCACCCGCAACACGGTGCCGAGCCGTTTCATGGTTTCCATACCCGCTCGCGCCTGGTGAAAGGCCGGCCCATCCATGCCCAGGGCCTGTCGTGGGTTGATGTCCGTGCTGAGCGGGCCGACACCCAGGGCGAACCGTGCGCGTTGGGGATGAATCGCCGCAAGGATGCGCAGCAGATCGGCCACCACCGCGTCGGGTTTGCGGTACACGGCCTGAAATTCATCGCCCAGCGTCAGTGTATAGGGTGAGGCCAATCCGGAATGCCCGTTGGAGACGTCCGTCAGGGCTTTTTCCAATCGTTTCTGCAAGGCGCCGCGCTGCGCCACCCGCTTGGAGGCGATCAGGTCACCAATCAACGCTATCACCGCTGCCATGCCTTCCTGTTAACCAATAAGGTTAACATTGCAAGAAGAAAACCTATACGGTTTACAAATGCACTTGATAACCGATTTAGTTAACACCACGCTTCACCGGTTGCCTCGGTTTCCCCCCTTCTCTACCTGCACCCCATGTACACCGCTTTTCGATCGCACGTACAGGCCCAGCTCGACGAGTTGCGCCAGGCGGGGCTCTACAAGGAGGAGCGGCCGCTTCAGTCAGCGCAGGGCGCGAAGGTCCAGGTGGCGGGCGGTCGGTCGGTCCTGAACTTCTGCGCCAACAACTATCTGGGCCTCGCCTCACACCCGGATGTCGTGGCGGCGGCTCACGCCGCATTAGACCGCTGGGGTTACGGTCTGGCCTCGGTCCGGTTCATCTGCGGCACCCAGGACGTGCACCGGCAGCTGGAAGAGGCACTCAGCCACTTTCTCGGGACGGAAGACACGATCCTGTATTCAAGCTGCTTCGACGCCAACGGCGGTGTGTTTGAGACGCTCTTGGCCGAAGCGGATGCCGTCATCAGCGATGCGCTCAACCACGCGTCGATCATCGACGGGATCCGCCTGTGCAAGGCGCGCCGCTATCGTTACCGGAATTGCGACGTCGCGGACCTGGAGGCGCAACTGCGCGAGGCGGAGGCAGCGGGCGCACGGTTCAAACTGGTCGTGACGGACGGCGTCTTTTCGATGGACGGCACCTTTGCGCCTCTGGCGGAGATCTGCGCGCTCGCGGAACGGCACGGCGCACTCGTTATGGTGGATGACAGTCACGCCGTGGGTTTTGTGGGCCCGACGGGCCGCGGAACCCATGAGCACGCCGGCGTAATGGGCCGGGTGGACTTGCTGACGGGCACCCTCGGCAAGGCTCTGGGTGGCGCCAGCGGCGGTTACGTCAGCGGACGGAAAGAGATCATCGCGCTGCTGCGCCAGCGCTCGCGGCCGTATTTGTTTTCCAATACACTCGCGCCGGCCATCACCGCAGCCTCGCTCAAGGCTCTGGAACTGCTGACCCGTTCGACCGAACTGCGCGACCGTCTCGAGCAGAACACGCGGCAATTCCGGTCGCAGCTCGAGCAACTTGGGCTGACGCTCAAACCCGGCACACATCCGATCGTGCCGGTGCTCCTCGGTGATGCGGCGCTCTCCCAGGAGTTTGCCACGCGCATGCTGGCGCACGGCGTGTACGTCGTCGGCTTCTTCTACCCCGTGGTCCCGAAGGGCGAAGCCCGCATTCGCACCCAAGTGAGTGCCGCGCACTCACCGGAGGACCTGGCGACGGCCGTTCGCGCGTTCGCTGCGGTGAAGAAGGAACTGGGGATCTGATTGCCCTGCGAAGAGGCAATCGGCACACGTGCGACACAGATGAAAACCAGATCGGCCCGCTTGCAGGTTCCGGACCGCCAACTCATCCAGGCGGCCCGGCGCTCCGCGCGCTCTGCCTACGCCCCCTACTCCAACTTCCGCGTCGGCGCAGCGATCCTCACGGAACGCGGTGAGATCTTCACCGGCTGCAATGTGGAGAATGCATCCTACGGCCTGTGCAATTGCGCCGAACGCACCGCCATCTTCACCGCCGTCGCCGCGGGTCGGCGGCGGATCCGCCAAGTCACCGTTTACACGCCGACCGAAAAAGCCACCGCGCCGTGCGGCGCCTGCCGGCAGGTGATCTACGAGTTCGGCCCGGACGCGCGCGTGCTCTGCGTGTGCGACGGCACGGACCGTATTGACACGACGATTACCGAACTCCTGCCGCACGCCTTCGGACCGGCAAATCTCACGACGTGATCCGCCGGTGACCGCCTAGGACTGGCTGAGGAAGTCGCGCACCGCCGCGAGCACCTGGTCGCGAGGGACCTCAACTTCCTCCCGCTTCGTCAGGTCGCGGAGTTTCACCACGCCACGGGCGATCTCGTCACCGCCGTAGATGACAGCGAGGCGAGCGCCGGATTCCGCCGCCGCCTTGAACTGTTTGCCGAAGCTCGTCTCGCGCCACGGGTACTCCACCCGAAAGCCACCGGCCCGCAGCGCGTTGATGTCGGCCAGGGCCGCCTGCCGTTCCGCGGGTCCGCCCAGGACCACATAAACGTCCGCCGTCTGCACGAGTGCAGGCATCAAGCCGCGCTGCTCCAGCAACAGCTCCATCGTCATGTCGCCAATCGCGAAGCCCACCGCCGGCAACTCCGGACCGCCCAGCTTGGCCACAAGGTCATCATAACGGCCGCCCCCCGCCAGGGCGCGGAGGTCGCCCTTGCGATCGAAGGCCTCGAACACGAACCCGGTGTAGTACGCCAGCCCGCGCACGACACCGAGGTCCACCGAGACGAACTCCGTCAGTCCGCTCGCCTGCAAGCCATCGAGCAACTGGCGCCAGTCCTGCAAACGCGCCGTTAGCTTGTCGCCGCCCAGCCCGGCCACCTGCGCCTCGATCGCCTCGAGCGACTTCAGCTGGAGGAACTGCCGGATGCGCTCCTTCATTCCGTCCTCAAGCGCGCCATGGGCCTCGGTGTAGGCTTCGAAGGCCGCGTCTCCGATTTTCTCATACTTGTCGACCGCGCTGAGCAGCGCAGTGACCTGCGGTGGCGTGAAACCGAGCGCCTCCAGGTAGAAGAACCAGAGATTGCGATCACTCAGGCGGACGTAGAAGTCCTCCGCCGTCAGCCCGAAGCTGCGCAGGCACTGGATCAGCAGCGCGATGAGCTCGAGTTCCGCCTCCGGTCCTGGCTCGCCAAAAATATCGGCGTTGAATTGGTAGAAGCAGCGCCCGCGACCCTTCTGCATCCGCTCGTAGCGGAAGAACTCGCCGATGCTGAACCACTTGATCGGGCGCTTGAGCGCGTTGGCCTTTGCGCCGACGAGGCGGCAGACCGTTGGAGTCATCTCCGGACGCAGCGCCACCTCGCGCCCGCCCTTGTCGGTAAAGCTGAACAGTTGGGCCTCGATTTCGTCGCCGGACTTGCGCTTGTAGAGCTCGAGCGGCTCCAGGACCGGCGCGTCGTATTCAGAGAAGCCGTACGCCTGCGCGGCGCCGCGCCAGACACGGAACAGGTGATTCCGCCGCGCCAGGGCGTCGGGATAGAATTCGCGGAAGCCGGGAAGCGACTGAAACGAGGCCATTCGAACCGGCGACCTTGGAAGGCCAAACCGCTCTCCGCCACCCGAAAAATCCCGCGAGATAAAAACAAAGGCCGGTGGCGCGAACGCCCCGGCCTTCCACAAATCGATGGATCGCCCGCCGCTCAGGTGAGCATGTTGATGTCGAGCTTCTTCAGCTTCTGCTTGAGAATCTTGCCCGACTTAAACTTCACGACGGCGCGCTCCGGGATCACCACCTCGGCCGCAGGCTTGTTCGGATTGCGGCCGATGCGCGATTTGCGGCGCTGCACTTCCAGCACGCCGAAATTGCGCAGCTCCACATTGCGCCCCTCCGCCAGCGCGTTCATGATGATGTCCAGAGTCATCTGCACCGTTGCGACCACTTCCTTTTGCGGGAAACCGGTCTTTTCGTAGATCTGGAGTACGATCTCGCGCTTCGTGAGGTTGGGAAGATTGGAGGCCATGGTGTATGTCCCTTCGAAGGTACGTTCGATAAAGTAGTTAAGTTATTTTCTTGTCCCTAAATTCGTCAACCCCATTGGCCTGAATTTTCCACACTCATGAGTGACAAATCTCCGCAAGACCCTCTGGAGCAATTGCCTAAACAGATACGAGATCTGTTGAGAGGTTCCCCGTTTGGGGCACATTTCGAAACAGGAGCCAAGGCACCCGATGGCCAAGCGGCGAATCCGACTGATGCTGAACGGGAGGAAACACTTAAGCGGATCCGAACCTTCAATCTCAAGCCAAGGGAAATCCGAGACCACCTCGACCGGTTTGTGATCCAACAAAACGAGGCCAAGAAGGTGCTCTCGGTCGCGATCTGCGATCACTACAATCACGTTCGCCAGTGTCTCGAAAACCCGGCCTTGGGCGAGCGCGATTATGCGAAGCAGAACATCTTGCTCCTTGGCCCGACGGGAGTTGGTAAGACATACCTGATGCGCTGTATCGCCCGCCTGATCGGCGTGCCCTTCGTGAAAGCCGACGCCACGAAGTTCTCCGAGACGGGTTACGTGGGCGGCGACGTCGAAGACTTGGTGCGCGACCTCGTGCGCTCGGCCGGGGGCGACGTCGAACTTGCCCAGTACGGCATCGTCTACATTGACGAGATCGACAAGATCGCCACCAGCACGAGCGGCGGTGGACGCGACGTTTCGGGCCGCGGCGTGCAGATCAATCTGCTCAAGCTGATGGAGGAGACGGACGTCCCGCTGACGAGCCAGACCGACATCGCCTCACAGATGCAGGCGATGCTTGATCTCCAGCGAACGGGTCGCCCGCGCAAGCGCACAATCAACACGCGGCACATTCTCTTCATCGTGAGTGGCGCGTTCGACAAACTCGCCGCCAACGTCAAGCGCCGCGTCCAGAGCGCGCAGATCGGTTTTGCCGCGGCCGGGGCCGAGCCAGCACCCGCCAGCGACAGCGAGTACCTGCGGCAGGCGCAGTCGCGCGACATCATCGACTATGGCATGGAGCCGGAATTTGTGGGTCGGTTGCCCGTGCGTGTGGCGTGCCAGGCTCTCGCCCCCAAGGACCTTGAGGAGATCTTGCTCACCAGCGAAGGCAGCATCCTGCAACAGTACCGCGCTGACTTCGCCGGATACGGGATCGACTTCGAAATGAAGCCGGCGGCGGTGAAAGAAATCGCCCGACGCGCGTACGAGGAAAACACCGGCGCCCGCGGCCTGATGACGGTGCTCGAGCAGGTCTTCCGTGGCTTTAAGTTCGAGCTGCCCTCCACCGGCATCAAGTCCTTCACGATCGACGCGGACACGGTCGCGCGGCCGCACGAGGCGCTGCAACAGCTGCTCAAGGCCAATGCCGAGGCGCAACGCGACGTCCTGCGGCGCGATGTCGCTGCGTTCGCCGAGCGCTTCCACTCGGATCACGGGTTCAACCTCGTATTCGACGAGAGTGCCATCACCGCACTGATCGAGTTGAGCCTACAGACGGACAAGACCATCCGCGCGCTGTGTGAAGAGCGTTTCCGCAACTTCGAGCACGGCTTAAAACTCCTCGCGCAGTCACCGGAGGACCACCAGTTCACCATCACTGCCGAGGTTATCGCAGATCCCGAGAAGGCCATCTCCCGCCGCGTCGTGGAACGCTTCCGCGCCCCCACGCCCGCGACCGTCTCGGAGTAAACGTTACGCCACCGTCGGAATACGCAGTTCGCTGTTGTCCGGCTCACTCAACCGGGTGAGCTTGACTCCTCCATGCCCGATCCTGTCGCCGTCAATTCGATGTTCGGACGCATCGCGCGTCGCTACGACGTGGCGAATCGCGTGCTGAGCGGCGGCATCGATCGCTCCTGGCGGCGCCGCCTGGTTGCGGCGGTGCGGCAAACGCAGCCGCGCGACGTTCTGGACCTCGCGACCGGCAGCGGCGACGTGGCGTTCGCCTTGTCCACCGGCCTGCCGTCCGACGTTCAGATCACCGGGATGGATTTCTGCCGACCAATGCTGGACGAGGCGGAGGCGAAACAACGGCAGCACGGCGGCTACACGAATGTTCGTTTTCGCGAAGGTGACGGGCTCGCGCTTCCGCTGCCGGACGCGTGCGTGGACGCCGTGACGATTTCGTTTGGGCTGCGCAACATGGCCGATCGCCATCGCGCGTTGACGGAGATGCATCGTGTGCTCCGCCCTGGCGGGCACGTCTTCGTGCTCGAATTCTCACAGCCACGCGCGTTCTTCCGGCCGTTCTACTTCGCCTATTTGCGACACATCCTGCCGCGCATCGCGGCGTGGGTCACCGGCGACAAGAACGCCTACGACTACCTCGGCGGTTCGATCGAGGCATTTCCGTCACACCAAGCCGTCAGCGAGGAGCTCCGCGGCGCCGGCTTCGCCGACGTGCAGGCTGACCGTTTGACGTTTGGAACGGTGGCGCTCCACCGCGGCCGCAAGCCTGAGGCCGCACCGAGCGCGACGCTCAGTTAAACGACTTGCCGCAGCCGCAGGTGCTTTGCGCATTCGGATTGCGGATCTCGAAGCCGCGCCCCTGCAGCCCGTCGTCAAAATCGACGTTGCACCCGTCCAGATAAGCCAGACTGGCGGGATCAATCGCTACCCGCACTCCCTCAGATTCAAATTGGGAGTCGTCGGCCTTCGGGTCATCAAACGACATCCCATACTGGAACCCGGAACAGCCGCCATGCTCGATAAAAAGGCGCAGAACCTTGTCGGGCGCGCCGAGGTCTGCTCGCATCGCCAGGACTTGTTTTGCCGCTCGAGGAGTCAGCGTCACCATGGGTTGCACGATGCTAGGCTCCACCCTGATGTCAAATTCGGGCGAGGACTTTGAAGCAGGTTCCATGCTAGCTTCCATTCGCCTCTTGCAACCCTGTTTCGCCGGCGTTTTGCTCGGGGCGTGGCGGTCCTGCGACACATTACCAACGAGCTCCAGTACGACATGGTCCGCAAGATCGCGGAAGGCGGCATGGGGATCGTGTTCGAAGCGTTGCAACGCGGAGCTGGTAATTTTCGCAAAGCAGTCGCGGTCAAGTTGATCCGGGAGGAGTTCTCCTCGATTCCGGCTTTCCAGAAGAACTTCATCGGCGAGGCCCGGCTCGTGGCCGACCTGATCCACTCGAACATCGTCCAGACGTATCATCTGGGGCACGCAGGAGGGCAGTACTTCATGGTGATGGAGTACGTCCGCGGAGTGAACCTCGAGCAGTTTATCGAGCGCCATCTTGCGCTGCACCAACCGATTCCGGTCGATATCGCGGCGTTCATTGTTTCACGCGTCGCCCGCGGCCTCTCGTACGCCCATGAAAAGGCCGACCAGCAGGGCCGCCCGCTCGGCATCGTCCATCGCGACATCGGCCCGAAGAACATCCTGCTGAGCTACGAGGGCGACGTGAAGCTGACGGACTTCGGCATCGCGAAGGCCCTCGACCTGATGTACAACGAGGAGGGCAAGGTGATCGCGGGCAAGGACGAGTACCTGTCGCCCGAGCAGGCGAGCTACGCCATCACCGATCACCGCGCTGATTTGTTTCCGCTCGGCATCGTTCTCACGGAACTGTTGCTCGGAAAGAACATCTTTCGCGCGCCCGATCCGCTTCAATCTCGGCGCAACATCCTGACCCTGAGATTGCCCCGCTTCCGCGAACTCCGCGCGGACATCGATGATCGCCTGGAGGCGATCATCCAACGGGCGCTTCAACGGGACCGGGATCGCCGCTACGCCTCTGCTTTCGAAATGCTGACTGACTTGGAACTGTACCTCTACTCCGACCGTTATGGCCCCACGCACGAAAAGCTCGCAGTCTACCTGCGTGACCTGATGCGCGCCCGCCCAACGCCGGGTCGTGGCGCATCCAACCCGTTCGCCGCCACGCCGGCCGCCCACTGAACCATCGATTATGAGCGGTCCCGGATTTAGTCAGGAACTCAGGCAGCGGCAGACGCAGTCACTCGTCCTCGCCCCGCAACTACGTCAGTCCCTCAAGATCCTGCAGGTCGCGGCGATGGACCTCCGGTCCGTCATCCAGGAGGAGTTGCAGAGCAACCCCGCGCTCGAGGAACTGCCGATGGAAGGCGTCAGCCTCGATCAGGATCACTCGGGCAACGACAATCATGACGACGGTCACGGCGAATCGTCGGGTGATGACCGCAACGGATCGGCCGACGCGCCGACCGAACACCGCGAGGAGATGGATTTCTCGAAGGAGTTCGAGATCCTGACCAAGCTCGATGATGACTGGCGCGACTACATGTCCCAGGCGGGCGGCCAGCAGTCATTCAGCCAGGAAGACGCGGAGAAACGGCAGCACTTTTTCGATTCGCTGGTCAGCGAAACGTCGCTGCAGGAGCACCTGATGCGCCAGGCGGAACTCGCGGACGTGCCCGACGCGGTGCTCGATGCGACCCGCTACCTCGTCGGCAGCCTCGATGACCGCGGTTTCCTCACGCAGACCCTGGCGGACGTGGCGCTGCAGACCGGCCTGCCGCTCGAGACGGTGCAACAGGCCAACGGCCTGCTGAAGACCCTCGATCCGCCCGGCATCGGAGCAGCCAACCTCCAGGAGTGCCTGTTGCTGCAGCTCGCCGCCAAGAGCCGCGCCGAAGGCTTGGCGGCCCGCATTGTGCGCGACCAGTTTCCGCTCCTGGTCCGTCGCCGCATCCCCGAGATCGCCCGCAAGCTCGGCGCCAGCATGGACGACGTGCAGCGCGCGATCGAGGAGATCGGCACCCTCGATCCCTCCCCCGGCCGGCGCTTCGCCGACGACAGCAATCGCGTCGTCGTGCCCGACGTGACGGTCGAAAAGGACGGCGACGAATGGAAGATCCACCTGAACAGCGACTACATCCCGCGTCTCCGAATTTCGAATACGTACAAGGAGATGATCGCAAAGGGGTCGCTCAATCGCCAGGAACGGGACTACCTGCGCGAGCGCATGCGCTCGGGGCGGTTCCTGATCAACTCGATCGAGCAGCGGCAGCAGACGATTGAGCGGATCACGCGCGAGATCCTGCGGGTCCAGGAGGACTTCTTCGAACACGGCGTCTCCCGCCTCAAGCCACTGACGATGACCCAGATTGCGGACGTCGTGGGCGTGCACGAGACAACCGTCAGCCGCGCGATCGCAAACAAGTACATCAAGACCCCGCACGGTGTCTTTGAATTCAAGTTCTTCTTCACCCCTGGCTACCAGGCGGACAGCGGCGACGCGGTTTCCAACACCAGCGTGAAGGAAATGATCAACGACCTCGTGGAGATGGAGGATCGCAGTAATCCGCTCAGCGACCAGGAGATCGTCGCCAAGCTGGTGGAAAAGGGCATCAAGATTGCCCGCCGCACCGTCGCCAAATACCGCGAAGAACTCGGAATCCTGCCGAGCAACCTCCGCCGCGAATACGCCTAACCGTTTCAACGCGTCCGCCCCGACGGCGGACGGACGCGCCCGCCCAGGAGAGAGCTGGTTCGAGCCGAAAAGTCAGTGACCGCCCGCCGCAACGACGGTCGGCGCGAGCGGCAGACTCGGTTCGATCGCCAGCGTCTCGGGCGTGATGTCACGGACCAGCGGGTCCACCCACGCGGCGAAAGCGATCATGCCGGCGTTGTCACCGGTGTGCCGCGGCTCCGCGGCCAGCAGCGGTACGCGGGCTGAAGCCGCCGTCTTCGCGAGCGCCTGACGCAGCCGCTGATTGTTCGCCACACCTCCGGAGACGCCGATGCTGCGGTACTCTCCGGCCTCGATCGCCAGTCGCGTTTTGCGGACCAACGCGTCGACGACCGCCTGCTGGTAACTGGCGCAAAGATCGGCCATGCGCGCCTCGACATCCGCGGGCGCCATCTTCTCAAGCTGGTAACGCAGTGCGGTCTTAAGCCCGGAAAAACTGAAGTCCAACTCCGCGCGCCGACCGATCCCGCGCGGAAAATCAAACGCATCCGAATCACCTTCCCGCGCCCGTGCTTCAATCAGCGGGCCACCGGGATAACCCAACGCGAGCAGCTTCGCTCCCTTGTCCAGCGCCTCGCCTGCCGCGTCGTCGCGCGTCGACGAGATCACCTCGATCGAACGCTCCTTCGACATACGGAAAAGTAGCGTGTTGCCGCCCGAGACAATCAACCCGAGGTGCGGCAGCAATCCGGAGAGCGCGTCGTGAAATCCCGCCGGATCCGCCGCGTGCAGGCCGATGAACGGCGAATATGCGTGTCCCCTCAGATGATTCACTCCGGCCAACGGCACGTTCCACGCCAACGCGAGCGCCTTCGCTGCCGCGCAACCGATCGCAAGACAACCGGCCAAGCCCGGCCCATGCGTCACAGCCACGCGGCGGATCGCGCCCTCCGGCACGCCGGCGAGTGCCCGTTGCAACAGCGGTCCGAAGGTCCGCAGATGCTCCCGCGTCGCCAAGTCCGGCACCACACCACCGTGCCGTTCGTGCAGCGCGATCTGGCTGTGCACCCATTCCCCTTGCAGCCCACGCGCCGGATCAAACAAGGCCAGCGCGGTCTCGTCGCACGAGCTCTCAACCGCCAGGATCATCGGGCGGCTGTGACGAGACGTTCGTCGATCAACAAGGCCGTTTGCAGGACCTGCTGGGCCAGCTGCAACTGGCGGTCGACGATCGGAGCGAAACCAAAACGCTGCTCAAATTCCTCCGGGTCGGTGATGTCATCACGGGCCCGCTGAATCGCCAATTTGCGATCATCCTCCGGGGACATGACAATCTCCACGTCGGGCGCGACGCCTTGTTCGTGGATCGTCACGCCTCCGGGTGTGTAGTAGCGCGCTGTCGTCAGCCGCAGCGCCTCGCCATCCTTCAGCCGAAAGATGCTCTGCACGGAACCCTTGCCGAAGGAACGTTCGCCAACAATCACCGCGCGTTTGGTATCCTTCAGCGCGCCGGCCACGATCTCCGCCGCGCTCGCACTGCCCGAGTTGATCAGCACCGCGACCGGCACGTTCATCGGTTCACCTCGCAACGACGATCGGAACTCCTCCCGATCAGCCGGCTGGCGCCCCTCCGTGTAAACGATGAGTTCACCGCGCGGGAAAAATGCTTCTGCCACTTCGACCGCGGCCGTCAGCAAGCCTCCGGGGTTGTTCCGCAGGTCGAGGATCAGGCTCTTCATGCCCTGCTCTTTGAGGCCTCGAAGGGCGTCCCGCATCTCTTCACCTGTACGCTCCGAAAACTGGGTCAGCTGGATGTAGGCCGTGCCATCGGACAACAGCCGCGCCTCGCGCACGCTGTCGACGCGAATCCGTTCACGAACGATCTCCACGGTGTACTCGCTCTCGCTACTCGGCCGGAAGAAGGTGACGGAGACTTTTGTTCCCGGAGCGCCGCGGAGTTGCGTGATGACACGCTCCATCGGCACGCCACCCATGTCCTGGCCATCCACGCGCACAATCCGGTCTCCGCGCAAAACACCGGCCCGTTCTCCCGGCGTGCCCGCGATCGGCGCGATGACCACAACTTGGTTGTCCTGCAGCTCCACCTGCACGCCGATGCCTCCAAACTCGTTCTGCATCTCCTCGCGCAGAACTTCATAATGTCGCGCATCGAGGAAATCCGAGTGTGGATCCAGCGACGCAATGATACCCTCCAAGGCCGACTTGGTCAGCTCACCATACCCCACCCGATCCGGCTCTACGTACTGGTCGTTGACCAGCTGCAGCACCTCGCGAACGTACGCCGCTGAGCGATCGAGTTCGCGACCCGGCCACCAGCCATAGCGACCCGCCAGGTGCGCGGTGCTGATTGCCAGCACGCTTCCAAGGAGCATCCCACTCGAGATGGCGAGAATCCGTTTGAGCATCGCGCCGACTGTGGCCATCCCGGGACACTTGTAAAATGGGTTCCTCCACCGCCGCCGAATCCGGGGCCAACGATGCCTTTCTTGCCGCCTTTCGCGAACGCTCAGGGAGCGAGAATCGGCTGCGTTACTCCGAATTTGTTCAGCTCGCGCTCTACCACCCCACCCTCGGCTACTACCAGCAGGGCCGCCCCCGCGTCGGTTACGGCCGGGGCACTGACTTTTACACGGCCAGCACGTCCGGCGCGATCTTCGGCGAGTTGATCGTGGATGCGGTGGCTTCCTTACTCGCGGAGCATGGCGCGCGGCCCGAGCACACCACCTTCGTTGAGATTGGGGCGGAACCCGGCACCGGCGTCCTGCGGGACGTCCCGCATCCGTTTGCCGCTGCCCGCACCCTGCGGCTGGGCGACCCGCTCAAAGTGGAAGGCCCGTGCGTGGTGTTCTCCAACGAACTATTTGATGCCCAGCCCTTCGACCGCTACGTGCGGGAAGCTGACGGATGGCACGAGATCCTCGTGGAGTTGCGCGAGGGTCGGCTCACCGAGACGACCGATCGACTGGCTGAAACACCCGATTGGCTGCCCGCGGACGTGCCGACCGGTTATCACTTCGACGCACCTCGCCAAGCCGCAGACTTGGCCCGGACCATCGCCGCGCAGCCGTGGAGCGGACTCTTCGTGGCGTTCGATTACGGCAAACGTTGGGCTGAACTGGCGGCTGACACCCCCGCTGGGACCGCCCGCGCCTACGTTCAACATCGCCAATCGAACGACTTACTGGCCCAACCGGGTGCGCAGGACCTCACCTGCCACGTCTGCTGGGATTGGTTGGCGGAAGCATTGACCGGCCACGGCTTCACGATGGCCCCGGTCCTGCCACAGGAAGCCTTTCTGGTCACCCATGCGAGTGGACAGCTCTCCGCCATCATGGCCGCGGAATCGGGTCACCTCAGCCAGCGCAAACTCAGTTTGATGCAGCTCTTGCATCCCGCGCACCTCGGCCAGAAGTTCCAGGTGCTGTACGGCTGGCGGAGCTGAAAAAAGCCCTTGCTATGCGAAAGGTCGGTTCTTTACTCAGACCCTTTTTTCAACCGAGGAACCCATCATGGCCCGAGTTTGTGCAATCACTGGCAGGCGTCCCGTCAAGGGCCGTATCATTCACCGCAAGGGTGTCGCGAAGAAGAGCGGCGGCATCGGCACGCACGTGACGAAGACCACGAAGCGGAAATTCCGCCCGAATCTCCAGCGCATCCGCGTCAAGCTGCCCAACGGCTCGATCAAGCGCGTCTGGGTTTCGGTCAAGGCCATCAAGGCCGGCCTGGTGCAGAAGGTCTGACCTTCATCCCAATCCACTCTCTGAACCGCCGCTTCACCGCGGCGGTTTTTTTGTGCCCGCCCCCGGGCCGGTTACTTCCAGAGGATGGTCAGGCCACCACGCCGCTGGCTGCTGAACCGCTGGATCGCTCGTAAATACCCCCAAAGGCGCTCCGCCCAGAGCCGCGCACCCGTCGGCTGGCGGTGAAAATCCCGTCGATACACCGTCCGTGTGAGTTCGTGCGGCGGTGGCAGCACCACACTGCGCACGAAACCCGCCTGGCGCCCGAGCGCGATGATCCGGCGAGGCGGCATGTCTTTTTCGTGCACGGCGAACTCCGCCACGGCTTTTTGAGAGCTATCGCTCGAGCCATGTCCCTCCCCCGGTTCAACGGCGATCATTGCGCCGCCGGGTTTCAGCGCGGCGTAAGCGGCCGCCAAGGCCTTGGCTTCGTCCTCGGCGTGATGCAACGCATCGTAAAAGAGCACAAAGTCGTACGCGCCCGGCGTCGCGTCCTCATAGTCTCCCACGGCAAAGCGGACATTTGAAACGCCTTCCGCCGCCACGGCCTCCTGGGCCAGTTGGATCGCTTCCGGGGCGATGTCCAAACCAGTCACCTCATGGCCGGCCCGCGCCAGATACCGCGCCAGCCAACCGGAGCCGCAGCCAAACTCCAGAATCGCGCGCGGCGGCGGTGCCATCAGCATTAGCAGCGCGCCCAGATCCGCGAGATAGTGGGCCGAGCGCTCATCCGCAAAGGGCTTCCGGCGCGCATGTTCGCGACCAGCCGAACCTATCCGGAGATAGTACTCCCGCTCTCCGGCCTTCGGATCGGCGACCGTGTCATCCACGCCGCGGTATTGGTGCGCCCCGCACTCGGTTGGCAAACCCCGAGTGCGACCCTGTTTCAATTTGCTTCACCGGAGCGGCGGCACCTACCCTCCAAGATCGCATGGCGTTCTCCCTGTTTACCAAGCATCGAAAGGCGATCCTCGAGCGCTGCCGGAACGATTATCTCACGAAGACCCGGCTGAAGTACGCGCCTTTCTACCACGCCGTGGAGGCGCAAAAGGGCACGTCCATTCTGTTGAATGGCCGCGACATGATCATGCTCACGAGCAATGATTATCTCGGGCTGTCCTTTCACCCGCGCGTGATCGAAGCCGGGCAGGCTGCCGTGCAACGCTGGGGCACGAGCACCACCGGCGCCCGTCCCTCCAACGGATCCCGGACGTACCACTTGGAACTGGAGGAGAAACTCGCCGCTTTTCTAGGCCGCGAAGCGTGTCATGTGCACTCCGCCGGCTACCTGTCGTGCCTGACGAGCGTTGCCGCCTTTGCGCAAAAGGGTGACATCATTCTGGCGGACAAAAACATCCACTCCTGCCTTTGGGATGGCGCCCGGCTCTCGATGGCGACCGTGGAGCGTTTCTCCCACAACAGCCCGAGCGACCTCCGCGACGTCCTCAGCACGCTGGATCCCCGCGCCGCCAAGATGCTCGTCATCGAAGGGGTGTACTCGATGGAGGGGCACGTCGCGAAGATGCCCGAACTGATCGGGATCGCCGAGGATCACGGCTGTTTCAGCGTCGTCGACGACGCGCACGGGTTCGGCGTCCTGGGCCGGCAAGGCCGCGGCACGGTCGACCACTTCAAGCTCAACGAGTCCGTCGACGTCATCTGTGGCAGTTTATCCAAGTCACTCGCCAGCACCGGCGGCTTCCTGGCCGGATCGAAGGACGTGATCGATTATCTGCGCACCCATTCCAAGCAGACGATCTTCAGTGCCGCCCTCGCACCTTCGCAAGCCGCCGTGGCCTCGAGCGCGCTCGACGTGATGCAGCAGGAACCGGAGCACTTGGAGCGACTTTGGCGCAACACGAAGCGCTACGTCGCCATGCTGAAGAGCCTCGGGCTCGACACGTGGGGCAGCGAAACCCCGGCCATTCCCATCGTCCTCGGCAGCAAGGAAGCGGTTTACCGCTTCTGGCAGGCGCTGCTCGAGAAAGGAGTCTTCACCGTCATGTCGATCGCCCCCGCTGTTCCGCCGGGCAAGGACTTGATTCGCACCGCCGTCTCGGCGCTGCACACCGACGAGCAACTCGACCGGATCGGCGAGGCGATGGCCTACGCGGTCAAGAAGCTGTAGTCGCGTTTTGGTTACAGCCGGCGGCGCGACGCGCGGCCAGCCGGTCTCGCGGATCGTCAGCCGTCAGACACCTTCCAGCCAGCGGCGAAGTTGCGCCGCGGTGTCGGCCCAGGTCGGCAACGGCCGGCTCGTCGCCTCCCCCGCCAGGTGGTTCCACAGCGTATCGTCGAACAGGATACGGCGAAGCGCTTCCTGCCACACGTCGGCGTCGTTCACCGGCAGGAGGACACAACCGCCCTCCGCATTCTCCCGCAGCACAGGCAGGTCGCTCGCGACGCAGGGGCGTCCCCGCCACAGGCTTTCGAGCAACGGCAGCCCACAGCCTTCCGCGATGGTCGGAAAAACCACCGCCCGCGCCTGCCGGAAGAGCTCAGCCAACGCGTCATCCGACGGCGCGCGATGATAATGCAGGCTACGCCAACGCCGACGCAGGCTCTTGATGCGCGACTCCAAGGGCCGGCCAAACTCCGGATTCGTGCGGCCCGCCACATGGAGTTCAAACCCACACCCGGCAGCCCAAAGAGCCTCGCACACGTCCAGCAGCAGCCCTTGATTTTTGCGCGGCTCAATGATGCCGAGGCACAGCAACACCGGACCCGGCGGGGTGGACTCCAACGCGGCCCGTGGCGCCCGGTCAAAATCACTGCCGAGCAGGATCACTGGCAGTTCGTGCGCACGCGGGCGCACAACCTGCCATTGCCAGAAACGCGCCAGGGTCTGGGCGCTCGTTTGTGAGACCGCCGCCACCCGGCCGAACGAGGCGAGCATCTTCAGGTACGACGGATGCCTCTCCACGCTCTTGCTCCACGTGACATGCGGGTGCTGCAGCGGGATCGCATCGTGAAAGAGCGCCGCGCATTGCGCCGCATACTGCTCGAGGAAAGCCTCAAACCCGGGTCGTTCCGCCGGGCTGAACAGCTCGGCCGTGAAGAACCAGTCGTCGCGCGCGAGCCGTCGGTCCCACTGGTCCCATTGGACCGGCTGCGCAGCCGTGCCAAGCTCCTCGGCAAGTCGCCGCGTCACGCGCAACAATCCCGAGGCATGCCGCGCCTTCGCAGTCTTCGTGACGTCGAAAAAAATCATCGCACCGCCTCCAGAAACAGTGCGTGCAATCGCGCCGAGTTCTGCCGTCCGTCGTAATTCGCCTCCGCCCATGCGCGGGCCGATCGCTGCAGCCGCTCCATCAGTTCATCGTCCTCACTCAAGCGTTTCAGCGCCGCTACCCACTCCTCGGGTTGGTCGACATCCGCCACCAGCCCACGCTCACCTGGAGCGATCGCCTCCAAGGTCGCCGCAACCGGCGACGTCACCACCACGGCGCCCGCCACCATCGCCTCCGGAATCACGTTGGGCAGTCCGTCCCGATCACCACTCGGCGCCACCACTCCCGTGTGCAGCAGCACATCCGCCCAAGCGAGTTGCTCCCACACGGCGCTTTCCGGCAGGTGCCCCATCAACGTCACGTGCCGCTCCAATCCCAACGATCTCCGCAGCGCCTCCAATTCCGGCCGCAACGGCCCTTCCCCCACGATGCGCGCTTCAAAGGGAACGCCAGCCGCGGCCAGCGCCGCGTGAATCTTCAGCTGACGATTCAGTCCTTTCTTCGGCACCAGCCGCGCGACCGCGACCAGCCGCAGCGGCCGCCGTTCCCGCCGCACGGGCTTCAGACTTGGAAATGTCTCCAGACCGCGCCGGATCACCTGGATGCGCTCAGGCGCGTGGCCGCGGCTCACGAGGGTTGCCCGCCCCATTTCGGTCGACGTGTGGATGAACGCCGCCTCCGCGAGCTTCTCGTCCAGCCACCAGTCTCCACCATGTTCATACAGGTCGTAGGCGTGCGCCGCGGCCGAATAGCGCAAGCCGACCAGCCGGTGCAGAATCCAGGCCGCCGTAGCCGGTGCTCCGCCCCAGGCCGCGTGCACCAGGTCCGGCGGATCACGCCGAAACGCGTGGTAATACACCCCTGCAAATCCCGCCCCGAGCATGTTCTCCCAAAAGTTCAACCAGCCGGGTGCCCGCCGCGTCAGCAACCCGCGTAACAGAATCCCAAATACGTCCCACCGCCTGATCGCAAAGAACGGGATGAGCCACAGCAATTCGAGCAGGCGCCAGAGCGAAAACCGCTCGACCGTCACGCCGTGGAATGTGCCGCCGCCACCGTAGAGCGAATAGATCCGGAGCCGCACCCCGCGCGCCAACAGCGCAGCCACCTCCCGCTGCAGAAACGTTTCCGTCGACTTGGGAAACGTGGTGAACAGA
>JAEWIY010000055.1 GCA_023386835.1 Verrucomicrobiota bacterium
CTCTTCCGGTGACGGCGCACCTGGTCGCCGGGCCCTTTTCAGGCTCGAAAGCCTGGCACGCCGTCGGCCGTTGCTTACCACCCCTGGGTCTGGGCCTTTGCGCCAGACGATGATGAACGTCGGTCCCCCCTCTCGAGAGACCGCTTAACCCAATCCTGAGCCATGTCTGCTATTCGCCAAAACTCCGCCGGCTCTGCTGCCTCGGCGGACTGGGTCGTCAATAAGACGGCCATCCACGACGGTGACCTCGCGGGCGCCGTTTTTCTAGTTGGTCCGCAAGCCGTCCAAGAAATCGAGCCAAAGCCGACGGAACAGCTGTTCTATGTGGCCTCTGGCACCGTCACCGTCACGAGTGGTGACGTGAACACGATGCTGGCTGAAGACAAAGTCATGAGGCTACCGCGTGATCACGCAGCCACGGTGCGGAACCACAGCGAGTCGCCGGCCAAGCTGTTGCTGTTGGAACTGCCGCCACCCCGGATTGAATACATGCCGGTGGAGCGCGTGCTCGAAGCGGTTTGAGGCGCGAGCCATCCTCCGCCCGGCGTGACCTGTCACCGCCGGGCGGAAGTCGCCGGAGCGACTTCACCGTCTGCCAGCGCGCCGTGCGCGACACACCGGTGTCTGTACTGGCGTTAACCTCGAGGGGGCGTACGTTCGAAGCTCCGTGAGACCCCGCCCTCTCGCTCTCCTCATTGCTCTGGCGTTCACGTTTATTCTTCTCCCCAGCCGGGCGGCCGAGGAGCCGGTTCGGGCGCGGGTTTTTGTCCTGACCGACATTGAGAATGAGCCGGATGATGCGATGTCGCTGGTCCGGTTTTTGGTTTACGCGAACCATTTCGACGTGGAAGGGCTCGTTGCCACGACATCCATCCACCAACCGAAACGGGTCGCACCAGAACGCATTCGACGGATCGTCGAGGCGTATGGAAAAGTTCGCGACAACCTCGAGAAACACGAAACTGGATTCCCGACAGCTCAAGCGCTGCTCGACGTGCTCAGTGAAGGCTTGGCGGTTTACGGACTCGAGGGCGTAGGCGAAGGCCGGGACTCGCCCGGCTCGGAACGTCTGATCGCCGCGGTCGATCGCGCCGATCCGCGGCCGTTGTGGGTGCCGGTGTGGGGCGGACCCAGTGTGCTGGCCCAGGCCTTGTGGAAAGTGCGGGCGACGCGCTCCGCGGAAGAGCTGGCAGCGTTTCTGGCAAAGCTTCGCGTCTACGCGATCTCGGATCAGGATGACAGCGGTCCGTGGCTGCGTCGCGAGTTTCCGGGCCTCTTCTACATCGTCAGTCCCGGCTTTAACGAAGGCGGCGGGTACCATCATGCGACGTGGAGCGGGATCAGCGGGGACTACTTCCATGGTCGCTTCGCCGGCGCCGAATACCTTCTGGTCACCAACGAGTGGCTGGACCACCAGATTCGCCGCAAGGGGCCGCTAGGGGCTGAGTATCCCCATTGGGAGTACCTGATGGAGGGAGACACGCCCTCCTTTCTCCACTTGGTCCGCAATGGCCTCAGCGCTCCGGAGCACCCAAACTGGGGCGGATGGGGCGGACGCTACGAATTGTACACACCCAAGGCTGAAAAATGGCACCTTTCGCCAGAGACGCGGCCGATCTGGACGGATGCGGAAGATGAAGTACAGGGCGCTGATGGTCACTGGCACACGGACAATCACGCCACCGTCTGGCGCTGGCGGCGCGACTTTCAGCACGATTTTGCCGCGCGGATGGATTGGACGATCAAACCGTACGCCGAGGCGAACCATCCGCCGGTTCCACGACTCGGTCACGCAAGCCGCCTGGTGGCGAAACCCGGCGAACGAGTGGAGTTGAACGCCGAGGGATCCACCGATCCGGACGGCGACGCGCTTTCGTATCACTGGTTCTACTACAACGAGGCCGGCACGTTTCCGCTCTCGAGCGCGCGCTCCGGGCAGCCGCTCGAGATCCAGGCTTTTGACCAGCCCAAGGCGTGGTTCACGGTGCCGACTCCCGGGTCATGCCGCCTGGAGAAGGAGATATGCACATCATCCTGGCGGTGACCGATCATGGTTCACCCCGGCTGACGCGCTACCAGCGCGTCATCGTGACGGTGAAACGATGATCATGTAGCCGACCACCGGCGGTGCGTTGGCCGCTGGTGCGTGCGCGGGGCGTCAATCACGCAGCGCCTGGTCGAGGTCGTTCGTCAGATCCTCCACCGCTTCGATTCCCGCCGAAAGTCGAATCAGGCCGTCGGAAATGCCGGCTTGGGCGCGCGCTTCCGGAGTCATGCCACGATGGCTGGACCGTGCCGGACGGGAGGCGAGCGTTTCGGTCCCACCGAGGCTGACCGCGTGCACGATGAGCTTCAGCCGATCGAGGAAGCGGCTGGCGGCAGCTTCACCGCCTTTCAGTTCGAAAGACAGCAAACCACCGCCGTGCGACATCTGACGACGTGCCAGGTCCGCCTGCGGGTGGCTGGCGAGCCCCGGGTAGTGCACCTTGGAGACTTCGGGCCGCTGCCGCAGCCACTCCGCGAGAGCCGCACCATTGCGGTTGTGGGCCTCCATCCGCAGCGCGAGCGTCTTCAACCCACGGAGGACCAGCGCCGCTTCGGACGCGTTGGCCGTGCCACCCAGGTTTTTGTGGAAGGTCCGATGGGCCGTATCCAGCGCTTCACGACGTATGACAACGCCGCCGATCAGGTCGGAGTGGCCGTTGAGGTACTTCGTGGTCGAGTGGATCACCCAGTCGGCGCCAAATGCGAACGGCCGTTGGTTGAACGGTGTGGCCACCGTGTTGTCGACAATCACCGGGGCGCCGTTTGCGTGGGCACGCTCGACTGTCTGCGCAAGGTCGATGAGCCGCATCAACGGATTCGAGGGCGTTTCGATCAGCACCGCACCCGCGCCTCCGACGGCGGCCAACCACGCTTCCGGCTGAGTGGAATCGACGATCTCCAGCGGCAGACGGTAGACCGTCGACAGGATCCGGAGCAGCTCAAAGCTGCCGCCGTAGATATCGTGGTGCGTGACGAGAGGCCCGCTCCGTTCGTGCAGCGCACAGGTGACTGCAGTCAGTAACGCGGCATTGCCGGAACTCGTCACCAGAGCTCCTCGGCCGCCTTCGAGATCGGCCAAGGCGTTCGCGAGCGTCTCGACGGTCGGATTGCCGAATCGCGAATACGCGTATCCGGCCCGCTGGCCGGAGAAGATCGCCTCCGCTTCCGCCGAGTCGCCGAGGTCGAAAATGGCGCTCTGCACGATCGGCGGCTGTACCGGCCGATTCCCTGGAGCCCGGGCCAACGAACCGGCCCGCGCGCTCCGGGTAGCGAACTGGTGCGCACCCGGAGCGTCAGGGGTGGGTCGTGGCAGAAAGGGTTCTTCCTTTGCCTCGGTCGAGCTCCCGCGATCCGCACTCCCACCAGGTTGCTGCTTCATCCTATCGTGTTACGATAGAAATGGGCACGCGGCAAGCCGGGACCGCTTCAGGTCCCTGCCAGAGAGCAATCCGCCAATTCGCGGTTTCAGTCGTCCCAAGCGGAGGGCTTCTTGGTCGTCCGATTGGCGCCGCGGGTCGGTATCTGGGCGGCGGCTTGGTGGAGAAGAGTAGCCAGACGCGGACCGGTCGAACGAAGTTCGTCGCGGTGAATCCGGTACATTTTCTCCAGGAGTTTGAGCCCCTTGCTGGTCAGGGACACCTGCACCCGGCGACGGTCCTCCTGCGACGGCGACCGCCGAACCAGGCGCATCGATTCCATCCGGTCGATAAGCCCGACTGCGCTGTGGTGGGCGATGCGCAACTGCTCCGCCAATTCGCCGACCGAGACCCAATTGCGGCCCGGGAATCCCTCGATCGCGAGGAGGCCTTGGTATTGTTGCGGAGTCAGCCCGTATTGCCGGGCAGCGGCTTCGCTGAAACCAAGGAATTTGCGCAGCGCGTATCGAAACGCGGCCAGTGCTTCATAGTCCTTCTTCGACAGCGCGTCGTGCCGTGACCCCATGCCCTTTCCATGGGCCGTGTGGCACCAGGTGACGAGTCACAAAGAAGAGGTGCATCGTGATCCGATGGAAGAGGGCCGCCGGCATCTTGGCGACGCCGGCAGCCCTCGGTCGGGCGACCGTGCAAACGGTTACCTTCTTTAGCGGGCGGGCGGTTCGACGAAATCCAGCGTGATGACGCGTTCGCCGCCGCTCTTGGTGTCGTCATCCGTCTGGTCGCTACCGTTGCCCCGCCAGGGAAGGACTTGATCGCGATCGGATGGCTCCGGTAGCGCCGGCGCGATATCCTCGGGGGACAAGTAGGTGCTGGAAACCAGATCCAGCCGACGAAGCTGCGGCCACGAAAGGGACAGGTCGGTCGCTTCGATCGCGTCGTGGAGTTGGTTGACCGACAGCGGTGCGATGAGCAGCGCGGAGACTGCCGGATTGCTCAGTACCCAACTGTAGGATACCTGCGCCATCGTGGCGCCCAAGTCTTTGGCCACGGACTCGACCGCTGAGCGTACCGCCTGTCCAGTTGAGTGGCCGTAGCGGAGATACAGGTTTCGGCGCCGTCGTGGATCCTGCAAGGACTGGCAAGCGTGATTCGGCAGCGCCAGGAATCCACCCGCCAGCGGAGAGCGCGCGATGAAGCCGAGTCGGCCCGCGTTCGGCCCGAGCAGCTGCGGCTCAGATTGCCGGTCCAGCAGCGAGTAGTCCGCCTGGATGGTGCCGATCCCTGCCAGCTGTCGGAGCGAGTTCTGTCGGAGGTTCTCGCCGGTCTGCCACGCACCAAAGCTGGAGACCGCGAGATGCCGCACCTTGCCTTGCTCAACCAGACGCGTCAGTCCGTGCAGCATGTCTTCCAGTTGGGGCGTGGTTGGCGTCCAGTCGCAGACGAGCAAGTCCAGATAGTCGGTTTTCAACCGCCGCAATGAGGCTTCGCAGCAGGTCGCCAGGCTGTCGCTGGGCAGATGCCGATCGGGATTCCAGACCAGACGCGTGGCTAGTATGAGGCTTTCGCGGGGATGTTGACGCGAACGCAACCAGTCCCCGATGGAACTCTCCGGCAGGCCGGCCCAGTCCGGAGGTGTGAGTACATCCGGGCAGATTTGGGCGGCTTCCAGAAAGGTGCCTCCCGCTTCCACGAATTCATCGAGAAGCGTCAGCGCGGTGGAGTGACGGGTGCGCCAGCCGAAGCTCATTGTGCCGAGGCACAGTTCGGAGACGTGCAGCCCGGTGTGGCCGAGAGGGCGTCGTTTCATGTTCGAAAGCTTGAGCGCCGACCCTTCGGGGCGCGGCGGCTCTGTTTGGAGGAGGAGCGTCAAACGTGGACGGGTTCAGCGACAATCGTCTGATCCACAGTCAGGATACGCAGGCGACGAACGCCGCCGGGCGTCTCCCAATCGAGTTCATCACCTTCGGCATAACCGAGCAGCGCGGTGCCGATGGGGGCGAGGATCGACAGACGGTGCTCGTCCGCGTTGGCCTGTTCAGGCAGAGTGAGCGTGTAGCACTCCACGCTGCCGTCGGTGAGGTCTTCGAACGTCACGCGCGAGTCCAGGCGGACGACACGTGGCGGCATCTCGTGCGGAGCCAGAATGATGGCGCGCTCAAGTTCCTCCTGCAGGCGCCGCGCCGTCGGGGGACGGCTTCCATTCCGGAAGGCGGCGAGCAGCAGGCTCAGCCGCTTGTGGTCGTGTGAGGAGATGAAGAGTTTTCGATCGGTCATGAAGGTGTGATGAATGTTTGGTCGCGCGTGACGCGGCCGGTGGATTGTGGGTGGCGAGGGTTGGGGAAGGGGTGGTGGGGAGAACTCGGAGCAGCAGACGGCGGGAGGTGTCAGGCGCCGACGAGGGCGAACTCGGATTCCGCCGCGGCCACGACCGCTGGGCGCGGAGTGGGCAGTCCCGACAGGTCAATTATGACGTCCTGGTGGATGCCGCCGTTTTTGCCGCGCACCCGGCGAACGCTGCCTTCCGTGAAATCGATCAGCACATGGTTTGGAAACGGCGCCGCGAGATCCTGTCCCGGATTGAGGTACAAAGTACCTTCGAATCGGTCGATCCATGACAACGGGGAGTGCACATGACCGCACAGAACGACCGAGGGCCGGTGATTGCGGACTGAATACAACAGTTTGGCGTCGCTGCCGGCGCGGCCGTCCTTGTGCCAGCCGACGCTGGGGCCGAGAGGCGGCGCGTGGGTGATCCAGATGTCGGCGGAGCGGGTGTGCGCTCGACCGGAGGCGGCCAGGTTGAGGAAGCTCACGCCATCGAGCGCCCCGGATTGACCGTCCACCCAGCGATCGGTCCCTTTGAGCGACTGCAGCCAGCGGGCGGGCCACCAGACGTGATGCTCGGAATCCCAGACCAGGTCGTGGTTGCCACTGCAGACCGAGACAGGGCGCGGATAGTCGCGCAGCCAGTCGGTCACCCAGCGCACCTGCCGCTCGTGCGGGGCAGGGTGACTTAGGTCCAGGAGGTCGCCGGCGATGACGAGCAGGTCGTGCGGTGGGGCGGAGTTTTCGAGCCACTGGTACCAAGGCTTCTGAAAATGGAGGTCGGCGACGTGGAGAATGGTCATAACGGAACGGGCAGGCAGACGGGGTAGGCGGACAGGGCGTGCACGAACGCGCGCACGTGAGACAACACGAGGATGGCCCCTCAAGGGGCGCGTGTGGGGAAAACTGGAGGATCAGGCGGTAGCCGCCTGAAGCGCTGGAGAGCGCGTGATCGCCCGGTCACCGATCTGATCAAACCCCGTCGCCGCAGCGCACGGGCGTTTAGATCGCGTGACCGGGAGTGCCATGGAAGATCGACAAGGACACGCCCGGGTAGGGATACGTGAATAATGTCGAGGGGTTTCGCATGGCGGAGACGGGGACCATTATGAACCGCATCGCGCGGTTGTCAAGTTCCTGGCCGTTTTTTCGAGCGATAGGTTGGCCTTGTCACCAAGAAAGAACTACACCCAAGCTCAAGGTCGTTGACTGGCGGTGGATTGCGTCCGGTCCGCGGCCAATTCACGCCCTTGCAGGGGCGTCCACTCCTCTCGGATTCGTGCGACCAAGAAAAAGCCACGCTTCCCCGGACGGCGGGAGCGGCGTGGCCTTGGGAGATGCGAGGGCGCGAGAGTAAGATCTTTCGCGCCGGTATGGGCGTCAGGCGGCTGTGACCAAGTCGGCCTCCGCGACGTGCCGGCGGATATCGTCCGACGAGCGGCTGCGGCGGCGGGCGGTGGCGCGTTTCCGGAGCATCCGGTCAAGTTTGCTGATCAGCAGGTCAACGGCCCGATAGCCATTGTCGGTCGTCACCGAGGCGCACAGGTTTGGCCCTTCGAGCTCCACCTCGCCCTTCGCAATGAACGCCCATGACTGCCCGCGACGTTCCGCGTCGACGTCGATGCGAACGCGGATCAAACGAGGATCGTGGCGCAGCAAACGTGACACTTTCGCTGTGATGGACGCGCGGAGCGCATCGGTGAGGTTCAGGTGGATGCCGCGAAGAATCAGCTTTTCGTGCAGAACGGGTGACGTGTTGATCATAACGATTCGGGGGATAATGCCTGTAGGCGGAGGAAACGTTCGCCAGCTGAAGGGCTGGCACGGAGCTCGCACGCTGCGACGGATGACACCGTCGGATCCGGCAAGGTTGCTTTGGGGAACCCGGTCGCAACCGGTCTGGCCAGCGCCGCGCCTCAGCGCGAGGCGACCGACTGATAGCGGCCGGGACCAGCAGGACAGATCCACGGCAGCGTTCCCGATGGTTGCAGCGATTGATGTAGGAATCGTGTTCGCATCGGATGATCGAAAGGTAACGCGCGCCGCATGCGCTGTCAAGCGGAAGCCCGCCCCGGCCGGGCCGGGTGTAGTGGGGTAGGGACTACGCCCTAGGGCCCGCCGGGACGGGCCGAACTTACTCCTCCGGCTCGGATTCGGTCGCGAAATCGGCAAACGCCTCAGGCCAGTCCCGGGCGGCGGTGTCGAAGACCGCTGGCCAGCCTTGGCTGATCAGCTTTTCGACGACCTCGTCGTCGAGCTGCGCGAGGTATTCAACAACCACAGCGCAGCGGCCTTCAGCGTCTTTGGCGAAGTGTGACGCGGCCCATTGGTTCATCTGCCGGATCTTGTTGTTACTGAGCGGGGGGAGAGAAGAAGGATTCATAAAGCATCTTGGAAGAGGAAGGTCCTCACAGGCGTGCAGGACCCTTGTTATAGGCGGCGGCTTCGCCGCTTCAGCTGCGGCCGGTGCAGGCGCGGGAGATCACGCCAGGGCGTGACCCAGCGCTCACACCGGCGACCGGCGGGCAGGCGACCGGACGCGAACTGGGCGCGGAAAACACGAGCTGGCTCACGACGGCAGTCCGACGGTGAGAGCTGGGCGCGGAGCCTCGGTTGAGTCGTGCTCGCGTGGGCCTGTTGAGGCGAAGTCATCCGGAGCGCGCACCAAGGAGGTCAGAACGGGCTCGAGCGATGCGAGTGGCTCCCGGTTGGAAGCCACGTCGTGGCGGCCTTCCGTTGTCTGCAGCAGCAGGCCGAGCCGATAGGTCCGACAAACGTTGCCGATCTCCTCGGACTCGCTGTTTCCGTGAACGCCGAACGGCTGGGTCACCTGGATCGCCTCCACGCGAGCCGAGCGGGCGAGGCTGGCGCGTACGCAAAGGTCCGCGATTCGCCACAAGGGCCAGTCTTCCGCGACGGCATAACGGATGAGGCCCGCCCGCGTGAGTAGGTCGATCGCCTCCGCCAGGTCATTCACCGCGAGGTGCGGTGTGGTCCAGCGGCAGACGAGCAAGTCGAGGTAGTCGGTGCTGAGCTGGCTGCATGCGTGTTCCACTTGCGTACGAAG
>JAEWIY010000113.1 GCA_023386835.1 Verrucomicrobiota bacterium
GCCCACCCTCGCGCTCTACCAGCCCAGCAGTTCACGGCCGAGTTGCTCGGCCTGACGCCGCTGCGCAGCGGGCAGCCGCGACGGAAACGGCCAGCGCTCCGCCTGCGCCCACTGGCGGATCAGCGGAGCCGCGGCCCGCAGCAGCCGCTGCACCTCGTCAGTCGAGACATTCTCCAGCGTGTCGTGCGGGCTGTGGTGCTGCCAGCGGCCGCCCGGGAAGTTCGAGCGCATGAACCACAACGAGGGAATGCCGACGCGGTTGAATGGAAACACGTCGCCGAACGGCGTGACTTCGCGTTGCACGGCCACCTCCGCTTGCGCGGAAGCCAGCGCGGACGCCGCCGCTTGCTCGAGCTCTCTCGGCCCGGCGATCAACATCTGCAGATGCCCGAGCGGTGAGGCGACGCTGTCAAAGTTGATCAGCAGCCCCACCTGACGCGGCGTCAGCCCCGTGTTGCGCACGTGCGCGGTGGCGCCGACGGACAGCTGCTCCTCGGTGCCAAAGGAATAGAAGCGCAAGGTGCGGCGGTGACGCCGGCCGGCCAGAGCCCGGGCCAGGGCAAGGACGCACAAGACACCGGACGCGTTGTCGTCGGCACCGGGATTGCCGCACTGAGTATCGTGGTGTGCACTGACCGCGAGCGCCGGCAGCCGTGGATCCGTGCCCGGCAACTCGCCGATGACATTGTACGAGGTCGTCTCCTCCTGGCGGACCCGCACGCGTACCCTTAACTTCGATACGCCTTGCCGCTTCCAACGCCACGCCTCCAGGTACGGTACGGTCAGCGTGGGCAGCATGCCGTGCTCGCGCGCCCAATACGGATAAACCCCGTCGTTCTTCGTCCAGGTGAACGGCAGTCGCTCATCGACGTGGATGATCGCGAGCGGATCCGCCGCGAGGAGCCGACGGTGCCCCTCGAGTTCGGTCGGCATCGGCCCAAAGAGCGCGAGGATCTTGCCGCGCAGGCTGCCGCGCTTCAGCCGGTTCGTCTGCTCGGGCAACTCCAGCCAGGCCAACTCGCCTTGAACCCAACCCGGCGTCGCCGGGGCGCCCACGACCGGCGTCGCTTCGACACCGACCCACTTCGAGCCACGCCGCTCGAGCACTTCCGCCCGGCCTTCGCGCAGACTAAGGCAGGGAAACGGCTCAAGCTGCGCCTCCTTCACGCCTGCGCGCTGCAACTCCGCGACGATGTAGTCGGCCGCTGACTTTTCGCCTGCCGTGCCGGCCCGCCGCTCACCGATGTCGCGGCACAGCACCTTCCAGTCGGCTTCGAGCCGCGCAGCAGAACACCACTCAGTCTCGCCCGGGCGGGCGCTTCGGCGTGCACTCTTCATAAATCAGTCGCGCTCCAGCAGCGTCACCTCCACCCGCTCGCCGCCTTGGGTCACCTCCAGCCCTCGGGGCCAATGCGCCGACACCCGGAAGCCAGCGCGTTCCAGCGCAGCCTGCTTCTGCGGCTGCTCGGGATCCACATACGCGAGCAACCGCGTACCGTGATCCTGTTTCAGGAGTGGCTCGAGCAGTGCACCGGCCGCTGCCCACCTCGTTTCATGGCAGAACAGATCCACCATCTCCGTCCGGGGCCAAAGGGGATGCTCGGACCGGCCGGCCAAGCCCAGCACGGCGGCTGAATCCTTCGCCCGCAGCACATACGCGCAGGGCAGTTCTCCTACGGCCGCACGTTGCCCCTGTTCACGCAACAACGGCAGCAAGGGTTCCTCGGCCAACATCGCGCCAAACAACCGCCCGGCAGCAAGGCGAATCAATCCACCCGACGGTTCCAGAAACAAGGGGAACGCCGCCGGCCAATGCCGCCAGGCGAGCGGCTCGACCACCGTCTCACCCGCCGCAAACCAGCGCGCCGTAAATGCCTCCAGCGATTCCGGGAGCTGCACCATGGCTCCACACCGGCCGGCCACGGGTTCGAAACCCCGCCGGCGATAGTAGTGCCAGGCCGTCCCTTCGTATTCAGTGCCCAGGTACAAGGCCCGTCCACCCCGCCGACGAAAATCGGCGAGCGCATGCTCCATCAGGATCGAACTCGCGCCCACCTGACGGTCCGACTCAGCGGTCCAGACGTGGCAAAGCAGTCCGACGCCCTGATCCTCGATGATGGCGAGGCTCGAAAACGGCTGCCCGTCCCGGTGCAGCAGGAAAAAACGCGCGCCTACTCCAGTCTGCTGGCGCAGGAGAGCACTGTTCTGCCAGTTCCACGGATCGCCCTTGTGCACGAGCATCCGTTCCACGCGGTCAGCCCACGCGAGGTCCGGCGCCGCCACCACGGCCGCCGTCACCTGTTCGCCACTGCGAAGCGTGGCCGGACCAAGCGCCGTGTACACGGTTCTCGCTCAGGTTCAGGCGCCGCCGAAACGCGCCACCCGCTCGTCGACGTCGCGACGGAAGCGCTCGAGATACTGGCCGACCAACTCGCGGACCGAAAGCCCGGGATCACGCAACAGCGGCGTCAGATCCATCGCCCACGTGATCCCCTCAAAACGGTCGGTGGCGTGCGACGTATGGAACGTCGCGTGCGCGCGTCGGCGGCCGAGCGCCGCGAGGTCGTAGCGTTTGCCGCCGGAAACCTGCGAATCGAAAACCGCCAGCAATTCCCGGGCGAGCTCCGGGTGCCGGCTTGTATCCAGCGCGACCTTGTCGGCATCCACGAGCCAGTCCAGATCGCGCCAGACCTCGCACCCAAGCACGCGTTCCGGCTGCGCTGCGGCGGGCAGGCTGCGCAGCGCTTCGATGCAGCGCAGCAGGACCGCGATGTGCGTGTCGTGTTTGTCCGCCGGGTTGTGCAGGTACACCACACGGGGGCGACAGCTTTCGAAGATCGTGCGCAAATCCGAGCGCACGCCCGGATCGTCGGGCGTCTTCACCTGAGCGCTGGGATGGGCCAACTGAATCTGGATCGCGTACTGCCCCAGTTCGGCCGCGCGGCGTTGTTCGTCGCGGCGCACGCGCTGCATCTCCTCGTCCGTCAGGTGTCCATACGCGCCGGTCCGGGGCGAGCCGGCGCCGTTGGTGACCACAACGCCACCAAACGCGAGTTCCGGTGTGTCGAGGCACTCGGAGATGCCCGCCTGCGCCATGATCTCGATGTCGTCCTGATGAGCGGCGACGCACAGGTGCGTCACTCGCGCCAGCGCCTCGGCCGCGGGCGTGTCACCGCCGGGCACATACACGTCTGCGTGGGGTTGCGTGAACTTCATGGCATTTTACCAGCGCGCTCGCTGGAATCCTTCGATGGCTTCGTAGTTGGCCAGGCCCAGCCGGTCGTAGGCGCCGGCCAGCGCCCGATTCTGTTGCTCCGCGTGCTGCCAAACCTCACGCAGGCCGGTCGCCAGCGGCGCCTGGCTGCGCTGGCTGCGATGATGGAAGATGGTCTGGGTCTTCTGCTCCAATTCCCGCGGGCTCAAGGGCACCGCCATGTCGATCTCCGCGGCGCCCCACGGGGACTCGACGCCCCGGTACACCCAAACGCGGCAATCCGAAAACCACGCATCCGAGGCCACGACAGCCGCGGCGCGTCGAATCACGTCAAACGTCACCGCGCCGACCGAGGACGGATCATCCCGGTCGCCCGTGACGAAGATCTGGTTGGGCGTGAGTTCGCGCAGGATGGCCACGACGGCCTGCACATCCTCGTCCTGCGGCGAAAACTGGCGGTACCGACCGCGCTCGTAGAACGCGAGGTCGAGGAAACGCATCTTGCCCGCTGGCACGCCGCAGTCGCGCAACGACGCCCGCGCCTCGCCGCGTCGGAGCAGCCCCTTCAGCCGGCGGATCTCCGGCGTGTCGCTCGCGTATTCAGATTTTGCATCCAGCTGCGCGCGCACGTTGGCGGCGAACTCCGCCACTGAACCCGGTTGCTCAAACGCACCGGCCATCTCGCGGACGAGCTCGGTGGCCATGATCGCCTCCTCGTCCGGCACGGCGAGGTTGCCCGAGGTGAGGTAAACGACGGTGACATCGTGCCCCTGGTCCTGCAGCCGGCGGAGCGTGCCGCCCATGCCAAGCACGTCATGCGACGGCTCCGGGCTGAAGACCACCACTCGTTTCGGGAAGGGCGCCGCTCGCTCCGGTCGCGCCGAATCGTCGGCGTTGGGCTTTCCGCCCGGCCAGCCGGTGATCGTGTGCTGCAGTTCGTTGAAGATGCGGATGTTCATCCCGTACGACGGGCCCTGCTCGGTCAGCAGGTCGGCCATGCCGTGCTCGCTGTAGTGCTCATCCAACAACTTGAGCACCGGCTTGTCGACCGTCTGGGCCAGCCAGACGACGGCGCGCCGCACGAGCTCCGGCGTCCATTCGACCGGCCCCACCAGCCACGGATGACGCACGCGCGTCAGCGCCGACGCCGCCGCCTGGTCGATCAGGAAGCGCACGTCGGGATGGCCTTGCAGGAAACTGGCCGGCAGCGCCTCGGTGGGCTGACCTTCCACCGCCTGCGCAATTACCCCCGCCTTCGCCTCACCCCAGGCGAGCAGGACAATCCGGCGCGCTTTGAGGATGGTGCCGACGCCCATCGTGATCGCGTGCCGCGGCACATTGGTTTCGCCCAGAAAGTCGCGCGCCGCATCACGCCGCGTGAGCGCGTCGAGGGTCACCAACCGGGTGCGCGACTCACGGCCGGAGCCGGGCTCGTTAAAACCAATGTGACCCGTCCGTCCGATGCCGAGGATCTGCAGATCCAGACCTCCGGCATCACGGATCTGCTGCTCGAAGTGGCGGCACCATTCAAATACTTCGCCGCGCGGCACCGTCCCGTCCGGCACGTGCACGTTCTCGCTCCGCACATCGATGTGATCGAAGAGCTGGTCGTGCATGAAACGCCAGTAACTCTCCGGATGCGTCCGCGGCAGTCCGTAGTACTCGTCGAGGTTGAACGTGATGACGTTGCGGAAACTCAAACCGCCCTCGCGATGCCGGCGGATCAATTGACGATAGAGCCGCACCGGCGTCGAGCCGGTGGCAAGGCCCAGCACGGTCGGACGGTCCGCGGCGTCATTCCGGCGGATGAGGGCTTCGATCTCGCCGGCCAACCGGGCGCACGCCGCGTCGGCGTTGGCGAAAATCTCGGTGGCGATGCGCTCGCGCTGCTGCGCTTCAGAGGTGATGGAGCTCACGATTGCACGGGGGTGGAGGCCGCCTGGTGGCGGAAATATTCGAGGGTGGCGGCGAGACCGGCTTCAAGCGAGCCGGTCGGCTTGAAGCCCGCCGCCTTGAGTTTGTCGACGCTGGCGCGCGAATGACGGACGTCCCCCGCCCGCTCACCCGCGTGGTGGATTTCCGACGACGATCCGGCCAGGGAGATGATGCGCTCCGCCAGTTCGCGAATGGTGATCTGCCCGCCATAACCGGCGTTGAAGACACCCGTCAGGCCGGGAGTCGTCGCCGCAAAGACATTGGCCGCCACGATGTCCTTCACGTAAACAAAATCGCGCGTCTGCCCGCCATCGCCGTGAATCAGCAGCGGCTGCCCGGCCAGGGCCCGCTGGATAAAGATCGGCACGGCGGCCGCGTAGGCACCGGCCGGATCCTGCCGGGGACCAAAAACATTGAAGTACCGAAGGGCCGCCGTCTCGAGACGCCCGGCTTCGGTGTATTGCTGGCAATAATACTCGCCATCCAGCTTGGTCACGGCGTACGGACTGCGCGGCTCCGGACGCATGTCTTCGGTTTTCGGCACGGACGGATTATTGCCATAGATGGCAGCCGAACTGCTGAAACAGAGCTTCTTCACGCCGGCCCGGGCGGACGCCTCGAGGACGTTGAGCAGACCCGAGACATTCAACTCCACACACTCATGGGGACGCTCAACCGACTCCGGCACCGAGACCAGCGCCGCCAGGTGAAACACATAGTCCACCCCCTGCACCGCTCGCGCCACCACCGCCCGGTCGGTGATCGATCCCTCGATGAACTCGACGTCCAGCCCCGCCAGGTTCCGACGGTGACCGGTGCGAAGGTTGTCCAGCACCCGGACATGGGCCTTGCCCTGGAAATGTTCGGCGAGGTGACTGCCGATAAACCCGGAGCCACCGGTGATCAGGATCGTCATGAGAAAAGAAGAGCGGAAAAAAAAGGAGCGGGCGAGAACCGGTGGAAGCAGAGGGGCAGCTGGCGCGTAGGCTCAGGCAGGCAATTCACGTCTTCACTCAGGCGTGACTGTGGCGGCGGACGATGTCCTCCATCGCCTGCGCCTGCTCCTCCATGCTGCGCACGAGCTGGAACTGGTTGCGCGCGCGGTCGAGGTTGTGGCCGGGCCGTTTGGTTTTGAAGTACACATCACCCTCCAGGTAGTCGGTGAGGAACCGAATCCCCACTTCGAAGGTGATCAACCGGCCGGAAAAGACGAGGTGCTCGATCTCCGCCTGGTTGAGGAACGGACGCGCCGCGCCGAGGTAACCCTCGACCAGCGCCTCGAAGATGGAGAGTCGCGAGTGCACCCGTGTGAGGTCGATCTCGTCCTCGGCCGCGGAGTTCGTCGCCGACCGGACCATGTCGCCAAAATCGTAGAGCGCGAGGCCCGGCATCACCGTATCCAGATCGATGACACAGACGCCCTCGTGCGTCGTCTCGTCGATCATCACGTTGTTCAGCTTCGTGTCGTTGTGCGTCACGCGCTCGGGCACCTCTCCTCTCGCCTGCAGGTCCAGCAGGCGGTCCACCATCGATTCCCGCTCCAGCGCGAAGGCGATCTCGGCCGCCGCGTCCGCCGCCCGACCTTTGGCGTCCGCGGCGATGGCCGCCTGCAGGTTGCCGAAGCGCCAGCGCGTGTGGTGGAAGTTCGGGATCGTTTCGTGCAGGCGCTCACCGGGCAGGTCGGCCAGCAACTGCTGGAACTGTCCAAACGCCCGCGCCGCTTCGCGCGCCTGTACCGGACTCTCGATCACGTCATGCGTGCGCGCGCCTTCGACGAACAGATAGCACCGCCACCAGGAGCCGTTCGCCTCGCGGTGATACGGATGGCCGTCACGCGCCGGCACCAAGGTGAGCGCGCGGCGCGACGCATCCTCGCCGCCCTGCTCCGCCGCCCGCCGTGAAGCGTGGGCCGTGACCCGCGCGATGTTCTCCATCAACGCCGGCACATTCTTGAAGATCCGATCGTTCACACGCTGCAGGATGTAGCGGACCGGCCGCCCAGCTTGGTCGAACTCGACGCAGAACGTGTCATTGATGTGGCCACTCCCGTACGGTTGGGCGCACCGGAAACGGCCCAACAGGGGAAAGGCGTCCGCCACCGCGGCCAGATCGGTCGTGCTGAGGAGCTCGCTCATGTTGTAGAAGCCAGGTTCACCGCACGCAGATCGGCCGGGTATTCACCCGCGGCAATCAATTCAGCCAACGCAGCCGCCACACGCGGACGGTCTTCACGGTAGGTCACGCCAAACCAGCGTGCGCTCGTCGACAGCACGGCCACCTCCGCCGCGTCACCCGCCACCAGGTCGGAGATCGCCGCGGGCAGGTAGAACTCCGCCTTGGGATCGTGTCCGTGCTGCTGCAGGAACGCGGTCAACTGCCATTCAAGTTGTCCAAACACCACCGGAGTCATCCCCCAGCAGTTCATCGAAACGGTTTCCGCGCCCGTGTACGTGCGGCCGGGACCGATATCCTCCCTGCGGATACCCGTGCGCTCCTCCACCTTCTGGAGCAGGCCGTCGGAGGAGACAGTGCAAATGCCGCGGGAGACCGCACCGTGCTCCGACAAGGTCTGATCCAGGCGGTACCCCACGATTCCAAAGCGTGGCTTGCGCGCGGCTGTGGCGGGCTGACGCAACAGCTGGGCCAGTTGCCCAAAGGCATCGCGGCCGTAGAAATCATCCGCATTGATCACCGCAAACGGACCCGGCACCGCGGCGCGAGCGCACCACAATGCATGACCCGTGCCCCACGGTTTGGTCCGCTCCGGTGAAACAGAAACCCCCGCGGGCACCAGATCGGTCGCCTGAAACACGAGCTCGACCGGCAGCCAGGCGGCGTAGCGTCGCACGACCACGCGCTCAAACTCCCCAGCGAAGTCGCGCCGGATCACAAACACCACCCGATCAAAACCCGCTCGCGCCGCATCAAACACGGCGTAGTCGAGAATCGTCTCCCCTGAGGGACCGACGGGATCGAGCTGTTTCAATCCACCGTAGCGGCTGCCCATGCCGGCGGCGAGAATGACCAGGGTGAGCGACATCGGCCCAGCCAACGCCCACCGGCCACGTTGCGCAACATATTTGTTCTGTTGCTTTCCATTGTCCTTGCGTTGCGCGGCTTGGTTGCGTCTTGCTGCTGGACGCGTGCCGCGGTCCCGGAAACGAACTCCCTCCCGTCCCCCTGCCGCCGTCGGGCCGGCCGGGGATTTGCTGAGCCAGTTGCGGCAAATCGTCACGGGCGCTCCGAGCGACCGGCCGCTCCCCACCACGCGCGAGCTGGGCGACCGCTTCGGGGTCGCGAATACCACGGTCTTTCGTTCGCTGCGCCGCCTGATTCAGTCCGGCGAGATCTGGCAGCACCCGACCAACGGCCGTTATTACCCGGCCACCGCGCGAATTCTGCTGGATCGCCCGAAACCCGTCGCCTGCCTGATCCGGCGCCTCGAGCTGGGCAGTGCGCTCTATCGTGAGCTGCTGGAGGGCATCAGCGCCGGTTGTGGGGCGCGTCACCGCACGATGTTGCTGTGGCACGACGAGCTGCTGGTGAACCATCCGGACCCACACGAACCGCCCGTGTTCGCAACGGTTGGACCGCAGAAGGCGATCCTGAAGGAGTTTCTCGACCGGCACGGGTCGTCGGCGGGTGGATACGTGCTTGACCACATCTGGAGCGACGACGCGTTGCGCAGCCAGCTTGGGCGCCTGCCGCCGGCCGTGGTCCTGTTTCGCGCCTGTGACCTTCCCGGAATCAGCAACGTCCGCGCCGATTTTCGTGCGGGCGCGCTCAAGGCCTTGGCGCACCTGCTCGGCCGTGGCTTCGAGCAGATCCTGCCGGTGGAGCCGTTTGCCGGCGATCCCGCGGTGGCCGGTTTCGGCGCGGCCCTGACGGCCGCGGCCGAAGAACTCGGCTGCCGCGACCGACTCGCGCCGCCCGCGTCGGGCAGCACCCGCCGCGAGCGCAGCGCGCTCCTGGAACGACTGCGACGCGCCACTCGCCGCACCGCCCTGCTCTGCCCCGAAGACAACGTGGCGGTCCTACTCCACGAAGCGCTGATCGAGGGCCGCGTGCGGTGCCCCGAAACCGTTGGCGTGCTTTCGGTCATGGGTACCGAGACGGCGGTGAAGGCCGGGCTCAGTTGCCTCCGCTACGACTATCGTGAGATCGGACGACGCGCCGTGCAGACGCTCGAGGAAGAGGCACCCGTGCGCGTGGCGTTGGAACCGCAGTTCATCGCCGGCAGCACGACTTAGCCTCACCGCGGCATCGGGCCCACGGACGCGCCCAACGACGGCCTGCGACCAACGCGCCTTGGACTATTGCCGTCTTGTTCTTGTCTTTCCTTGCTCGAGTCACTGGGATCCAATGCGTATTGGTGCAGCCGGTCGCGCTTCCCTTTCGATGAATCCCTTGTTCGTGAACGTCATTCACCGGGTTGATCCCGCTCCGGCGCGTCTCGAGTCGCTGCGCTTCCAGCAGGATTCCGCCCACCGTCACGGGCTGCGGACGACGGTTTTGCTCACCTACGGCGCGCTGATCGATCCGACGTCGATCGCGTACGCTCGCGAGCAACGCGACCGCCACGGCGATGAGTTGGGCCTGCACTTGCACGAGCTGATGGTTCCGGAGTTCCGGCAGCGTTTCCGGACCGACGAGAAAGCCTTCTGGCTGCTGCCGCGGCAGACGCAACGCGACGTGCTCGACCTGCTGATCGCACGTTTCACCGAGGCGTTTGGCGCGGCTCCGTCGGCGGTCGGATCCTATATCCTCGACGCGGATACACTCAACGACCTGCGGGAGCGCCACCCTTCCGTGAAGGCCGCCATCGTGAACTGCTTCGAGGAAGGGGTGCGGATGTACCAGGGCAACAACCAGGAATGGTACCTCTTCAGTGACGGCGGACCCTGGGGCGCCTATCACCCCTCCAAGGCCTGCCACCTCGTGCCGGCGCGCGACACCGAGGAATGGTGCGGCATTGTTGGCCTGCCGCACCTCAACCGGGACATGGTGCTGTCGTTGACGAGCCGTGACGACCTGTTCTCAAGCCATCCGGCCAATTTGATCCGCGCCTGCGCCAACGAGGGCGATCGTTGCGACTACGTGCTGCACTTCATTGATCAATGGATCGAACAGGGGCGGCACAACAGCCACGGCTACTACAGCCTTTTCGTCAGTCCCCCCTGGATCACCGCCGGACATCCTTTCGTTGATGATCCGCAGGACGCGCGGCGCCTGTACGACGAGTCCCTGGCCTACCTGCGGGACCGGCAGGACGCCGGCCAGGTGCGCTGCGTCACCATGACGGAGTTCGCCAGGTGGTTCGCGGGTAACGTGAAACCGGGCGAGTCGACCGTAAACCTTTCGCGCGACCTCATGTGCGACGCCGGCCGTGAGATGTTCTGGTATGTCGATCACGCCTTCCGAGTCGCCATCGACCTGAACCTCGGCGGTGCGATCTGTGACTTGCGGCCCTACGACGGTCGGATCGATCGCAACCTCGGCCCCGAGACACCGAGCCTGTGGAACGGCAATTATCCCTTCCTCATCAGCACCGCGCTGCGGGGCGGCTATCGCACGGGTCCGATCCACAGCTGTGAAGTCCATCATGCCGGCCGGAGTGTTTCGCTGGCCGAAGCGCGCAGCCGCGGAGCCATTGAACGAGCCCCGGACGGCACGGCCGTGCTCCAGATCGAACCGGTCACGGTCGAAGTGGCCGGCCTGCGGGTGACCGTTGCGTCGACGTATCGCTTTCCCGGAGACGGCACGATTGCAATCGAGCGCCGCGTGGTGTCACTCTCCGATCCCACCGCAACGGTGGAGCTGCGCGAGTACCACCGGGGCTGCTGGGGCACGACCGAGTATCCGGAAGATCTACGCGGACTGACCCTGCGCACCCGCGATGCGACGGCCGACGTGCAGGAGCTCTCGTACGCCTACGCGTCCCGCCGGATTGCCACCACCACTCCGGCGGAAGTTTCCGCGGGGATCCCTCCGCTCGGCTGCCAGGTCGCGCTCCAACCGGTCAACGGTGCCGAACGCGGCGAGGCGTTGGAGGGCCATATGTTCCGGCCGTTCTACACGCTCGCGCTCGCCCGCTGCGTCACCGCCGGGCAATCCTTCATCACCCGGCTCCAGTTCCGCCCGCTATGAAAACGTACCGCTGCCCGATGTGCTTCATGAAGGACGTGGACGTGACGTTCCTCGTTCCGGACCCGCCGCGGAACGAGCTTTATTGCAAACAGTGCGCGTACGCCGGGCCAGCGGCAGAGGTGGAACAACTGTTCACAATCTTCACGCGACACCGCTACAAACAGGGCGCCCGCCCCCATCCGTTCGCGCAGCGCACGCGGGCTCGCGAAGAACTCTGACCCTGCACTACAGTCGGTCACGGGACATGCTCCCGGATCTTCCACCCCGCTTGCTCCGCTCATGAAGAAGTTGTCCTATCGTTTCCCCAAGGGCTTCACCTGGGGAGTGGCGGCCGCCGCCGCGCAGATCGAAGGAGCCGCCCGCGAGGACGGCAAAGGCGAATCGATCTGGGATCGTTTTGCCGCCACGCCCGGCAAGGTCGATCGGGGCGACACGCCCGCCATCGCGTGCGATCACTACCATCGGTACAAGGAGGACTTCGCCCTCATGCGCCGGCTGGGCGTGAAGAACTACCGGCTCTCGATTGCCTGGCCCCGGCTGCACCCGGACGGTGGTGATCGTTTGAATACGAAGGGCGTGGATTTCTACCGCCGTGTGTTCGAGGCGATGGAGCGCAACGGCATCACCCCGTGGGTCACGTTCTATCACTGGGACCTGCCGCAGGCGCTCGAGGACCAGGGCGGCTGGCGTTCGCGCGTGGTCGTTGATGCCTTTGCCCGCTACGCTGACAGCGCCGTCAAGGCGTTCAGCGACCATGTGCGGCACTGGATCACGCTGAACGAGATTCCGACCTTCATCGGGCGCGGTTATGGCGACGGTTATCACGCGCCGGGCGTCTCGGCGACCAAAGCGGAGCTCAACCAGGCTTTTCACCACACCCTGCTGGCGCACGGCCACGCCGTGCGCGCGGTACGTGAATACGGTACCCGCGGCGCGAAAGTGGGTCTGACACAAGATCTCAGTGTGCCGGTGCCCGTGACCGAACTGCCGCGTGACATCGCCGCGGCCCAAGCGGAGTTGGCGGAACGCAATGCGCACCTGCTCGCCCCGATCTACCACGGCCGCTATCCGACGTCTTACCTGCGGCGCGCCGGCGCCGATGCGCCCAAGGTCGCGCGCGGCGATCTCGCGTTGATCGCACAACCCACCGACTTCCTCGGCCTGAACATCTACAGCGGCTTCTTCATCCGCGCGGGGGCGGGCCGTCGGCGCGAGATCCTGCCGTTCGAACCCAACTATCCGCAGGCGTCACTCCCGTGGCTGAAGATCCTGCCGCAGTCGATCTACTGGGCGCTGCGCCACTGCCATGAGTTGTACCAACCCGGTCCGCTCTACATCACCGAGAATGGTGTGGGCTACCGTGATCCCGAGGTGACGACCAGCGAGGTGGTCGACCTGACCCGGCGCGAGTACGTGCGCAACTACCTCATCAATGTGCACCGCGCCGTCGACGAAGGCATTCCCTGCCGCGGCTACTTCCTTTGGTCGTTCCTCGACAATTTCGAGTGGTCGTGCGGATACGCCGAACGATTTGGACTCGTGCACGTGGACTACCGCACGCTGCGACGCACGCCGAAGCTCAGCGCGTACTGGTACCAGCAGGTGATGCGCGAGAACCGACTCGTGTAGCCGGTCGGGAACTTCCGCACGTCGATCAAAGGCCCGGGAGATCCCCGGCATCCGCGGCGTCTCTGCAAACGCGTTGCGACCAAACCAAGGCCCGCGACGCGAGCACAGCCGATCGCCCCGCGGCGTGGGCAGGTTAACGGGTTTGGCAATCTCTCCCCCGGGTTGACTGCACACCAGCATCGCCACAATCGCCACAACCCTTCATCCTGCGGCACCCTCCCCTCACTATGACTGACGTTCCCCGTTTACCTGCGACGCTTCGCGTTCGGCTTTCGCTCATGATGTTCCTCCAGTTCTTCATCTGGGGCGCGTGGGCGGTCACCTTGGGCACGTATCTGCTGCAAACGCTCGGCTTCACGGGCACGCAGACTGCCCGGGCCTATAGCACGATGCCGTGGGGGGCGATTGTGGCGCCCTTTGTCGTTGGCATGATTGTGGATCGCTTCTTCGCCGCCGAACGCGTGCTGGGGGTCCTGCACCTGGCGGGCGCGGCCCTGCTCTACTACGCATCGACCGTCACGGAACCTTTTGCGTTCTTCTGGGTGATGTTGGGCTACGCGCTCTGCTACAACCCGACGCTCGCCCTGGTGAACGCGATCTCGTTCCAGCAACTCACCAACACGGAGAAGCAGTTCCCCTCGATTCGCGTGTGGGGCACGCTCGGCTGGATCGCGGCGGGCCTGATCATCGGCCTGATGGGCATCGAAGCCCAAGCCACGCCGCTGCGCCTGGCCGCGGCCTGTTCCGCGATCCTTGGTGTGTTCGCCTTCTTCCTGCCGCACACGCCGCCGAAACAGTTGCAACATCGCGTCACGTGGCGCGACGTGGTCGGCCTCGACGCGTTGGGACTGCTCAAGCAGCGCTCGTTCGCCGTCTTCGTTCTCGGCTCGCTGCTGATCTGCATCCCGCTCGCGTTCTACTACAACTTCACAAACCCCTTCCTCAATGAGCAGGGCGTCGTGAACGCCGCCGGCAAGATGACACTCGGCCAGGCCTCCGAGGCGCTCTTCATGCTGACGATGCCGTTCTTTTTCGCGCGGCTCGGTGTGAAGTACATGCTGGTCACCGCCATGGCCGCGTGGCTCGGCCGCTACCTGCTGTTTGCCTTCGGTTCACCGGACGGCTTTGTGCTCGCCTACTACATCGGCATCGCGCTGCACGGCATCTGCTACGACTTCTTCTTCGTCACGGGACAGATCTACGTCGACAAGAGCGCGCCCTCGTCCGTCCGCGCGAGCGCCCAAGGTTTCATCACCTTGATCACCTACGGTATCGGCATGTTGATCGGCTCCTGGGTCTCCGGCCCGATCGTCGACCTGTACGCGCGCACCGTGGACGGGACGGTGCAGCACGACTGGACCTCCATCTGGCTCTGGCCGGCTGGCATGGCGGCCGTCGTCATGATCCTCTTCGCCCTTTTCTTCCGCAATGAACCGCGGACGAAAAACGGCTAAACCTCCCCAACTCCCCTTCTCTCCTCCCATGGCTCGCCCCAAGCGTCTCGGCGTCGGTTTTATCGGTAGCGGCTTCATCACCAAGTTCCACCTCCAGTCCTGGCAGGCGGTCCGCGACGCGGACGTGCTGGGTATCTGGAGCCCCAATACCGAAAACGCCGAGGCGGCCGCCGCCCTGGCCCGCTCGCTGGGTGTGGGCGAGGCCCGCGTGTATCCCTCCATCACCGCGATGATCGAGGACCCGGCGATCCACGCGCTGTGGCTCTGCGGGCCCAATCATCGCCGGGTGGAGAACATCGAGGAGATCACGACGGCCCTCCGCAGCGGTCGCGGAGAACTGCTCGGCGTCGCCTGCGAAAAGCCACTGGCGCGCAACGTCGCCGAAGCACGCCGCTGCGTAGAGCTGATCGAGCAGGCCGGCGTGCTGCACGGCTACCTCGAAGACCAGCTGTTCACGCCCACGCTCGTACGCGGGCGGGAGATCATCTGGTCGCGCGGCGCCGCCTTGAGCGGTCGGCCCTATCTGGCGCGGGCCGCCGAGGAACATAGCGGGCCGCACATGCCGTGGTTCTGGCAGGGGGACCTGCAGGGCGGCGGCGTGCTGAACGACATGATGTGCCACAGCGTGGAAGTGGCGCGTTTCCTCCTGACCGAACCCGGTCAGCCGCGAAACAGCATTCGCCCGACGAAGGTGACCGGTCACATCCAGAGCCTGAAGTGGTCACGGCCTGAATACGCCGAGATCCTGCGGAAGACGATGGGACCGCAGGTCGATTACCTGCGCCGACCCTCCGAGGACTTCGCGCGCGCGACGATCGAGTACGTCGACAGCGCGGGCCGTCCGCTGATCGCCGAGGTCACCACGTCCTGGAGCTTTGTCGGGGCCGGCCTGCGGCTGAGTTCCGAACTACTGGGACCAGAGTATTCGTTTTCTCACAACAGCCTCGATTCGGGCGGCCATGTCTTTCTCAGCCGCCGCCTGTCCGGCCAGGCCGGTGAAGACCTGGTGGAAAAGCAGAATGCTGAGCAAGGGCTTATGCCGGTTGTCGGCAACGAAGCGTCGGAGTACGGCTACGAGAACGAGAACCGCCACTTCGTGCAGCGCTTCCTCGCCGGGCAGACGCCGGCCCTCACCTTCCACGATGGTCTCGAGGTGGTTGAGATGCTCATGACCGCCTACATGAGTGCGGAGCAGGAACGGACCGTCGCCTGGAAACCGGAGGGGCTCGAAAAGTTCGTGCCCGCCGTTGCAAAGGGCACCTGGCGTAACGCGCCAAGTGCCGGTTGAAGTTCGAAGTTTAAGTTGAAGCCGGCCC
>JAEWIY010000123.1 GCA_023386835.1 Verrucomicrobiota bacterium
CTAACCAACTGAGCTATGGCCGCCGTGAAGGGTCGGAGAAATTCCACGGTGCCTGAACCGCTGTCAACCCTGTTCCCTGTCACCGCAACACCAGCCTGGAACGTCTGCGACTCCACTCCACCGCGGGACCAACAGGTCGGCGCGCACCAAGTCTCGACCGCCGGGTCATTCAGCCGAACGTTCACATTATGTTCTGGTTAAGGAAACTGATTGGCACTCTGCTCATGCCACTCCCGCTCTCGCTCGTTCTGATGCTGGCGGGCCTGGCCCTCCTTGGGAGTTTTCGACGCACCGGAATCGTCCTCCTAGTGGTCGGCTTCATCTGGCTCGCCGCGGCGTCCAATCACACGTTGAGCAGCCGCTGGGCCGCCTCGCTGGAGGGGCGCCATCCTCCCATACCGGAACTGACTCAGCCGTCGGATCTGCCACCGGAGCTGGCGCGCGTCCGCTGGATTGCGGTGTTGGGCGCCGGCCACAGCGACGGTGGTCACGCGTCGGCGACCAGCCGCCTCAGCGGCTCGGCCCTCGCGCGGCTGGTGGAGGCCGTCCGACTGAAAAACCAGCTGCCCGATGCTCAGTTGGTTCTCTTCGGCCCCGGCAAACCCGGACATCGGACCCACGCCGAGATCCTTCAGATCGCCGCCGTCTCCTTGGGTGTATCCAAATCCTCCACACGGCTGGAGCCCGACGTACGCGACACGGCCGACGAGGTCCGCACGCTGGCGGCGCTCGCGAATGGCGAACCGGTTGCCCTCGTGACGTCTGCCTGGCACCTGCCGCGCGCGGTCGCCCTGGCCGAGAAGCAAGGGGTCAACGTCGTCCCCTGCCCTGCTGATTTTGCCTTTCGGCCAGACGTCGAGGCCGACGAGCGCTGGTGGGCGTTCGACGTCAGCAGCCTCAGCCGGACCACCAAAGCCGTACACGAGTGGCTCGGCCTCGCCTGGGCGCGATTGCGCGGACTCGTGTGAAACCTCCGGCTACTCCGTCTTCCGGCGCTCGAATCCGCCTATGCCTTGCGCGTTTCGCTGGAGTGACGGATGTCGCGTCCCCGCGTGAGGTAAATGGTTTCCTCCGCGATGTTCGTGGCGTGGTCGGCAATCCGCTCCACCGCCTTGGAGATGAACATCAACTCGAGCGCGCGACCGATCGTCGCCGGATTCTCGATCATGTAGCTGCTGAGCTCCCGGTAGAGCTGGCGATTGATCAGGTCGACCTCGGCATCCCGTTGAACCACAGCGAGTGCCTTGGCCTCATCATCCTGCAGGAAACAATCCAGCGCATTCCGTAGCATCTCGCTCGCGATCTGAGCCATCCGCGGCAGGTCCACGTAGGGTTTGAGCGGCGGCTCCGCCGTCAGTTTGGCCACCCGCCGGGCGATGTTGGTCGCTTCGTCGCCGACGCGCTCAAGATCGTGCGAGGCTTTCATTCCAACAATCAGCACGCGCAGTTCCGACGCCACAGGAGCCCGCAGGTTGAGGTAGCGCACCGCCTCCTCGTCGAGTTTCACCTCAAATCGATCGAGTTCATCGTCGGCCGCGATCACCTGATCCGCCAAGGCGAGGTCACCCTCCACCAAGGCTCGCATCGCGTCTCGGGCCTGGCGCAGCGCGACCTCGCCCATCTGAAGCAGCTGTGAACGGAATGATTCCAGCTCGTTGTCGAAAAAGCGTCTCATAAGGACGAATACAAAACGGGTTGTCCACTCAGCCAAAACGGCCGGAGATGTAGGCCTCCGTCTGCGGGTTGCCGGGGTTCATGAAAATCGTCTGCGTGTCCGCGTATTCGATCAGCTGTCCCAAGTAGAAGAAGGCCGTGCGATCAGACACGCGCGCCGCCTGCTGCATGTTGTGCGTGACGATGATGATGGTGAACCGTGTCTTCAGCTGGTGGATCAACTCCTCGACCTTGGCGGTGGCGATCGGATCGAGCGCCGAGCACGGTTCGTCCATCAGGATGACCTCGGGTTCGACCGCGATGGTGCGCGCGATGCACAAGCGCTGTTGCTGACCACCGGAGAGCCCCAAGCCGCTCGTGTGCAGTCGATCCTTCACCTCGTCCCATAGCGCCGCTCCCCGCAGCGAGCGTTCCACCGCCTCGTCCAATTGCGCCTTGTTTCGCACGCCCTGCAGGCGCAACCCGTACGTCACGTTCTCATAGATGGATTTCGGAAACGGGTTGGACTTCTGAAACACCATGCCGACGCGTTTGCGCAGCTCGATCGGATCGACCTCGCGCCGGTAGATATCCACACCGCGGATGCGAATGGTGCCGCCCGCGACCCGCGCGCCGTCGATGAGATCGTTCATGCGGTTGAGGCAACGAAGCAGCGTGGATTTGCCGCAACCGGAAGGCCCGATGAAGGCGGTGACCTTCTGCGCCGGCAATTCGAGCGAGATGTCATGGAGCGCCGGGGTGGCGCCGTAAGAAAAGTTGAGCCGCTCAATTTCGATCATCGTCCGCTCCTCGGCAGGCCTACGCGAAGGCGATGATCGAACGTTCTCGGCAGCCAAGGCATGCGGATCAGAAACTGACGGCGGCGACGGCGGAGATTCCATGAGAACAGGTGCGACGGACATAGGGATCAAAGCGCTCACCAGCGGTACCGGGAGCGAAGGCGGTTGCGGATGAGGATCGAAGCGGCGGCGATCAGCGCCACGATCAGCAGGAAGACGAAAGCCGTGCCGTACTGCACCCGCTCGGAGTACGCGTTCTGGGGAATCTTCGAGCTCACGACGTAGATGTGGTACGGCAGCGCCATCACGCCTTGAAAAAAGAAGTCGGTGAAGCGCTCCACCTGCCATGGCAGTTCATCCCGCACGACGTACGCCGCGGTGAACATGATCGGCGCGGTTTCACCGGCCACCCGCGCGATTCCGAGGATCGAGGACGTGAGAATCCCCGGCAGCGCGTAAGGCAATACGGCCTTTCGGATCGTCTGCCATTTCGTGGCGCCAAGTGCCAACGATCCTTCCCGAAAACCCCGCGGCACCGCGCGCAACGCTTCTTCCGACGCGGTGATCACCACCGGCAGCACCATAAACGCGAGGGTGCACCAACCGGCGAGCAGCGAGACGTTCCAACCCAGGAACACGACAAACAGGCCGAAGCCGAAGAGACCAAACACGATGGACGGCACGCCCGCGAGGTTCAGGATCGCCAGCCGGATGAAGCGAACCAGCGCGCCCTGACCCGCATATTCGCTGAGGTAGACCGCACTCGCGACGCCCAGGAGCAGCGCGATCCCCATTGATCCGATCACCAGCAGGATTGTCCCCACGATGTTCGGGAAAATACCGCCCGCGGCGTAAACATAACTTTCCGCTTCAAGCTGCGGCGGCGGATCTCCGGCCGCATGAGCTTCGGCCTCCAAGCGGCCCCGAAAATCCCGGAACTCCCGATCCCCCATCTCGTATCG
>JAEWIY010000199.1 GCA_023386835.1 Verrucomicrobiota bacterium
CCCGGGGCCCCCCCGAGGCCCGAGCCGCCAAGGCGGCAACCGGCGGCGACCGCAAATCGGTGCCGCCCTTCCCGCCCCGGCCGGCCCCCGCGCCGTCTGGTGCGGTCTCCTAAGTCATGGCTGAAGCACCGCGGATGAAGGTCCTGTTCATCGCCTATTTCTTCCCGCCGATCGGCGGCGGCGGGGTGCAACGCTCCGCCAAGTTCGTCAAATACCTGCCGCAATTTGGATTCACCCCGCTGGTCGTCACCGCCGGGACGGCCGAAACCGAACATTGGGCCCCGAAAGACGAAGCGCTGATGCGGGACTTGCCGCCCGAGGCCCGCGTCTTCCGCGCCGGAAAACTCCCGCCGGTGACGCCGCCGCGTACCTGGAATCAACGTTTCCGCGATGTGCTGGGTCGCGCTACTCCCTTCGGCCAAGCCTGGACGCAGGCGATTCTCCGTCTCGGCGCCCGGGTGTGCCGAGAAGAGAAACCTGACCTGATCTACGTCTCGCTGTCGCCCTGGGAAGGTGCGGCCGCCGCGGCCCAACTCGCGCGTCAGTTCAAGTTGCCGTGGGTGGCGGACCTGCGCGACCCGTGGGCCCTCGACGAGATGCAAATCTACATGTCGGGGCTGCATCGGCGGCTGGTGCGACAGCAGATGCGACGCACGCTGCGCACGGCCAACCTCGTCATCATGAACACGCCCGAAGCGGCGCGGCAGTTGAAGGAGAACTTCCCCGAGTACCGCAACCGCCGGGTGATCCACCTCACGAATGGTTACGACGCCGAGGATTTTGAGTCCTTGGTGCATCACCCGGATCCGGAGCACTTCCGGATCGTCCACACGGGCTCGTTGCACACCCGGATCGGCCACCTGCTCGCCCGCCGACGTCGGCTGTTTGAAGCGATCGGCCGCGTTTCCGCCGGTGTGGATTTTCTCACGCGCTCGCACGAAGTGCTCCTGCAGGCACTGAACGTGTGGCGCACTCACAACCCGGAAGCCGGTCGGCAGGCCCGGCTCATCCTCGCCGGCAGCCTGACCGCGGAAGACCGAGCGCTCGCGGAACATTCCGACGTCCGGGACATGGTGACAATCGACCGTTACCGCTCCCATCCCGAGACGATCCAGCTGCAGAAGGACGCTGAACTGCTGTTCCTGCCCATGCACGACCTTCCGGTCGGCCATCGGGCGACGATCGTGCCCGGCAAAACGTACGAGTACCTGGCAACGGGACGGCCGATCCTGGCCGCCGTGCCCGACGGCGACGCGCGCGATTTTGTCGAAAATGCCGGCACCGGACTGCTCTGCCGCCCGGGCGACGTGGAAGGCATGACTGGACTGCTGGAGCGCCAATACCGGGCCTGGCGCGCGGGCCAGCCCGCCCCGACACCCAACCTGGAGTTCATCCGCTCCTTCGAACGACGCCACTTGACCGAGCGGTTGGCCGAGGAATTTGACCGACTGCTCGGCTCAACGAGAGGCCGGCGAGAAAACAACCTGCACGGGTCACCCGCCGGCGCCTGAAGGCGCGACCTCCGGTCCGTCGTGCGAGCCCGCGTGCACTCACGAGAGGCGTTGAGGCCGCCCGAACGATGAGCCAACGCGGTTCGGCGCGCGACCCGGCCCTCAACGATCCCCTCGCCTTCGAGCGCGGGACCTCGCAGAACCTGAAACGGCGTTCGGTGCGAGGCGCGGCGACGACGGCCGCCGGTCAGGCGACCAAGTTCGCCATTCGTTTCGGGACCATTGCTGTATTGGCTCGCCTGATACCTCCCGAGCACTTCGGCCTGGTCGGGATGACGGTCGTGTTCACCGGCTTTGTCAGCATGTTTGCCGATGCCGGTCTTTCTTCCGCCACCATCCAGCGCGAGCAGATCACGCAGCGTCAGATTTCCACGCTGTTTTGGATCAACGTCGCGATCGGCTTCCTGCTCTGCGCCGGCGCCGCGGGCCTCGCGGAGCCGATCGCGCGGTTCTATGGCGAGCCACGCCTGCGGCCGATCTGCCTCGCCCTCGCCTTCACGTTTGTCCTCGGCGGATTCGGCATCCAGCATCAGGCGCTGCTGCGGCGCCAGATGCGCTTTCGCGCGCTCGCCTCGGTGGAGGTCAGTTCGATGCTCGTCGGTTCGGCCGTCGGCATAATCCTCGCGTGGCAGGACGCCGGATACTGGGCGCTGGTGGGCATGACGCTGGGGGCCACGTTCGCCCATGCGGGGCTCGTCTGGCTCGCCTCCTCCTGGCGCCCCAGCTGGTCCGCCGACGTTCAGGAAGCGAAACCACTGCTCCGCTTCGGCGGCGACGTGCTCACCTTCAACGTCGTCAACTATTTCGCCCGCCAAGCCGACACGTTGCTGGTCGGTTGGTCCTGGGGACCCGTTGCCCTCGCCCTGTACGACAAGGCGTACACCCTGCTGCTGATGCCGATCAAGCAGGTCAACGGCCCGCTCTCGGCGGTGGCCGTGCCGGCCTTGTCGCGCTCCCAAGGCGAGCACGCGCAATTCGCACGCTACTTTCTCGGCATCGTTGAAATGGTGGCCAGCCTCTGCCTGCCGCTGGTGCTCGGCATCGCTCTCTTCGCCGACGAGATCGTGCGCATCTGGCTCGGGCCTCGCTGGGCGGAATGTGCCGACCTCTTTCGCCTGCTCGCCGTGGCGGCGGCGATTGGCGCCATCAACAATCCTCTCGGTTGGTTGCTGATCTCGACCGGCCGGACGCAACGCTTCCGGCAACTGGGCGTGGTCAACTCCTCGCTGATCGTCCTGGCCTTTGTGCTCGGACTGCCGCACGGGGCCCGGGGCGTGGCTCTTGCG
>JAEWIY010000075.1 GCA_023386835.1 Verrucomicrobiota bacterium
ATCCGGAACAGCGGAGCAAGCTGCTCGCTCACCTGCGGGAGGACACGATCGCGTTCGCATCCATCCTCAAACAGGGCCGCGCGGCGGCCCAAGCCATGTGGCGCCAAACCCGCGATCCGCAACAGACGGGCCCGAACGAGCGTATTCTAGAATTGGATGCTCAGCGTCTGCAGCACTGGCGACGCTGGCTGACTCGATGCAGCCGACGACCGGAGGCCGCAAACGCGGGCAGCCCGGTCGCCGCAGCCTGGCGGGTGGAGTTGACCGTCATCAACTTCGCGCCGGCCGTGCAGCGTGTTTCGATCGAGCAGCTTGGGACCGACGGATCCTGGCGCGAACTGCATGGCCGCTTCACCATCGAATTCCGCACGCCGGCAGCCCGCCCGCAGGCCAACCTGCGCCGCGAATTCGTGGCGCCGTTGCAGGATCCAAGTCGTGCTCTGCGGATCGTCGTGCGCGGGATTGGCGAAGTCGCCCTCAGCCAGGTGCAACTCACCAATGGCGTCGAGTACCGGCGCGCGCGCGGCCCAGCTGGTCGGCCGCGTGGGCGACTTCAACTCGGCCGTCCTGCTCCGACAAAAGGCTGGCCTGAACTCGATCTCAGCCGTCCCAGCGCAATACACGGGTTGGAGTTCGACGCCTGACGGTCCAGTCGCCCGCCGGGCGACTGGGCGCAGGACCTCCGTCCCGTCCAGCGGACAAGAAAAGAGCGCTCCCCGCAGGGAGCGCTCGAAGAGTACAGGATCTGAGTTCGCTTAGAACTGGTGTTCCAGGCGCACGTACCAGAACGCCGGATACGGATCGTTCACGCCGGGCGTGGTGCCGGAGCCCTCGAACGGATCGACGGGCGGATCGTCGTTGAGGACGTTGTTCACGCCCACGGTGATCGTCGTGCCCTCGAAGCCGCGGTACGCAACCGAGGTATTGAGGGTGAACTGCTCCTTCAGCTTGTAAGCGATGTAGAGCGAGTCGATGTCCGGGTCGGTGAAGTAGCCGAGGCCAACCGAACCACTGCGCTTGCCGCGGTAGACACCGAACAGGTTCCACTGCCAGTCGCGATAGATCCAGTTGAAGGCGATGTTGCCGTTGAACCGGGGCGTCAGGCTCGAACCCGCCACCTCGTCTCCGTCGATGGTGTACGAATCGATGTAGGTACCGGAAACCGCGGTGTAGAAGCGGCCGAGAGTGGCCGTGTTCCAGCGGTAGCCGACCTCGAAATCGTAACCCTTGTACTCCGCCTCGGAGATGTTGCTGTAGTCGTCAGCGATGTACAGCAGCTGCTGCGTCGCCGAGTCGCGAACGACCTTGGAGGCAAACAGCGGGTCACCGGCCGCGGCGCGGGACAGGAAGTCCGAGTACTCGTAGAAGTCCGTCAGCTGGGCCAACAGGTCCTTCTGCTTGAAGTTGAAGTAGTCGAACGAAGCGCTGAGGCCGCGCAGGAGGCCGCGCTGCGGCTCGAGCGTGATGCCAGCGTAGTAGGTATCCGTGGTCTCGGGCTGCAGGTCAGGATTGCCGGCAACGCGGATCTGGATCTGGTCATCGAGGCCCGTGACCGGGTCGAAGTACTGCGAGGAGGTGAACGTGGTCATCGCACCCGTGTACAGGTACGCCAGGTCCGGAGCCTTGAAGGACTCGGAGTAGGAGGCGCGGAAGATCAGCCAGTCGAGCGGGCGGAACTTCAGGCCGACCTTCGGGCGAATGTCGTCGTTGAAGCCTTCGTCGCTGTAGTCCTCGTAGCGGCCCGCGAGCTGCACTTCGAACCAGTGGGTCACCGGAACCACGGCTTCGGCGTAGAACGAGGTCACGCTGCGGCCACCGAACGAGCTGGTGCCCGCAGAGCCGCCGATGATGTTGCTGGTGGCGTTCAGGTTCGTTTGCACGTCCGCGAGGTCTTCCTTGCGGTGCTCACCACCGATCGACAGACCGATCGCGCCGGCCGGCAGGTCGAAGACCGAACCGCTGGCGGAGAAATCGTAGCTGCGATATTCGAGCGAGGACGACGTCGGGTTCTCAATCGAGAGGAAGTCCGCAAACGCCTGCTCATTCACACCGAACCAGTTGAAGTAGACTCGCTCTTCCTGGGGCGTGTTCGGGTCCCAGGTCAGGCTGCCGTCACCCTGGCGGGTCAGACCGTTCAGCGCCTGCTGCAGACCGTAGTCCGCGACGGAGCCGGCGTTGAGGTTGGTCACAGTGTTCTTGGAGTACATCGCCGCGACTTCCCAAGTCCAGTCGTTGAACAGACCCTGCAGCGGCAGTTCACCACCGAGACCGGCGAGGATACGCGGGGTGTCGGACTGCACGTCATTGACGCGGTTGCCGAGCTCGACCAAGCGGCGGCGGCCGCTGGTGATGTCAACGCCCCACGGGTTGTAGGTGTTGTAAGCCGGAATGGTCATCCGGGAGCCGATGGTCAGGCCCTGCTCGGATTCCAGCGCGGCGGGGGTGGGAGCCGCATCGCTCTCGGTTTCAGTCCGGCTGAACGACACTTCAGCGAACGCGTAGAGCGTGTCGGTGAACTCGTGCCGCGCCGTCGTGAAGAACGAGTAGTTGCGGTACGACGGGAACAGGCCGGACGTCTCCTGGAAGTTGTAGTAGTTGATACCGCCCGTGGAGCCTTCAACCGTCGGGTTGTTGGTCGGCTCCAGGAAGCGACGCCTGGAACCGTTCGCCACGACGTAGCCCGGGAAGCCGAAGCTCGACCGATTGTCGAAGAAACCGTCGGAAATCGGATCCGTCAGGCCGTCTTCATCCAAGTAGTCCTGAAGGCTGGTGTAACCTTCCGCCGTGTTGATGCCCGTGATGTCGTAGTACGGGCTCGCCTTGTGAGCGAGGTCGGACTTGTCGGCATTGCGCGAATACTTGAGATCACGCGCGTAAACGGCGTCCTGCTCGGCCCAGCTGGCGGCGAGGAACAGGTTGGTGCGGCCACTGGAGGTCGTCGCACCCGTCACAACCGCGCCCTTCTTGAGCAGTGCGCCCGTGTCGAAGTAGTCGCCCACCTCGGCGCTGACGTAGAAGCCTTCGTAGTCGCGGCGGAGCTTGAAATTCACCACACCGGCGACGGCGTCAGAACCGTACAGGGCGGAACCGCCGTCCTTGAGGATTTCCATCGATTCGATGGCGGCCTCCGGGATGCTGTTCAGGTCGAACACGGTCTGGAAACCGTTGAAGCCCGGAGCGGCGTAGGGCACCGCACGGCGACCGTTCACCAGCACCAGGGTGTTGTTGTTGCCCAACCCGCGAAGGTTGAAGGAATTCACGCCAGGCGTGAAGCTCGTGCCCGAATCGGTGGGCGTCAGCGCCTGACCGTTGTTATACGGAAGCGCGCGAACAGCGTCGGCGATCGTCGTAAAGCCCGACGTGCGAATGTCGTCGAAGCGCAGGACGACGACTGGGCTGACCGTCTCGGCGTCCAAGCGCTTGACGCGCGATCCGGTCACTTCAAACCGTTGAAGCTCAACGGTCTCTTCTTCCGTGTCCGTGCCCGGGGCAGGCTGGCCGAACGCGATCGGTGAGGCTGTGGCGCCAAGCATCAGCGCCAATAACGCCCCAACCTTCTTTTCGAAGCGGTGGTTCATAGTAGTGTGTCGTTTTATATACCCGTCGTAGATCCGTGATCTCTTCTGCCCTTTTCGCGCCCGAGTGCTTCTTCAGAAGGCACCCAGGTCACCATCAGCCGAACCGTGTCACCCTCGGCTTTTTGCAAAGAATTTGGCCTCGGGTTAATGTTTTCGCCTGTTGTGGCCGATACAGAGAAGCTAATACCACGCATCCACCCCACAGACATAAATCCGGGGGTGCACCCGACAAGTGCGAATGGTCACGCGTTCAATTTCTCGCCTATCCAGTAGAAATTGAAATACACCGACGCAGTTTTGTGTCTAGTTAACCGCAGCCATGGAACATCCGCTACCCACCGCGTTGCAAACGTTTGCATGCGAAATCGTCGGCTGATCTCGCCCTCTTCATTGTGATTCACGACACCCCTTCGATCATTCGGGAGCTGCTGAACCCCGCCCTTTTTCCGGCCGCTTTAGCGACCTTGTTCCGGGTAGAAGGCTCTTCCTATCGCCGTTGCGGCGCCCGATTGCTACTGGAGCGAAAAGGCAAACGCTACGGATCGATCAGCGGTGGCTGCCTGGAGGACGATCTGATTGAGCGGCTGCGAAAACTCGCCCCGGGGACTCGAGAAGAGGTGATCTACGACACCACCGTGGAGAATGACTTGGTCTGGGGCGTGGGATTAGGGTGCCACGGAATCGTCCGAGTGCTCCTGGAGCACCTCGGCGAACCGCCGAGTTGGGCCACCGCGGCCCAGCAACGCCTCAATCAACGTCTACCAGCGACGCTCATCGTTGATCCGTCGGGCACACGGTTTGCCGAGTCCGATCAACCTCGACCGTCCGCCGATGAGTTCGTGGACCAAGTGGAGCCGCCGCTTCGCCTCGCGATCTTCGGGGCGGGCGAAGATGCACGACCGCTCGTTTGTCTGGCCAAAACCCTGGGGTGGACGGTCGAAGTGCGGGATCCGCGCCCAGCGTTGGCGTCGAACGAGCGATTTCCCGAGGCCGATCTGATCCACGCTGGTCACGTTGAAACGCTCACGGCTGAGCTGCACCCAGACCCACGCACCGCAGCGGTGATCATGACGCACAGCTATCGATTCGATCAGCCATTGCTCGCTGCGCTGCTGCCGCTCGGCTTGAACTATCTCGGTTTGCTCGGGCCGCGGCGGCGCGCCGAGCGGCTCGTCGCGGACGCCGGATTGGGCACCGAAGCGCTAAACTCATTGCGCGCGCCGGTGGGACTCGATCTTGGAGGCGACGGCCCCGAAGCGGTCGCGCTGGCCATCGTTTCCGAGATCCAGGCGGTATTCGGCGGGCGCTCGGGCCGTCCCCTGCGTGAACGCACGACGCCGATCCATCACGACGACACGCCGCGCTCGGAGAGCGTCACGACGCCGCGGGTGGTGACCCCGTTCCCCCTCACGACGGAGCTAGACGCAACTGCTGTATCCAAGCTATAATGATGTCGCCGCTTCCATCTCCGGCCAAGATCGGCGCGGTGATCCTCGCCGCGGGTGCGTCGCAACGGCTGGGACAACCCAAACAGCTCGTTTCTGTTTCCGGAAAACCAATGCTCGCACGGACGATTGAGGCGGCGTTGGCCATTCCGCGGTTATGGCCGGTGGTGGTGGTGCTCGGCGCCCGCGCCGAACAGATCCGGCCCGTCGTGGTGCCCTACCCTGTCCTCATCGTGGAGAACGCCGCCTGGGCCGAGGGCATGGCGTCCTCGTTGCGACTGGGCCTGACGACGGTCGAAGCGTTTCAACATCACATTCCCGCGGTGCTGTTCACCCTCTGTGACCAACCGGGGCTCACCCCGGCGACGCTCCAGGAACTGGTGGAGACCTACGATCGTTCTCACGCGAGCCTGGTCGCCGCCCGCTACGACGGGCACCTCGGGGCCCCGGCGCTGCTGAGACGGGAACATTTCGCGCATCTGCATCAGCTGGTTGGCGACGAAGGCGCCCGCCAACTCTTTGCCCGCGTGCCGTCGGAGCAGATCGCCTCGATCGAGCGACCGGAACTGGCGTTCGATCTCGACACGCCCGGCGACTTGGCGCGCCTCCACGCTTCGAGCTGAAGCCGAAAAACCGTGCTATGATTACAGCCGCGCCTTCAGCTCGCGCGCGTGGTCCAGCGCGGCGTCGGGATTCGCGCCGACAACCGTGAAGTGCCCCATCTTCCGGCCCACGCGCGGCTCGCGCTTCCCGTAGAGGTGCAACTTGGCCGCGGGGTCGCCCAAGATCGCATTCCAGTCCGGCTGACCGCCCTCCGCTCCAGTCTGCCCCTTCCATGCGTCACCCAGGATGTTGACCATGACGCTGGCCGGTGCCGTCAAGCTGACATCACCCAGCGGCAGCCCCGCGATCGCGCGTACCTGCTGCTCAAACTGGGACGTGCGGCAGGCATCCAGCGTCCAATGGCCGGAGTTGTGCGTGCGCGGAGCCATCTCGTTCACCAGCAGTTCGTGCCGGTCCGTCAGGAAGAGCTCCACCGCCATCAATCCGACCAGCTCGAGCTTCTCCGCGATCTGCCGACCCAACAATTCGGCTTCCAACCGGACGATGTCGGTGACCCGCGCCGGCACGATCGAGAAGTCGAGGATGTGTTTGGTATGGATGTTTTCAGCGACCGGGAACGAGCGCACTTCGCCCGCGGCGGTGCGCGCGACCACCACCGACAGTTCGCACTTAAAATCGATGAACTTCTCCACGATCACGCGCTGCCGCTCGAACGCGGTCACCGCCGTCGCAATGTCCGCATCCGTGCGAACTTTCATCTGCCCCTTGCCGTCGTAACCGAAGTCCGCGGTCTTCACGACTGCCGGCAGGCCGATCCGACGCAACGCCGCCGCCAGATCATCGCCAATTTCCACCTCCGTGTACGGCACGTGGGGGAAGCTGTTGCGCCGCAGCCAGTTTTTCTCCCGCAATCGGTTTTGGCAGATCTCAAGCACCGGCCAGTTCGGGCGCAAGGGCACCAGTTTCTCGATCGACCAGAGCGGCTCCACCGGGACGTTCTCGAACTCGTACGTCACCGCTGAACAACTACGCGCGAACGCCTGGAGCTGTTCGAGGTTGTTATAGGGCGCGGTGAAGGTACGGGCGGACACCTCGCCAGCCGGGCAATCGGCCGCCGGTTCAAACACGTGCATGCGGTAACCAAGCCGCGCAGCGGCTTGCGAAAGCATCCGGCCGAGCTGACCACCACCAAGGACGCCAAGAGTACTGCCAGGAGGAAGGGAGTTCACCGCGGAAAAAGTCGGAACAGACCGCGCTTCCGCTGGCGGGTCAATGCCGCCTTTGGTCCGGCGCCGGTCCTCAGCCACCGTTCAGGGCAGCTTGGCTTCGAGCACCTTCGCCGTCTGCCGCCGCCGAAAGTCGTCGAGCGCGGCCTTGATCTCCGGATGCGTCCCACCGAGAACCCCTGCGGCAAACAAGGCGGCGTTGATCGCCCCTGCCTTGCCGATGGCAAAGGTCGCGACCGGGATTCCGCCCGGCATCTGCACGATTGAGAGGAGCGAATCCTGTCCCTTCAACGTGGCCGATTCCACGGGCACTCCGAGGACCGGCAGCGGCGTGAGCGCAGCCGTCATGCCCGGCAGATGGGCCGCGCCACCGGCCCCCGCGATGATCACCCGCAATCCACGGCTCTCCGCCGACTGCGCGTACGTGTACATCTTTTCCGGCGTCCGGTGCGCGCTGACGACCTGCTTCTCAAAAGGCACCTTCAGCGCCTGGAGCGTCTCGGTGGCGTGCCGCATCGTCTCCCAGTCCGAGGTGCTCCCCATGATGACGCCCACCAGGGGAGCGTTGGCCGTTGAAGACGCAGGATTTGAGTCAGGCATCGGACCGCCAGCGTGCCTGAGCCTCAGCCTGCCTTTCAAACCATTCTTTGGGCTCGCTCAACAGGCCCGCATCCCCCGCGGACCACCGCCCAGCAATCGGGCCGGAAGATAGAGGATCGCGCGAAGCAGCTCAAAGAGCGCCCCGACCGTCACGCCGACCAACCGGAACGGAAGCAACAACAGCCAGAGGAGCGGATAGAGCAGCAGCGCCAGGATCGCGATCGGCCAGCACAACACGAAGACAGCGCACCAGAGAAGGAAGGTGAAAAACGTGCTCATGGGAAAGTGCTCCAATAACCCGTGGGCAAACCCCGAAGTTGCAGGTCAGATCAGCGAATTGCCGCGTGGCACCCGCACAATCGTGGTGCCGGCGATCTTGTCGTGCCAGGACTGCCGTTCCCGGTCGAAAACGACCCAGATGAAACCGAGCCCGAGAACGACAAGGGAGAGGAAGCCGCCCAAACCGCGAACCACCGCCACCGCCCAGTCGACCTTGCGCTCGTCCATTCGCACGAGTTTCAGCCCGCAGATCACGCCGCCGATCGTCGTGCCGCGTAGCGCCCACAGGACGACACAGTAGGCGGCGAAGAAGACGGGCAGGTAGTCCTCCAGATCGACCATGCCCAGGATGATCGCCACGAGGACAACATCGAGCAGTGACGCGCCGAGCCGCAGCCAGAACCCGGCGCGCGGCAACGCGGCTGTCGGAAGGGGCGGCACCGTCGACGGGGCAGACACTGGCGGGGGCACGGAATAACTGGGCGCGGCCGGTGTCGCAGGCGTCGGCTCCGGAACGGGTCGCGTCACTAGAGGCGGCGGAATGCCAGCGGCCGGCGGCGCCGCGATCGGCGTGGGCGCCGGCTCAGCAGCAGCGCCAAAACCACTCGCCACGGTTGGTTGGACCGTCGCAGTCGCGGGCACGGCACCGGGCATCGCCGGAGGTGTGGCAGGCGGTGGAACGGGCACGGTCGGCGCCGGCGTCGTCCGGTTGGCGATGATGATTGCCTGCAGCACCATGCCCAAGCCCAACGCGCTGGTCAGCTTCATGATCACGAAGCCGAGGAACGGGAGGGTGTACAGCAGCAGGAGGATCAGCCCACCCACCAGCACGGCGGGCAGCGCGTGCTGCGTCCCCATCGGCACGGTGATCCGGCGCCCGAGCCACGTCAGGAAAGCCGCTTTCCCATACAGCCCCGCCAGCATCAGCAGCGGAATCAACAGCAGCCCCACCCCGATGAACGAAAGCAGCACCGTCAGGATAGGCACCAGGAAAGCCGCGATAATCGTGGTGACAAGGGTAAGCCCCGGCTGACGCTCCAAGGTTTCGGCACACGTCGTGAGGCTGCGGCTAAAGACCAGCGCCAGGAAGAGGTAGAACGCCAGGAAGACCGCTGCGACGCCCCACGCCCACAATACCCGCGTATCAAACGCCAGCGGCCGCGCGAGGAGCAGGCACTGTTGAAACCAGGCGCGCAGCCCTTCCATGCCATCGACCACCACGGGGAAAGGTCCAACCTGCTGGATCCCGCCGTTCACCCGCGAGCCCGGCGCCTGGTCCACTCGGCCGCCGATCGACACCACTTCGCCCTCAACGATGGCATTCGGCCCCAGTTGCACGTTGCCCATGACCGCGACCACCTCGCCATGCACGTGACCGTTGACCGTCACGGTGCCAAACACGGCCACCGCTTGGGCGGATCCAGTGTTGACGGTGTTGTCGCCAAAGACCGCCACGGCCGACCCACGCACGCGACCGTCGGCCACCACACTGCCAAAGATCGCGACGACCTCGTTCGCCTCTTCGTCTCGACCCAGCAGGGCATCGCTACCGATGCGCACGATCTCACCGCGTTCGGAGCGCACTTGCGGACGGTCGTCCTCAGGCTGCACCGCCGGCGCTGGAGGAGCCGCGGGAGCGGTGGGTGCCGTGTGGCCGGTCGAGGGGGCCGCCGCCGGTGGTTCCGTGACTTCATCAAGCCGCCGCAGCGGCGGCTCGTCCGATACGACCGAGGGGGCTGATTCGGCGTCTGGCGCCGGCTCGCCCACATCTGCCGGTACGGGATCAGTCGGTGGTTCCTGGGCCAGCGCGGCCCCACCGCAGCCGGCAAACAGGACCAAGCCGACCAACAGGAAGAGAGGTAAAAGGCGGAAACTCATGACAAGGAGATGGGAAACAGCGGGCCCGGGTTAACGACGTTGCCAGAAGAAGCGGTAAGCAGTGGCACCAATCCCGAGCAGCGTGGCGTAGCCCAGCGCGGCGGCGCCGATGGCGGCGTACAACCCCACATGCGGGATCGGCGGTATCCAGTTCTTCACGCCGCCCGCGAGGGTGGCGCCGGCCGAGCGCACCGCCTCGACGGCGTTCCAGACGGGTTGCAGCGCCAGCGAAAAGGCATTGCCGACACGCCCAAGCCCGAGGGCCGAGCCGGCGATCCATGCCACACCGACGGCGATTGCCACGCTGACGGCCAGGAAAACCATCCGGGCACCGAGAGGCCACTGCGCATAACTTTGGCGCCACCATGGCAAGGCGCGACGGCGGGCAATCTCAGCCATCACCCGCTGCTCGAGTGAGGCAGGAGCGGACCGCAGCGGCTGCTCACGCAGCAGCCGGTGCATGCGCGCTTCCAATTCTTCCGGTGTGAGTCGAGCCATGGGAGTCAAAGTTGGGGTTGAAACTGTTCGTGGCTGGTGCCGCTGCGGGCAAGGATCTGCGCCAGCGCGGCGCGGGCCCGCAAAATATCCGTCTTCACCTTGGCCAGCGAGACACCGAGGCGCCGCGCGATCTCGTCGTACGGCAGTTCATCAAAGTGAAACAGGACCAGCGGCACCCGCTGATGCTCCGGGAGTTTGGCCAATGCCCGCTCCACCCACGCCTTGCGGTCACCCTGCTGCACGTTGGCCAGAAAGTCGCTGTCGGGCGCGGCAAACTCCACTGGCTCGCCCTCGTCTTTCTCATCGTCCTGTCGCACCAGTTCCGAAAAGAACCGCCACCGCTTCCGGTAACGCTGCAAATGGTTGATGGACATGTTGGTCGTCACGGTTTTGAGCCACCCACCCGCCGTCGGGCTGTGCGCGAGGTCATCGAACCGCTCGTAGGCTTTGAGAAACACCTCCTGCGCAATGTCCTCCGCCTGCGCCTCGTTGTTCAAGAGGCGCACCGCTGTCGAATAGACCATGTCCTGATAATTGCGCATGAAGGTCGTAAAATCGACCGGGGTCATCGTCCCCGCGGATCCGGTTTGCACTGGAGGGTCATCGTTCATGCGCAGAACACCGGTCGCGTCCGAGGAGTTGCAGAAATCATCGGGGACGCCAAGGGCCGTAAATCCAACCCTCGAGCCGGGCCACCCGCGCGCCGCCTTTCGGGCTGGTCTGAGAAATACAACCTGCTGAGCCAACCGGCGTTATTCGAACGTTCGCCCAGAGGATGGGTACGTGCTCCTCCAGCCGCCCTCCTGCGTCGGCGCCCGCTGGCCGACCAGCGCTTCGCCGTGGGCCCCTTGCCTCGACCATCGATCGCGAACAGACTGCGGCGTCCGGCCTATGTCACCCCTCGTCGCCGACGCCACGCTCGAGTCACGCGTTCAAGAGATCGGGCATGCCTTGTTCAGACAGGCCGACGCTTCCCCGGCCTCGGGCCTGTTTTCCCGGCAGGGGGCCTACGCCAAGATGATGGAATGGGCGATGCGGGATCCCGCGTTCAAGACGCAGCTGTTCCGCTTTGTCGACGTGCTCCCGGTGCTGACCAGCAGCCGCGAAATCGTCCGTCATTTGCAGGAGTATCTCGGCGACCAAGCGGTGGTGCTTCACCCGGCGCTGAAAGCGGGGTTGGGTGCCGCTTCAATTGCACCGGCACTGGTCGCGAAGCCCGTGAAAGCCCAGGTGCTCGGCCTCGCGCGGCAGTTTGTCGCCGGCGAGTCACCAGCCGACCTGTTTGAGCGCCTGCGAGACAATGCCCGCCGCGGGATCGCCACAACCATCGACCTGCTCGGCGAAGCGGTGCTCAACGAGCCGGAGGCCGATGTCTTCCTGCAACGCAACCTGGAGATGCTGGACGTCGTGTCCGCCGCGATCACGCGATCACGACTGGAATCCTGTTTCAGCGACTTCACCCCCGCTGGCCCGCTTCCGCGCGTCAACCTGTCCGTCAAGATCTCGGCCCTCAGTCCCGACCTGCAACCGCACGACCCCGCTCGGAGCGTGACCGCGCTCCTGCGCCGACTCCGGCCCATTCTTCAGCGGGCGCAGGCCCTCGGCGCCTTCATCAATTTCGACATGGAGAGCTATCAGTTGAAGGACCTGACGCTGACGCTCTTTCGCACCGTGCTCGAAGAGCGGGAATTCGCCGAAAAGCCGGCCGTCGGGCTCGCGATTCAGGCCTATCTGCGTGACGCCGAGCGGGACTTACGCTCACTGCTGAACTGGGCGCGAGCACGCGCCCGGCGGATCACCATCCGGCTCGTTAAAGGCGCTTATTGGGACTACGAAACCGTGCTGGCCCAACAACGCGATTGGCCGATTCCGGTCTGGTCGCACAAGGCCGAGACGGATCTTTGCTACGAGCGCCTGTCCGTCCTGCTCCTGGAGAATACCGACCTCGTCACTCCGGCGTTCGCGTCGCACAACGTCCGCTCCTGCGCCCACGCCATCGCGCAGGCGGAGCGACTCGGCCTCGATCCACGCACCTTCGAATTTCAGGCACTCTACGGAATGGCGGACGAATTGAAGGCCGCCCTGGTCGCGTCCGGGTATCGCGTCCGCGAATACTGCCCCGTCGGCCAGCTGCTGCCCGGCATGGCCTACCTCGTCCGGCGCCTGCTGGAGAACACAAGCAACGAGGGATTCATCCGCGCCCGCGCCACCGGCGAAGCCAGCCGCGAAGAGCTGCTGCAGCCGCCCGTCCCGCCGACCCCCACAAACGCCGCAGCCACCGCCGCGCGGAAGGCGAACAAGGACTTTCGCAACGCGGCCAACTCGGATTTCACCCGTGAAGAAGCGCGGCGTGCGATGATCGCCGCGCTCGACCTCCGGAAGGCGCGCGCGCCGGAGCGCCACCCACCGATCATCAACGGCCAGCCGGCTGCGGTTTCGGAATGGCTGCCCTCGCTTAACCCGGCTCATCCGTCGCAGATCGTTGGATACTGGGGAAAGGCGGGCCTCGCCCAGGCGGACGCGGCCGTTGCGGCGGCGCGAGCCGCCTTTCCACAGTGGCGCGCCACTTCGGTCGATGCCCGCGCCGCCCTGCTGGAGCGCGTGGCCGATCTGATGGAGCGCCAACGGTTCGAACTCGCCGCCCTGGAAGTCTTGGAAGCCGGGAAACCATGGGTCGAAGCCGACGCGGACGTCAGCGAAGCGATCGACTTCTGCCGCTTCTATGCCATCGAGATGCGCCATCTCGCCCAGCCGAGCCTCACGCAGCGCGTCGCCGGAGAGTCGAACGTGCAAACCTGGACCCCGCGTGGAACGGGAGTGGTGATCGCCCCGTGGAACTTCCCGTTGGCGATCCTCTGCGGGCTCTCGGTCGCGCCGCTCGTTGCGAGCAATACGCTTGTCCTGAAGCCGGCGGAGCAGACCACCGTCATCGCGGCGCGCTTCATGAGCCTGCTGCACGAGGCGGGAGTGCCGGCGGGCGTGGTCAACTTCCTGCCCGGCTTCGGCGAGGAGATCGGCGCCCACCTGGTGGCACACCCGCAGATCGATTTTGTGGCCTTCACCGGTTCACGCGAGGTGGGCCTGCGCATCTGGGAAACTGCCGGCCGGACCCTGCCCGGCCAGGCCAACCTCAAAAAGGTCGTCTGCGAGATGGGCGGAAAAAACGCGCTCATCATCGACAATGATGCCGACCTCGACGAAGCGATCCCGGCGGCCTTGTATTCAGCGTTCGGATTCAGCGGACAAAAGTGCTCCGCGTTGTCTCGGCTGATCGTACTCGACGGGATTTATGCCACCTTTCTGGAGCGGTTCCTCGCAGCCTGTGCGAGCCTGCCGGTCGGCGACCCGACCGAACCGTCCACGCTGGTTGGCCCGGTTATCGACGCCGAAGCGCAGTCGAGGATCCTGCAACGCATCGAGCAAGGTCGCGGGGAGGCGCGACTCGCTTTCCAAGGCCAGGTGCCAGCGGACGGCTTCTATGTGCCGCCAACCGTTTTCACCGACGTGCGCCCCGAACATGCCCTCGCCCGGGAGGAGATCTTTGGACCGGTGCTCGCGATCCTGCGTGCCCGTGATCTCGACGAAGCGTTCACGTGGTTCAACGAGGGGACGGACTACGCCCTCACCGGCGGCCTGTTCTCGCGCAGCCCGATCGCGTTGGCACGCGCTCGCGAGGAACTGCACGTGGGCAACCTTTACCTCAACCGCTCGATCACCGGGGCCATCGTGGGCCGCCAGCCCTTTGGCGGATACAAGATGAGCGGAGCCGGAACGAAGGCCGGCGGCCGAGGCTATCTGGAGAACTTCCTCTTCCCCCGCGTGATCACCGAAAATGTCCTCCGCCGCGGTTTCACCCCGCCCGAAGCCGGCGAATGAGACTGTCGGGAAGGAGCAGGGAGCAGGGGGCAGGATTGGCTATGGGTAAGCGGAAGGCCAAATCGCCCCATCCCTCGTCCACCTCCTGCCCCTTTCTCCCTGCTCCTTTCTCCAACGCGGGCGCGTCGCGCCCGCGTCAAGCCCGCGTCAAATATGCTTCGAGTCCTCGGCGTTCTTCTGGACGTAGCCGGACTCCTGGCGCTGGTGATTGACCAGGTTCTTCTTCAAGTACGCCTGATAGACGTCGTCCGCTGACATGCCGAGCGTCTGGGCGAGCGAGACCAGGAAATGGAACAGGTCCACGACTTCGACTTTCGCATTCTGCTCGTCGAACTTCTGGTACTTGGCCCACCACTTCCACGGCACGCTATCGATCAGCTCGGCCGTCTCCTGCTGCAGGGCACGGGTGTAGTTGAGAATCCACTTCGCCTTCTCCTCCTCGCTGGCCGGCGGCAGGTGCACGCCGATCCGGGCATTCAACGCCTCCTGCATCCGGAAAATCTCTTCGAGCTTGTCCATGTGGCGCCAGCGTGGCTGGCGCGCCGGCGGCCTAAAAGCGCAAAGTGCGGCGGGGGCCGCCCTGTCCGCGCTCCGGCCGCCCGGGGAAAAAGGTGTTGCGCCACAAGGGCTTTACACCGACGTTGCCCGCTTGTGGCCGGCGTCGAGTGCCCACGCGCGCTCCGCCCTCGGCCGCTTGCCCGCAGCTCCCCCGTTTGGTGAGCGCCGGCCAACCAACAACATAAGAAAAGTCATGTCTGAACAAAACCCGTCCGGCTCCGAGGCCGGCACCCCTCCGGTGCCCGCTCCTGCCGAGACACCCAGCGCCCCGGCGCCCGCTGCCGAATTTGGCAGTTTTGGCGCCAGCCGCGGCACCGGGCTGGCCCGCGGCAAGCGCCGCACCTCCGCACCGTCCCCAGCCGCCTCCGGCGCCGCTCCAGCCGCGCCCTATCGACCCACCGCCGTCCAGGTGGTGACTGTCGCCTCCGAGTACCAGAACCCGTTCGCTCCCGCCACCCCGCCGGAGCCCGAGCCGGCTCCCGCTCCGGAACCCACCGCCATCGCTTCGGACCAGGCCCCGGTTGCGCCCGTCGCGCCCACCGTCGAGCAGACAACGCCCGCCCCCGCCCCGGAACAGCCCGCCGCTCCCGCGGCGCCGCAGCCCGTGGCGAGCGCGCCGGATTCCGCTCCCGCCGAGAAGCCCGTGCTCAACATCCTGCCGCCCGCCAACTCCCGGCGGACCACCGAGCATTGGGAGTCGCCTTCCGCGGATTTAAAACCCGCCGATGCCCGTCCGACCTTCCAACCCGGACGCCGCGAGGGCCGTGGTGACGACCGGCCGCGTCGCGAGGCACGCGAAGGCCGTGAAGCGCGTGAGGGCCGCGGCCCGAATCAGCCGCGCGAACACCGTCAGCGTCGTGAGTATTCAGAACGTCGCGACCGTCCACCTCGCGAAAACCAGACGCCGCCGCCCGCGCCCGCCCCCGGGCCGCCGCAGCCCCCC
>JAEWIY010000138.1 GCA_023386835.1 Verrucomicrobiota bacterium
CGCAACTCCCGATCCCCCATCTCGTATCGGGTTCCCTGGTACTCGAAGACAAACAACGACTCCGGCGGCTGGGTCAGGAAGGTGGTGTTGATGAAAGGAAAGGACGCTTGGAAGACCGTGTCGGCGCCCTTGACCGCGATCTGTGCGATGACGACCAGGCCCGCGGCGACCACGGCATACGTGGCGAGCCGGAACAACACCACGACGAGACGCTCGACCGTCCGGCGGAGGCTGCGGCGGGGCGCAAACGGATTTTCAGGAGCAGGCGGGAAGGTCATGATGTCGGCAGCCGGTATCGACCCACGATCTTCTGGGCGAAATAGTTGATCAGCAGCGCGAGGACGAACAGCACCAGGCCGACCATGAACAACGCACGATAATGGATGCTGCCACGCACGACCTCGCCCATCTCCTGTGCGATGATTCCGGTCATCGTATGCACCGGTTGCGTGACCACACCGAGGCCGGATGAAAAATCCGGGATCGCGATGCGGTTTCCCGCCACCAGCAGCACGACCATGGTTTCGCCAATCACCCGTCCAAACCCGAGCAGCACCGCCGAAATGATGCCGGAAAGCGCGCCCGGGAGAACGATGCGAAAAATCGTCTGCACCCGCGTGGCACCGAGCGCATAGGAGGCTTCACGAAACGCGCGCGGCACATTCTGCAGGGCGTCCTCGGCCAGCGTGAAAATCGTGGGGATCGCGATCAACGCGAGCAGCACCCCCGCAGTGAGCGCATTCAACCGCTCCGCCATGGGAAAGCCCGGAAACCAGCGCATCCATTCCTGGTGCGACAGCTGGCGTAAGGCTTCGCCCAATACAACGACCCCGAAGAAGCCCAGCACGACGGACGGGATGGCGGAGATGAACTCAATGCTGGGCTTGATCCAACGCTGCTCCCGCGGCCGAGCCATCTGGTTGACGTAAATCGCTCCACCGACACCAAGGGGCACCGCGATCGTTAAGGCGATCAGCGAGACAAGGAGCGAACCGACAAAGAGGGGCACGATGCCGTACCAGTCCTGCCAGAAACTGGCGGTCAGCCACTGGCGACCGGTCAGGAAACCGGTGATTGCTTCTCCCACAGCAACGGGCTCGGTCGCATCCCACGCCGCCAGCTGGCGTTCGACAGTGGGGAACCCGGCAACGAAGGTGCGGGTGCGCGTCACCACGCGATCGAGACGCGCCTGCAGGGCCGTGGTCGGCAGCGTCGGGGCGTCCGCCAGGACCGTTTCCAGCGCAGCCACCACCTGCTGATTGGCTTGCTGGTGGAGTTCGCGGACGGCGAGCAGCGGCCGAAGTTCAGTGGAAAAATCCACCTCCTCGACCTGGACCTGAGCGGCCGCCTCCGGCTGCCCGGCGTCGAACAACTGCCGTCGCTCTTCCCGGCGGTCTTCTGCGATTTGATACTTCAGCTTGATGGCCGAGGCGAGTTCACCGTAGTCGCCCACCAGCGCCCGGATCGGCTCGATGGCGTCTGAGAAGGTGTAGCTCCACTCGTCGAAACCGGCGAGCCGCTCGTTGGCGGTCGCGAGGTCCAGCCCGTGGGCCGTCAGATCCCGGACCATGCGCACACGCAGGTCGTTCAGCTCACGATTCAGCCCGGCGTGCCCCGCCTCTTGGGCGCGCAGCAGATCAACGAACTCCAGGCCGGCGCGGCGATAGACTTCCAGGCTGTGACGGTATTGCTGAAAAAATCCGGCCCCCTCCCGAAATAGGAAGATGGTGATCAACCCCAGCACCAGGACCGCGACGACCGCATTGCCGCCAAAAAAGGCCTTCACGCATTCGTCCAGCGTCAGGCCGAAGAAACGGGTGCGCTTCTTCAGCACCGCAAACGGCCGCGGGCGAGGCGTCGGTTCAAGAACTTCAGTCGTCATGAGCGAACGGATCCAGCGCACGCGCCGGACGAAAACGGGTCAAGGGGGCCTCGGTTACGTTTCTGTGACAGTGCCGGCGACGCCCCCGTTGGAGCGGCCAAGCGGGCGCGGAAGACCCGCACCCGCCGAGGGCGACCGACGTCGGGAATCAATCAACGCACCGGCACGAAGCCCACCTTGCCCACGACCACCTGGCCGGCGTCGGAGAGGACAAAGTCGACGAACTGCGCGGCCACTCCGGAGGGTTCGCCATTCGTGTAGAAGAACGTCGGGCGCGCATAGGGATACTTCTTTGCCAGCACTTCTTCCTTCGTCGGCATGTGTCCATCGATGGGCACGACGCGGGTGCCGGGCGTCTCGAGATAGGCGAGGCCGACATAGCCGATCCCGTTGGGATTGCGGGCTACCTCGGACGCGATCTGCTCGTTGCCCGCCATCTTCTGTGACGACGGCGCGTAGTCGCGGCGTTTCATCGCGAGCTCTTTGAAATCGGAATAGGTGCCGGACGAAGTGTTGCGCGTGTAGATGGAGATCCGCCCAGGATTTCCGCCTACGGCCGACCAGTCGGTGATGTCGCCGGTGAAGATCCGCTCGATCTGTCGCGCGGTCAGCGTCTTCACCGGGTTTTGGCCATTCACGATGATCCCGATGCCGTCGTACGCCACAATGATGGGTTTCAAGGTGACGCCTTTCGCGGCGGCGGCCGAGACCTCGGTCGGCTTGGCGCGTCGTGAAGACATGCCGATCTGCGCCGTTCCGTCGGTGATCGCGGCGATGCCGGTCGTGGAACCCTCCGCGGCGATCTCGAACGCCAGGTTGCTGTAACTGGCGCGGAAGTCCTCCGCCAGCATCGGGACCAGCTTGGCCCCAAGCGTGTCCGAACCCTTGATCACGAGTTTTTCCGTGCGTTGCGCCTGCGCCAGCGGCAGGACGGCGAGCGCGGCGAAAGCGAAAAGTGCGAGTTTTTTCATAGTAGGAGAATCAGTCGTTAGAACTTAACATTAAGATCGACCTGGAGGATCTGCGCGTGGTCGAGCCGAGCCACCGCGCTCTGCTGCAGCGATTCCTCGATGTCGGTCGTGTAGAAGTAGCTGGTCGTCAGCGATGCGAAGTCGGTCAGGTTGTAACTGGCCGTGAGCTTCCAGCCCTCCTGGTTGAGATTGCCGAAGGCAAAATCGGAGTCGTTGAGATTCGGATCCAACACCCCGAGCGGACTTTTCCGGTAGTCGACCCGCAGGCTGTAGTCGCCCTGCGTCTTGCCGCTGCCGAAGCTGTATCCTACGCCGATCAACCAAGCCAGGCGGTCGACCGGGATGTCCCTAATCCCATAAATCCGGCGCTGGCGGCCCTCAGCTTCAAAGTTGTACGCACCATCCCAATACAACTTGAGCTGCGTGCCCTCACGCCCGCCGGGGTTCGCCACATTCACTTCGCCGGCGAAGGTGGCGATCATCAGCTTGTCCGTGGATCCGCTGAAAGGGACGCCGGTGGCGGAGTTGAAGGGCGTCTCATTGCCGAGCCCCGATGTCACGGCGTGGTTGTACGCCATGAAGCCGGGCGCAAGGACCAAGCTGTGGGCAAGGTTGCCGAGTTCGTTGCGGCCGAACCAGCGCGTGTAGACGAGCTGCTGCGAGAAGAGGTAGGCGTCGCGGCCGGCGGGACCGGGCGTGGCCTCGTTGTTGTCGTCCAGGATGATCTGCCCGGCGCGGAGCTCCAGCGTGTCCTTCTCGCCAACCGGCAGCGTATAGGTCTGTGCGAGCCCTTGCGGGTTGATGTCCGAGTCCCACACCAGGTCCGTGGTGTAGAATGGGTTTCGAAACTTGCCCCCCACCAGGAACAGGTTGGCCGTCGGTCGGTAGGAGACGTAGGCCCGGGCCAGATACAGATTGTAGTCGTCGTTGCCGTTCTCGAAGGTCTGATTCCCGGAATCGGCGGCCTGCGCGGTCTCCAGCGCGAATCCAGCACCCCAGCCGCGCTGCAACAGCACGTCGCCATTGAAGCGGAAGCGGAAGCGCGTGCGGCTGCGCTCATTCGAAACAGTGCCGTTCTGCGGCGCCTGCGTTTCCAATTGATGCCGGAGGCGCAGGTCGCCGGATAGCTTGAACTCGCTGATTGACGAGCCGAGGTTGAGCTTTCCTGCCGCGGTATTGGCGGTGAACTCACGGACCAGGTCGGCACGGAGGTCTTCCGCCTCCTGGTCGGTGACAATGCCCTTGCGGACCAGCAGGTCGATGAGAGCGCCACTGTCCTGGGCGGAGAGCGGAGCGAGAGTGCCGAGGGCCACCCCGGCCAGCAGGGCGGTGCGTCGCACGATGGGAATGATCATGATGTTCAGGCGAGGATTCGCCGGGCGAGAGCGCCCGGTGCGCCTGCATCATGGCGGCCCCGTGTGACAAAAACGTGACGCCCGCGTTACGACCTGGGCACATCTGCCCAGCTAACGGCCGCGACTTGGTGCGCGGACATCACATCCGTGACCCACCAGCGCACGAACGAACGTACCACAATGTGCCCCAAGCCAGTGCAGCCCTCGGGCGGGAAAGCACGCCCGCGTAGCCGACGATCCAAGTCAGCGAATCCGCCGACTATGAGCCATTCTCGTATTCGTTTTCGGTCACCGTCGCGGCGGCGGTGAGCGTCACGAGTTCCTGCAGCGAGGTGAAATGCTGGCTCAGGTCAAAGTCACCACCGAGGCCGCCGACGAGCTTGTCGAACAGGTCCTTCTTCGACGCCTTCAACGCCTGGATCCGCTCCTCGATCGTGCCGGCCGTGATCATCCGATAGACGAACACGGTATTGGTCTGACCGATACGATGCACGCGGTCAACCGCCTGCGCCTCAACAGCCGGGTTCCACCACGGATCCAGCAGGAAGACGTAATCGGCGGCGTGCAGCGTGATGCCGGTCCCGGCGGCCTTGAGCGACACGAGCATCGCGGCCGAGCCCGGGCAGTTTTGGAATTCCTGCACCGGCTTCTGGCGATCCAGCGTCATGCCGGTCAGCTCGTAACGCGGCAGTTCGGGAAAGTTCTGCGACAGCGCCGCCTTCACCCGGTCCAGCAGCATGACGAACTGCGAGAAGATGACCACCTTGTGGCCGCTGGCCAGGACTTCGGCGAGCTTCTCGACCAGAAGCGTGATCTTGCCGGAGTCGCTCAGCGGTGCCTTGAGCCACGGCAGCATATCCGGGTCGCAGCACACCTGGCGCAGGCGTGTCAGCAGCGCGAGGAAACCAAACGACTTCTCACGCATCGCGGCGCCGACGTCGTCGCCCAGACGCTCGAGCCCTTCCGCGCAGATGTGCGCATACTGCGCACGCTGGACGTCGGTGAGCGGGCAGAAGAGATCCATCTCGACCTTTGGCGGCAGCTCCGTCGCCACTTCGCCCTTCGTGCGGCGCAGGATGAACGGAGCCAGTTGCGCGCGCAGCCGGTGCAGCGTGCCATTTCGGTCAGCGTTGAGCTGCGCCTCAAAGCCGCCACGCGAGCCCAACAGTCCCGGCAGCAGGAAGCGGAAGATCGACCACAGGTCCAGCTGGCGGTTCTCCAACGGCGTACCCGTCAGAACAATACGGTGCCGCGCCTTGATCGCAAAGCAGGTCTGCGTGACCTTGGCATCCGGGTTCTTGATGAACTGCCCCTCGTCGAGGACCGCGTATCCAAACTCGATGCCGTCGAGCAGCGCCCGGTGCTTGCGCAACTGCGTGTAGCTCGCGAGCCAGATCGTCGGCTCGGTCCGCACAGAAAAATCGTGGCCCGTCTTGAGCACCTCGGTGACAAGCTGCGGGAAATGCCGGGCAATCTCTTCGCGCCAGACGGGCACCACACTGGCCGGACAAACGATGAGATGCGGACGATCCGCCAGGGGGCGCGCCGCCAGCAGCGAGATCACCTGCAGTGTTTTGCCGAGCCCCATCTCGTCGGCCAGCAAGCCGTGGCAGCCGACATCCGCAAGGTGATGCAGCCATTCGACACCACGACGCTGGTAAGGACGAAGGAATGACGGCAGCTCGGCTTGCACGTGACCGGCCGTGAGCACGCCCGTCCGCCAGGCCTCGAGCTCGGGCGACAGCGTGAGCTTGAAGCGCGCGTCATTAAAGAGGGAGAAGATCAGGTACGGCGAGAGCTCCGTCTCCGTGTGCGTCTCGGCGACATTCTTGCGCCACGCCTCGATGGCCGAGAGCTGCTCCGTCGGCAGCGCCACGATGCCCACACTCGGCAGGATGACGGGCGAGGAACCGCGCTTGAGCAACGACCGCACCTCGGCGTCGGTCAGCAGCTGTTCACCTGCCTTGAAGATCCAGCGCAGGTTCAGCGCGCCGCCACTCGAGTCGCCCGCGTCGCGCGGCGGGCGGCGTTCCGCCACCGCTTCGATCTCAATGGTGCGGGTGCCCTTGACGAGGTTGCCCGCGGCGGCGTCGAGCTCGATCGAGAAGAGACGCCGCCAGGCCGAGAGCGTGCCTTTCAGGAAGTTGGGGATCTCCTGGACATTCTCCAGCAGGTAAACGCCCGTCTCGTTGTGATACTGGAAGTGCGCCTTGCGCGCATAAGCCGCGAGGCCGATCAGCTTCGCGCGCTCGCCGGACGTGACATGGCCATTGCCATCCGCGTGCGCCGCCGCACCGAGCGCGGCCACCCGCTTCTTGTCGGGAGTCTGCCAATACGCCTGGAACGTGAGCCCCTCGGTCTTCGTTTTGAAGACGAGAACCAACGAACGTGAAGCCACGCGCGTCGGCGTCGCTCCCGCGCGCCGCGGTCCGGCCGGACCCGTCCGGGCCGGCACGGCCGTGGCCGAGGCAGGCACGGTCCGCGGAGGATGTCCGTTGCCGTTGCCGTTGCCATTCGTGTTCGAAGACGCCGTCTCGTTGACGGCCTTTTCCGGCGGCAGGTCCTCCGGCAGCGGAGAGATCTCGTCGGCCACCAGCTCCTCGATTTCGTGCAAACCCGCGACGGCGAGCGCATGCGCAACATCGCGGTCGGTGGAGGACGAGCGGACCGAGAGCACGCCGTCGTGCCACTCGATCACCGCATATTCATCCTTTTTTTCGACCCGTCGGTGGACAATCGCATCCCGCGCCGTCAGTTCGAGCTCCCGAACCTCCCCTTCCCGGTAGATGCGATGGCCCGCCTCGAGCTGCTCGGAGCTGAAGTTCGGTTCCCATTCACCGGCAAGCTTTTCAAACCAGAATTCGAGGGATTGGGGTGTGTAGACGCGCTTGGGACCGTGCGTTTGCATCCAACTAAAAGAGGTGACCGTAGGTCCCGCCGAGTGACGGGCAACCCTTAATTCGAACGATCGGGCGTCGCCTTTAGCTCAGGAAAATACTTCTCGATCTGAAAAAGCGTTCGCTGCAGCGCGCCGTGGTTCATCCGCTGCCATTCCCAGGCCGCCGCACCCATGCCGTGGCGCCGTGGAGGCTCCTTGAACAGGCGGATCGCGGCCAGCGCGATGGCGTTCGCATCCGTCACCACCTGCGCGCCGCCAGACTCCAGCAACTCCGCGGTGATCGCGCGGAAGTTGGTCATCTGCGGGCCGAGCAGGATCGGCTTCGCCAACGCGGCTGCTTCGACAGGTGTCTGGCCTTCGTGATGGGGCGGCAGGCTCTTGCCGACAAACACCACGTCGACGATCTGCGTGAAGTTGCGCAGCTCACCCGTCGTATCGCCCACCGCGACGTCGACCTCGGTCGTCGCATGCCCCTGCGAGCGGAAGTGATACGTCAGCCCCGAATGCCGCAACAACTCGCGGATCTCGTCCCGGCGTTCCTCATGGCGCGGCACGAGCAACAGTTTGCACGGAATGTCGGCAGCCCGGATGGCGCGCAACGCCTCGAGCAGCGCGGCCTCCTCGCCGGGCCAAGTCGACGACCCCAGCAGGACGTAGTGCTGCAGTCCCAGCCCAAGCTCATGGCGCAACCGCCGCAGGTCCTCTGTATTCAGTTCGCGGATCGAAACGTCCAGCTTCAGGTTGCCGGTGACGGTGATCCGGTACCGCGGCAGCCCAAGTGCCTCAAAGCGCCGGGCGTCCTCACGGGAGCCGCAAAGCATCTCCGTCACGCCCCGCAGCAACTTCGCGGCCGCCTTGCGGGCCAGCAACATGCGCCGGAAGCTGCGATCGCTCACCCGCGCGTTGACGAAGATGACCGGCACCTCGCGACGCCGCGCCTGCTCAATGTGCTCCGGCCAGCGCTCGCCCTCCGTCAACAGCACCATGCTCGGCCGAAGGCGCCGCCAGGCCCGGGCGGAGAAAGGCGTCCAATCGAGCGGAAAGTAGCCGATCCCGAGCAGCCGTCCGCCGTAGCGTTTGCGCGCCACCGCCAGCCCCGTGCTGGTGGTGGTGGTCAGGAAAATCTCGACCTTGGGATCCTTCAACAGCGCCTCGATCAAAGGCTCGATGGCGAGCACCTCGCCCACGCTGACGGCCTGCACCCAAAGCCGCACCGTCCCGGGGCTGCGCCGCGGCAACCTGGGCAGGGCGCCAAACCGATGGCCGAAGTCCCCGCGATAACCGCCACGCCGCCACATTCGCCAGAGCACCTGGGGAGCCAGGATCAGGAGAGTCGGAATGAAGGCCAGGCGGTAGAACCAAAGCAGCATGCTCGGAAACGCTTCAGTGACAGCAAATCCGGCGTCCGCTCAAAACAATTTGCGTCCGACCGCCTTTGGCCAATGTCCGTTTCGTCATGCGCGCACCGCTTCGTCCTGTCTTCGGCCTGCTGCTGCTGACGCTTTTGACCTGCGCCAGCACCGCGGCTCCTCGCTTCGCTCACGAATCCAGCGACCTGCCGCCCGATCCGGCGGTTCGCTTCGGCACCCTGCCCAACGGCTTCCGCTACGCCGTCCTCGCGAATCGTGAACCACGCGAGCGCGCCGCCCTGCGCCTGTACGTGGACGTCGGTTCCGTCCATGAAACCGAACAGCAACTCGGTGTCGCGCACTTCCTCGAACACATGGCGTTCAACGGAAGCACGCATTACGCGCCAGGCACGCTGATCGAGTTCTTCCAGCGCATGGGCATGAACTTCGGCGGGGACACCAACGCGTTCACCAGCTTCGACCGCACGGTCTACATGATCGACCTGCCGAATACCCAACCCGCCACCGTCGGCGAAGGGTTGCAGGTCATGCAGGACTACGCGCACGGGCTGCTGCTGCTCGAAGACGAAATCGACCGTGAACGCGGCGTCATCCTGAGCGAGAAGCGCACGCGCGACTCGGTGCAATACCGCTCCTTCGTCGCCGAGTTTCAATTCGCCCTGTCGGGCTCGCGCCTGACCGAACGCCTGCCGATCGGCACCGAAGACATCATCCGGTCGGCGCCGCGGGACGCTTTTGTGTCGTTCTACAATCACTGGTATCGCCCGGAGCGGCTGGCGCTGGTGGCGGTCGGCGACTTCGAGCCAGCGGAGATCGAGCGCGAAATCATTGAGCGATTCTCAAAAATCGAAGCGCGCGCGCCCGCAGAAACGGACCCGTCCTACGGCGAACTGGCCCGGCGCGAAGGCACCCACGTTCTCTTTCACCATGAGCCCGAAGCCGGCGCCACCACGGTCGGCATTCAGACGGTGGTTCCGTATCAGAAAGAGCCCGACACCGCGGCCAACCGCCTGCAGTACCTGCCGCGCCAGCTCGCCGTTTCAATGTTGAACCGGCGCCTTTCCGAGTTGGCGAAAAAGGAAGGTTCCCCGTTTTCGAACGGACGCGTCGCCGTTAATGAGGCCTACGACTTTGCGCGCAACGCGGGCATCGAACTCACCTGCCAGCCGCAACAGTGGTCCGATGCGCTCGCGGTCGCCGACCAGGAGCTTCGCCGCGCGTTGGAGCACGGCTTTCAGGAACCGGAAATGCGTGAGGCCGTCGCCGCTTACCGCAATGCCCTCGAGCAGGCGGTGCGCACGGCGCCCACCCGGCGCTCAAGCAGCCTCGCGATGGAGTTGATCTCCGCGATCGCCGACGACGAGGTGTTCACCACGCCGCAGACGGACCTCGATCTGTTCGGACCGGCGCTCGACCGCGTGACGGTGCAACACTGCCTGCAGGCGCTGCGGCAGGCGTTCGCCGCACCCCATCGACTGGTCACAGTGATTGGCAACGCGAAGATCAACGGCGACGCCGACACGGCCTCGGCCGAGGAAAAGATCAAGGCCGTGTTTGAAACCTCGAGCGCCGTGGCGGTGCTGCCGCCCGAGGCGATGAGCGACCTTGCGTTTGCCTACACCGACTTCGGTTCACCGGGCGCGGTTAAGTCGCGTCGCGAGGTCGACGACCTGGGCGTGACGCAGGTCGAGTTCGAGAACGGCGTGCGGCTGAACCTGAAGAAGACCGATTTCGAGGCCGACCGGATTGCGATGAACGTGCGCATCGGCACGGGGCAACTCACCGAGCCACGCGAACAGCCCGGTCTGGCCACCTTTGCCGCGAACACGTTTACTCTCGGCGGACTCGGCCAACACAGTGCGGACGAACTGCGCCGCATCCTTGCGGGCCGAAACGTCGGGGTTGGTTTCCGTGTCGACAGCGACGCGTTTGTCCTGGCGGGCAGCACCACCCCGAAGGACCTCGAACTGCAACTGCAGCTCGCCACCGCCCACCTCACCGATCCCGGTTACAGGCCTGAGGCGGCGCGCCAGATGCTGAAGGCGATTGAGCAGTACTACACCCAGCTCGCCCACGTGCCCCAGGGCCCGCTGCAACTCGAAGTGCCGCGACTGCTCGCCAGCGGCGACCCGCGTTTTGGGCTCCCGCCACAAAAGGCTATCGAAAGCCGCACGCTCGACGAGGTGCGCGCCTGGGTCGGACCGCAGCTGGCGGAAGGTGCGCTCGAAGTGGCACTCGTCGGGGACATTGACGTCGAAGCGGCGATCCAGGCTGTTGCGAATACCTTTGGCGCCCTGCCCGCGCGAAAGGCCAAGCCGGCGCTCGAGGACCTGCGCAAGGTCTCGTTCCCGGATCCGTTCGAGAAGGACTACACGGTGCCAACCGAGATCCCGAAAGGTGTGGTCGCGCTGTATTGGCCCACGACCGACGGACGCGACATCCACCTCGCCCGGCGGCTGAACCTGTTGTCGGAAATCCTTTCCGACCGGCTGCGCGTGCGGATCCGCGAGGAGATCGGCGGCGCCTACAGCCCCAGCGCCGGCAGCATGGCGAGCGACACGTATTCAGGTTACGGTTACATCAACGCCTACATCGTCGTCGAACCCGACAAGGCAGAGGAGATCGCCACCGTGACGCGGGAGATCGCGGCTGACCTAGCGCAGAACGGGGTGACCGACGACGAACTCCAGCGGGCCAAGCTGCCTTTGCTGACCTCCCTGCGCGAATCGGCCCGGACCAACGCGTACTGGCTCAATGCCGTGCTCGCGAGCGCGCAGGAGTTTCCGCAGCGGCTCGATTGGGCACGCACCCGCTACAGCGATATTGAAGCCGTGACCAAGCCGGAGCTGGATGCGCTGGCGCGGCAATACTTCGGCTCCGACCGCGCCTTCCAGGTGATCGTGCTGCCGTCATCGCCCGGCCCGGCGGAAAAGCCGATGCCCGGCCCGACGGCGCCGCCGAGCTGATCCGCTCGCCGCCCTCAGCATCGTCCGCCGCCGTTGAACCGGGGGCGGCGGACGTGTTCGCGCTCCTTATTCGAGTGCCTTGAAGACGAGCGAGGCGTTCGTGCCGCCGAAACCAAAACTGTTCGCCAGCGCGGCTCGCACCGTCTTCCGGACGGCCTGATTGGGCGTCACATTCAGCCCAGTCGCCTCCACCACGGGGTCGAGGTTCTCCAGGTTGATGGTTGGCGGAATGATCCCGTCGCTGATCGCCTTGACCGCAGCAAAGGCGCCCATCGCACCGGCGCCGCCGAGAAGGTGGCCCACCATCGACTTGATGCCGCTGACGTGAAGGTGGTGCAGTTGCCCCGCGAATACGTTCGCAATGGCCGTGGCCTCCTCGCCGTCGCCACCGGGAGTCGAGGTGGCGTGGGCCGAGACGTAGTCCACCTGATCGGCGGACAGTCCGCCCGCCCGGAGGGCGTTGCGCATCGAGCGCTGAGAACCCTCGGCGCCCGGCGCGAGTGACGACAGGTGATACGCGTCCGCCGAGGCGCCGTATCCACAAAGTTCGGCGTAAATCCGGGCGTCGCGGCGCCGCGCATGTTCGAGTTCCTCCAGGACAAAAACAACTGCGCCCTCACCGAGCACAAAACCATCGCGGTCGCGATCGTACGGTCGCGACGCGCGCTCGGGCTCGTCGTTGCGCGTCGACAACGCCCGCATCTGGGCAAATGCGCCAATCGCCAGCGGCGTGACGGTGCTCTCCGCGCCTCCCGCCACCATGACGTCTGCATCGCCGCGCGCGATGGCCGCGCCGGCTTCGCCCAAGGCATGGCCTGACGTCGCGCATGCCGAAGCAACCGCCATGTTCGCGCCCCGCAGGTTCAGCAGCAGGCTCACCTGCCCCGCCAGCAGGTTGGGCGCGATCTGGATGATGAAGAAGGGCGAGATCTTCCGGAAGCCGCCCGTCTTCCACGTATCATGAGTGGCCTCGATCTCCGGCAGGCCGCCTAGGCCGACGCCCAGGTTCACGCCCATCCGGCCCGCGTCGAGTTCATCCCGGAGCGCATCCAGACCCGAATCCGCATAGGCCTCGACGGCCGCCGTCGCACCCAAATGCGTGAAACGGCCGAACTTCTTCGCGTCCTTCGGCGAAAAGACCGCGCTCAACGGTTCACCCTGCGCGCCCCGCGGCCGCAACGAAGTTGCCAACGGCCGGGTGGGATCAAACCCCTTCACCTCGCCGGCGATCTGCGCGCTGCAGCCGGTCGCGTCGAATCGGGTGACGCGCGTGATGCCGGATCGTCCGCTCGTCAGACCCTGCCAAGTCTCCGCGGCCGTATTGCCCAACGGGCTGACCACGCCGATTCCAGTGATGACCACACGTCGATTGCCAGATGCTGTGTTCACGATAGCTAAAGGGTTAACCCGTGCCGGACGTCCTGTCGCTTGTCAGGCCGTTATTTTTGGGCGGACCGGCGGAACGACCCGCCAGTCAGTTGCGTCAGTTCACCGTGGCCGGGGTTTTGACATGCCGCGACGAGCCCGCTTCAGTCCGTCTTCCTCATGCAGTCGCTACACGCCTACTGGCGGATGGAATACATTGAGGCGCCGCGGCTTCCCTCGTTGCAGCGTCCTTTCACGGAGCTCCCCGCCCTTGGGGATGACCGTGCCGCCCTGATCGTTCACCGATCGCCGTTATCCTATTTAATGCTCAACCGTTTCCCCTACAATCCGGGGCATCTGCTGGCGATTCCCTTCCGGGAGATCGTCGACATCGAGGAGCTGACGGACGCGGAGAACGCCGACTTAATGGCCATCATGGCCTTCGGGAAAAAGCTGCTGCGCGCGGCCATGAAGCCGGACGGCTTTAATATCGGCTTCAACCTCGGTTCAGCGGCGGGTGGCAGCATCGCGCACCTGCACGGGCACATCGTGCCGCGGTGGAATGGGGACACCAACTTCATGCCCGTGCTGGGACAGACCCGCATCCTGCCACAAGCCCTCGACTCCACTTGGGAAAAGCTGGTGGCTGCCCGCCAGAGCCTCACCTCGCATGCCGACTAAAACCCTTTATTTCCCGAATCCTCGTCACTTGAACCAGTTGTATGCCGGACGGGACGAGAACCTAGCCTACGCGGAGCGGGCGCTCCATGTCAAACTCACCAGCCGTGAAGACTGGCTGAAGGTCGACGGGGAAACACCCGCGGTGGCGGCGATTGAGGCGCTCTTCGGCTACCTGAATGACGCGCGCTCCCAAGGCGTGGTCATCCGGACGCCGGATTACCACCGGTTCGTCGACATGATCGCCCGCGGGGAGTCGGATCAGCTGCGCACGCTTTTCGCCGAACCGCTGGTGATCACCACCCAGCGCCGCACGATCGTGCCCAAGACGCTGGGCCAGAAGCTTTACCTACAGTCGATGCAGCGGAACCCGGTGGTTTTTGGCATCGGCCCCGCCGGCACCGGCAAGACTTATCTGGCCATGGCGCAGGCCATCTCGGCGCTGCTCAAGAACGAGGTTCAACGCATCATCCTGACGCGCCCGGCGGTTGAGGCCGGCGAAGCCCTCGGCTTCCTGCCAGGCGATCTCCGGGAAAAGATCCTGCCGTACCTGCGCCCGCTTTACGACGCGATGCACGACATGATCGACGCGGAGGACGTCGCACGCCTCACGGAGAAGGGCATCATCGAGATCGCGCCACTCGCCTACATGCGCGGACGCACCCTGCCTCACGCTTTCATCATCCTCGATGAGGCGCAAAACACGACGTCGGAGCAGATGATGATGTTCCTCACCCGGTTAGGTGAAGAATCACGCATGGTGGTCACAGGCGACGTCACCCAAGTCGATCTGCCCCGCTCCAAACAGTCCGGGCTGCTGGAAGTCGGGAGAATTTTGCGCGACATTCCCGGAATAGAGTTCCATCATTTCAGTGGTGCCGACGTGGTCCGGCACCCCCTCGTGCAGAAGATCATCGACGCCTACGCCCGCTACCAAAACCCGATGAACACCGAGTCCGCACCGGGCCTCGGCTGAACGAGTCGTGGACCTCCTTCGCAACTTCCGGCTTCTCCGCGGTGGTGCGCCGCGCCGCGTCCGCAAACGCGAGGCGCCGCCAGGGCTCGTCCAGTTTCTGGAAAAGAGCCGGGTCATCGGCGCGCTGATCTTTGTCGCGACCGTCGCAGCGATCGTGCTGATCAGCTTCGTCGGGGTGAACACCGTCAACGTGCCGGTGCTGCCGAACCAGGCGGCGTCCGTGCGCATCGTGGCCAGCGGGCCGTTCTCTTACGTCAGCGCCGAACAGACGCGCGTGGCCCGCGAAGAGATTCGTGACCGCGTACCGCCCGTGTTCCGACTCGAGTTTGAGCCGCTGCGGCAGTTCGAGATCAACATCCGTGAACTGCTCTCCGATCTGGAGGCGCTGGAGAAAGAATTTCCCGATCCGGAAGTCAGCCAGTCGGAACGTCAGGAACGCCTCGCGGCCATCGTTGAGCGCTTCAACGAGAAGGGGCCCTATCGTGCGACGTTGAACGACGTCGCGGCCTTATTGGAGGCCGGAGACGCGCGCCAGCGGCAGAAACTTGTGCAAGGTGTGCTGCTCGTCCTGCGCGAAACCTACGACCAAGGTGTGCCGGACAACGCAATGCTGGTCTCGGGCAACAGCCGCGAAGTCGTCGCGTTTCAAATCGCCGGCACCGAGGGCGAGATTCGCCAGCAGACGGTTGTGCCGCTCGACGAGGCGCTGACGCTGCTTCACATCAACATCACCGCCGAGGGTCTGGGACCGGAAACGAGCTTCTCCCTGTTCCGACTGTTCCGCAACGGGCTGACGCCCAACCTGCTTTACGATCAGGCCGCAACCAAACGGCAGCAGGAGGCGGCGCTCGCGGCCATGAAACCCGTTGTCGTCAAAGTCGAGCGCGGCGAGACCATCATCGAGCCGGGCACCCGTGTCACACCCGAGCAGTACGAAATGCTCGTGGCGCACCGGCAGCACCTTCTGGAAACCGGCGACGCGGGTCTGACGGACAACCTGCACTTGTTCGGCCGGATCCTGCTCGTGCTCGCGATGGTGATGGCCTGCGTGTTCTACATCCGACTCGAGGACCGTGAAACCCTGCAGAGCAACAGCCGCCTCGGCCTGCTCGCGTTGGTGGTCATGCTCAACCTCACGCTGGTGCGGGCGACGTATTCACTTGGCGGTACGGCTTACTTCATCAGCAACTCCGCCGCCGCCGCTCTTCTGCCCTATTTGGCGCCCACGGCGCTGGCCCCGGTGATTGTCGCCATCCTGATTGATGCCGGTTCGGCCGTCTTCATGGCGCTGCTGATCTCGATTTTCACCGGCGTCATCTACGGCAACCGGCTCGACCTGCTGGTGCTGACCTTCCTCGCGTCGATGGTGGCGATCTACTGCGTCCGCCTGACGCGCCAGCGTGGCAGTATTGTCCGTGCCACGACGTTTGGCGGGTTCGTCGTCATGACATTCGCCTTCTTGATCGGGGTGATCGACCGCCTGCCGCCGTTGACCGTGCTCAAGCAGATGGTGGGCGGACTCTCCACGGGCGTGCTCACCGGCATCGTCGTGGTCGGCCTCCTGCCGCTGCTCGAGTCGCTCTTCAAGCGCACCACAGACATCACGATGCTGGAGCTGACGGACTACAATCACCCGTTGCTCAGCCGGATGCAGATGGAAGCGCCGGGCACGTATCACCACTCGCTGGTCGTCGCACAGCTCGCCGAAAACGCGGCCAACGCCATTGGCGCCAATCCGCTGCGCGCCCGGGTCTGCGCGCTCTTCCACGATATCGGCAAGTTGGTGAAACCCGAGTATTTCGCCGAGAACCAGCGCGACGGCGTCAATCCGCACGACTTCAACAACCCGTCGCTCTCGGCCTTGATCATCAAGAGCCACGTCAAGGAAGGCGTGGACCTCGCGCTGCAGTACCGCCTGCCGCGTGTGGTGATCAACGTGATCCGCCAGCACCACGGCACGTCGTTGATCCGATACTTCTATCACCGCGCCTTGGGCTCAGCCACGCGGCCACCTGCTTCGAGCGCCGCGCCGGTGCCGTTCCCCGGGACGCGTAATTCGCTCGCGCCGGGACTGGAGCCCGTGCCGGTCAGTGAGGCGACCTACCGTTATGACGGCCCCCGCCCGCAGTTTAAGGAGAGTGCGATCATCCTGTTGGCCGATGGCTGTGAAGCCGCATCGCGCTCCTTGCAGAAGGTCACGCCGCAGGGTTTGGCGGAGTTGATCGACAAGATTGTGGGTGACCACATCGCCGACGGGCAGCTGGACGAATCGCCCCTGACTTTCGCCGAGATCACGCGGATCAAGAGCAGCTTCAATTTTACGCTCCTGAACATGCTGCACTCGCGCATCGCTTATCCGACCGGTCAACCGGCTCGCGGCCCGGCTGGTTCAGCGGAGCAGGTGCGGGCGTGAAGAAGTCCCCTCGTCCGCGTCCCCGCAAAGCGGCCCAGCGTAAGCCCCAGGCCAAACGGGCGTCCGCCGCCCCGGTGACGCTGGCCCCATCGCGCGAAGTTTCGATTCAGGTTGCCCATCCGCGTTTGCGGGTCGACCGGCCGCGGCTCCAACAGGCGATTTACGCCCTCGATTCCGCGGCCGCGGAACGGTTTGGCGGCGGCCCGCCCCCCGGCGAGTTGTCGATCGCGTTCCTGACCGATCCTGCACTCGCCCAGCTTCACGGCGACTTTCTGGCGGACCCCAGCACGACTGATGTGATCACCTTCGAGGGTGAACCCACCTTCGGAACCGCCGGCGAGATCTGCGTATCCGCCGACACCGCACAAAATTTCGCGACCCAGCACGGTCACGAATTCAGCCGCGAGCTGACGCTTTACGTGGTGCACGGCTGGCTGCACCTGGCCGGTTACGACGACCTGGAGCCTGCCAAGAAGCGCAAGATGCGGGCCGCCGAAGCGCGCGCCATGCGACAGCTCGAACCGCTCTTGCGGGAACCGTTGTTCAGCTGGAAACCCGCGGCCACACGCGGGCGGCGCTCCGCCAAGCGGTAAGTCGCCCCGCAATCGAATTGCGCTCCGCGGACCGGCAGGTCGCCGTCGGGTCGTCCCCGGCGTAGGTGAGCACCGGATGCCACTTGCGATGATCGACCGATGCCTCACGCTTGGCCAACCTTCATGTCGACCGCCTCCCGATTCGCGTCGCTGCGCACCGCCTTTCTTTCCGGGCTCGTCCTGCTCGCGCCCCTGGCGGTCACCTGGTTAGTCTTTTCCTGGCTGATCGACCGCGTCGGCGGCGCCTTCCGGCCGATTTTCTTCTTCTACCTGCCTGAGCAACTCGCCGGTTATCCGGGCATGGGGCTGGTGCTCGATGTCATCACGACGGCCCTTGTCCTGGCGCTGATCACGCTGCTCGGGTACGGCTCCCGGTATGTGATCAGTCACTACTTCGGCCAAATGACCGAACGGCTGATCGAAAACATCCCGGGCGTGAGCACGGTCTACCGCACGGTTAAGCAGATCGTCGACACGTTCAGCGCGCAGAAGCGAAACGTGTTCGAGAAAGTCGTGCTGATCCAGTTTCCCCGCACCGGGTCCTACGCAATCGGTTTCCTGACCAACCGCGCTCAAGGCGAGGTACAGGCGCGAACCGCAGAAGAAGTGTGGACCGTGTTTGTGCCGACCACGCCCAACCCGACCTCCGGTTTCCTCGTGCTCGTGCCCCGGCAGGATATCACCGTGCTCGACATGACTGTGGGCGACGCAATGAAGCTGGTTATCTCCGGCGGCGCGGTCACTCCCACCTGGCCCACGCCGAACGGCGCGTTGCCGCCGGGAGAACTTGTGGCCGCCAACACGGCGGAACCGACGGGCGCCGAACGCGCGCTGTGACCGTGGCGGGACCGTCTGTCAGCACCGACGCCATCGTCCTGGTCAAGTACCCGCCCGCGGAGAACTTTCAGGCGCTGGCCACCTTCTCCGCTGAACACGGCAACCAGCGTGTCCTGCAACGCGTCAGTCGCAAACCGTCGCCGCGCGCGACCGTGCTGGACCTCTTTGACGAGGCCACGCTGACGCTCGAGGCGGGCAACGCCGGCACATGGTTCCTGAAGGAGGCCCGGGTGCTCCATCGTCCCGTGGAGATCGGCCGCCGCTACGACGCTCTCCAGGCCGCCAGCGCGCTGACCGCGCTTGTCCAACGCAATCCGGTCGATGAAACCGGCCGCCCCGCCGTGTATCAGCTTCTCCACGACGCGCTTGAGGCCTTCGCGCGCTCCGAACGCCCGGACGTGGTTTATTTCAAGGCCCTGTATCGTTTTGCCCGCGACGAGGGGCATCCGCTCAAGCAGCACTGGTTCCCCACCCTGCCTTCCGCGGATCGGCAGGAGGTGCAACAGCTGCTCAACCAACCCGTCGCCGAACTCACCCTCCCGCGCGAGCGCGTCACCTTCCTGCAGCGCCGGCTCGAAGAGTACCTCCGGGGACACACCGAAATTGTCGCGGAATCATGGTGACGCTCCGTCTCGCCTCTGCCTTGACCCTCGCGCCCGACCGCACCGGATCCAGGCTGCCTTTCCGTTGAACTTCGATCTCGTCCAACGCACCGCCGAACTGAGCGTCGGCGAATTCGCCGATTTTGCCATCGGACCACGCGAAGGGGGCGACGGGCCGACCGGGCTGTGGCGTGCGCAGCTCGGCTCCTACTGGCACCGTGAACTTCAATCGCAGGCCACGTCGGATCATGCCGGCGCGCGGTTTGAAGTGCCGATCAACGGCGCCGTGTTTCACCGCGGCTGGACGATCACGTTGACCGGACGCATCGACCAGATCGTGCCCGACGCCGCAGGTGGTCAGCTGTTGCGCGAGATCAAGACGGTCACCGCCGCGTTGCCGCTCGCCGAGGAAAACCTGCGCACCGATTATCCCTCGTATTTCGCGCAGCTGTCCGCGTACGTCGCCCTGCGCCGTCTTGCCGCACCGGAAACGCCAGTCCGCGCGGAGTTGGTCTTCGTCGAAGCGGACAGCGGTCTGTCCCAGAATGTTGGCCTCACACGCACGGACGAGCTGTTGTTCACGGCGCGGCTCGAGAGCGTCACGCAATTCCTCGATTTGCGCTGGCGGGCGCGGGAACGCCTGCGCGGACTGCAATTTCGACCGGCCTTCGCGACGCGTCGCCCCGGCCAGGAAACCACGGAGGCCGAACTCTCGCAGGCTCTGCAGCGTCACCGGATCGTCGCGTTCGAAGCGCCAACCGGATTTGGCAAAACCGGCGTTCTGCTCGAGGTGGCGCTGGCCGCGCTGCGCGAGGGTCGTTTCGAACGGCTTGTTTATCTGACCGGCAAGTCCACCGGGCAGCTGCAGGTGCAACAAACCCTCGCGACCATGACCGAACCGCGCGCCGACCTTCCCGGCGGGGCGTCGGCTTCGCGCGTCGCAGTCTGGCAGGTGCGCAACAAGGGCGAGCATTGCGTCAACCACACGTTTCACTGTGTGCGAGACGAATGCCGTTTCCTGGCAGACTTGGAAACTCGTTGGGCGAAAAGCGGGCTCGCCCGTTTCTATCTGACGGAAAACGAAGGCCGCGATCTGCCCGCTCTGCGTGCGGCCGGTCGTGATGCGGGCATTTGCCCGTACGAGATCACCCGCGTCGCCCTCGCTTTTCAGGATGTGTGGATCGGCGACTACAACTACGTCTTTGCGCCACGCGTGCGCGGACTCTTCGCCAATCAACCGGGCTGGGACCCGGCCACCACGCTGCTCGTCATCGATGAAGCGCACAACCTGCCGCCGCGCGTGGCTGACGCGTATTCAGCCAGCTTCGACGCAGTCACCGCCGGCCAAGTCGCGGGCGACCTGCACCGGATCCGCGCCGTCAGCGGCCTCGTCACAGGTTGGGATCACTGGACGCACTTCCTGCAACGCCTTCGTCCCAACGAAGGTCTGCCTCTCGCCGACGAGGACGACGCGCGCCACCTGATCGACGAAATCGCGCGCCATGTGACGCAAACGCCGCTTGATCCGGCGGAACTCGGTCCCGCCACGATGGAGGCGCTCTGGCGAATGCCGTCGCTCGCGGAGGAACTCGCCCTGCCCGATCTGCCGCGGTTGTGGTGGAGCGCACGCGCCGGCGAGTTGCAGGTGACCTGTCTTGATGCGGCGAGCGTGATCGGGTCGTCGCTGCGCTCGTTTGGTGGAGTGGTGCTCGCCAGCGCCACGTTTGGTCCGATCGACGCCTTCGCCGCGAGCTGCGGGGTGTCGAGTCCCCCGCCCACCGTGAAAAGTGCCCCCACGCGCACCGCACCGGCACGGCTCGGCACCCTGACAAAAAAGGCCACCAAACAGCTGTACCGGCAGCTCGCGAGCGGCGCCGAGCTCCTGCGGGTGGAGGAAACCCGCGAGACCGAGCGCCTGGAACTCGTTACCGCGCACACGCCCTGGCGCGTCGGCGCGTATGACGTTGCCTACGACGCCCGGGTCGACACGCGGTACCAGTTTCGTGAGCGCCACCACGCGACCACCGCGCAAACCGTGGCCGCCTTGCAGCAGGCCGCCGCCGGACCGGTCGCCGTGTTCTTTCCGAGTTTCTCCTACGCGGAGGCGATCGTCCGTGAGTTGACCCGGATCGGCGGTGATGCCGCCGTGGCGCTACAACCCCGCGCAGCGGATCTGGCGGCCCAGACCGCTTGGATGCAAGAGATGCTCTCCCGCCGCGCCGCCCTGTTGCTGGTGTTGGGCAGCAGTTTTGCCGAGGGCATCGACCTGCTCGGCGGGCGTGTTTCCCACGCGATGGTGGTCGGTCCGGCCCTGCCCGAGGTGAACGCGAGCCAACGCGCCCGCCTCGCCGCGATCATGGAGGCTGGTCACCACCGCGAAGCGGCCGTACGGCGCGTCTATCGCATTCCTGGAATCCAGAAGGTGAACCAAGCCCTTGGACGGCTGGTCCGCGCGCCGGGGCACCATGCCAAGGTGCTCCTGCACTGCCAGCGGTTCCTCGAACCGGAGTTTCACCAACTGCTCGCGACCGACTATCAGGGAGGCACCGCCATCCATCAGGACGACGATCTCCGTCAGTGGCTCGCCTGAGCCAGGAGGCTCGGCCGCTTTCACGCTTTACCGCCTGCAGCCCCACCTCCAAAACCGGGGCTCGTGCCCGCGTCCCAAAGCCTGTCCGCCGACGATCTTCACGCTGCCATTGACCGCCTGGCTGCCGCCATTCGTGCGCGCCATGGCGCCGAGCCGGGTGTGCTGCTCCTGGGCATCGCCAACGGAGGCATCGAGCTCAACCGCCGCCTCGGGCGGGCGCTGGGAGCCCGTACCGGCACGTTGGATATCTCCTTCCACCGGGACGACATCGGACGAAATCCGATTCCGAAGGAATTCGCGCCCACCCTCATCCCGGTCGACGTCACGGGCGCGAAGGTGATCCTGGTCGACGACGTGCTTTTCTCCGGCCGCACCGTCAAGGCGGCGCTGGATGAGCTCTTCGACCACGGACGTCCCTCCGCGGTGGAACTCGCCGTCCTGATCGACCGCGGCGGCCGTCGTCTACCGTTTGCAGCCGACTACATCGGGGTCACGCTGACCACAACCCCCGATCAGAAGGTCGTCGTCAAACTCGATCCCGACGATCCGTCGAAGGATGCCGCGGCGGTCATTGCCGCGAAGACCAACGCTTCCTAACTCCCGCCGCCGATGCCCTGGACCCGCCGACATTTGTTGACCCTCGAAGAGCTGTCGCTCGACGAACTGGAGCAGATCCACGCCACCGCGGCCGCATTCAAGAAGATCCTCAGCCGCAGTGTGAAGAAGGTCCCCGCCCTGCGCGGCAAGACCATCGTGAATCTCTTTCTCGAGCCGAGCACGCGCACGCGCATGGCGTTCGACATGGCCGCGAAGCGGCTCTCCGCCGACGTCATCTCGCTCGACGACAAGAGCTCGTCCACCACCAAGGGGGAAACGCTGCGCGACACCGCGGAGAACATCCAGGCCCTGCAGGCCGACATGATTGTGATCCGGCACTCCGCCGCCGGATCTCCGCTCTACCTTTCGAAGATTCTGAACATCCCGGTCATCAACGCCGGCGACGGTTCCCACGAACATCCCACGCAGGGTTTGCTGGATACGTTCACCATGCGCGAGCGCCTGGGCAGCCTGCGCGGCCGCCGCGTCGTGATCCTCGGCGACATCCTGTTCAGCCGCGTCGCGCGCTCGAACATCCATGCGTTGGTCAAGTTTGGCGCCGATGTCACCATCGTGGGCCCCTCGACGCTGGTGCCGCACTGGTTCACGTCCATGGGCGTGAAGGTCTCGCACGACCTGCGTAGTGCCTTGGCGGATGCAGAGGTGGTCATGCTGCTCCGCATCCAGCACGAGCGTCAGACCGCCAGCATGTTCCCGTCCCTTGGTGAATACACCAGCATGTTCGGCCTGAACAAGACGCGCGCGTCCTGGCTCAACCCGCAGGCCATCATCATGCACCCCGGCCCGATCAACCGCGGCGTCGAGATCGACAGCGACCTGGCCGACGGAGACCGCAGCGTCATCCTCGAGCAGGTAACCAACGGCATCGCGGTCCGCATGGCCGTGTTGTACCTGTGCTCGGGCGGACAGCCGGAGTACGTCACCCCCGCCGCCTGAACCGCCTCGCCCGCGCATCCCGCCGCCCATCCCTTCCATGCCGAGCCTTTGGATCAAAGAAGCCCGCGTGATCGATCCGGCCAGTGGCCGTGACGCGACCGGCGACCTGTTCATCAACGACGGCGTCCTCGTGGAGGACCTCTCCGCCGCCGAGCGGAAAAAAGCAACGGTGATCGACGCGCGTGGACTGGTGGCCTGCCCCGGCCTCGTCGACATCCACGTGCATTTCCGCGAGCCCGGCCAGACGCACAAGGAAACCATCGCCACCGGCACGCGCGCTGCGGCCGCCGGCGGCTTCACCACCGTCGTCTGCATGCCGAACACCTCGCCGCCCGCGAGCACCGCCGGCACGATCCAGTTCATCAACGACGCGATCAAACGTGACGCCGTTGTGAAGGTGTACCCCACCGGGTGCATCACCGTCGATATGAAGGGCCAGGCGCTCGCACCCATCGGTTCGCTCAAGCGCGCCGGGGTCGTCGCCATCACCGACGACGGCGACTGCGTGCAGAGCAACGAACTGATGCGGCGCGCGCTCGAGTACGCCAAGATGTTCGACCTGCCGATCATGGACCACTGCCAGGATCACTCCATGACGCAGGGTGCCGTGATGAACGAAGGCGAGATGTCGGTCCGCCTCGGGCTGCGCGGATGGCCCAACGCGGCCGAGGACCTCATCGTGGCGCGCAATGCGATCCTGTCCGAGTACACGGGCGCGCACATTCACCTGCAGCACATCTCGTCCAAGTTCTCCGTCGAAATCCTGCGGCGCGCCAAATCCCGCGGTGTGCGGCTGACGGCCGAAGCCACGCCGCACCACATCGCGCTGACCGACGACGCGCTCGCGAACTACGACACGAACTTCAAGATGAACCCGCCGCTGCGCACCGAGGTCGACCGGCAGGAGCTGATCGCCGGCCTGCGCGACGGCACGCTGGACTGCCTCGCGACGGATCACGCACCACACACCGATTACGAGAAGGACAAGGAGTTCGACTACGCGCCCAACGGTATCATCGGGTTGGAGACCGCGCTGCCCGTTTCGCTTGACATCCTCGCGCGCCAGAACGGCTTCGCCCTGCCGCACGTTATCGACCTGCTGACCCGCAAGGCCGCGGACATCCTGCGGCTGCCCGCCGGCCGCCTGACCCCCGGATCACCCGCCGACATCTGCGTGTTCTCGCCGGACGAGGAGTGGACGTACGATGCCAGGGCCGGCTTCAGCAAGTCCTCCAACAGCCCCTGGCACGGCCGCCGCCTCCACGGCCGCGTGCACTGGACGGTGGTGAACGGGCGGGTGGTGTTCGGCGACGGCCGTATCCAGTAAGCGTCGACATGCCGGAGAACCTGACTCCCGGCCTCGTCGTCGCCGGCCTCAGCCAGCTGCTGCTGCTGCTGGTCGGCCTGTTCCTCCTCTGGCGGCTGGTCCTCTCGCCCGCGGGCCGCGCCGCTCCCCAACGCCTCCAGCCTTGGGCGATTTCCTGGTTTGATTTTGGTCTGCTCAGCCTCGCCGTGCTGCTGGGCAGTCTCGCCTGCCAGGTTCTGCTCGGCGCGCTCGTCTCGCCGCTGAGTCGCGATTTGGAGGCCGATTTCCGACTCGTTCTGCACGGGGCGCTTTTCCAAGGCGGTCTCTTGGTCGGCGTCTGCATCGGCGTGTTCGCGCTGCGGCACAAGGTGCACGCGATCGAGGGACCGGACTCCGTCCCCGGCCGGCCGAATCCGCTCCTTGGTGGTGCGGCCACGCTCGTCACCGCCCTGCCCGTCCTGCTCGCCCTCAACCTGCTTTGGACGTGGTTGCTCGAGCGTTTTGGTTTCCCGCTCGATCAGCAGGAACTGGTAGAATTGTTCCGCCGCGCCGACTCGCCCGCCCTCGTGGGTGTTGTCGTCTTCATGGCCGTATTGGTGGCGCCGGTCGTTGAAGAGCTGATCTTCCGCGCCGGCATCTTCCGCTTCCTGCGCACGCGCATCCCACGACCGGTTGCACTCGGCCTGCAGGCGGTCGTTTTCGCATTGCTGCACGGCAATTTTGCCGCCTTCGCTCCCCTGGTGGTGCTCGGCATCGCGTTCGCCCTGGCCTACGAACGCTCCGGTCGGATCCTGGTGCCGATCATCGCGCATGGATTGTTCAACCTGAATACGATCCTGCTGCTGCTGGCCGGCGTGACGGTCTGAGCCATGAAGCCGTTCGCCCAAACGCCCGACGACGCCGTCTCGAAGCTCGGCGAGACGCGCCTGATTCACCTCATCCGCCAGTGGCTGGGTTCGACCAGTCCCAAAAGCCCGGCGGGCATCGGCGATGACTGCGCGGTGGTATCCGGTTCACCGCGACTGCAGCTCATCACGGTCGATCCCGTGATCTACCGCGAACACTTTGACGACTCAATTCCCGCCCGGGGCGTCGGCGAAAAGTTGTTCAAGCGCAACCTGAGCGACGTCGCCGCAATGGGCGGCCGCGCCCGCGCCGCGGTGATTGCGCTGGCGTTGGACGAGCAGGTCAGCGTGCCGTGGCTCGCCGACTTCTACCGCGGGCTCGCGCGGATCGCGCGGCGCTACCACGTGCCAGTGATCGGTGGGGACGTGGCGCGACACCAGGGCGGGCTGGTTGCCACGCTGACGTTGCTGGGCGAGGCGACGACCAACCGCGCCGTCACACGGGTGGGCGCGCGCCCGCGCGACTGGATCTACGTGACCGGACGGCTCGGCGGCAGCCTGCTCGGGCATCATTGGAAATTCACCCCACGAATGACCGAGGGCGCGTGGCTGGCCGCCCGCCCGGAAGTGCGGGCGCTGATGGACGTCAGCGACGGCATTGCCAAGGACCTCTCTGCGCTCACGCCGACCGGCTGCGTGGCCCGTGTGCGTTCACAGAGCGTCCCGATCAGCGCCGCCGCCCGCCGGCTCGCGCGACAAACCGGCCGCTCCCCGCTGGCCCACGCGCTGAGTGACGGCGAAGATTATGAACTGCTCTTCGTCGTCGACGGTCGCACGGACCGCACCGCCTTCGAAGCGGAGTGGAAGAAAGCCTTCCGCCTCAAGCTGAGCTGCCTGGGCCGGTTTGAACAGGCTGCCTCGTCGTCACCAAGCGATGAATACATCAACTGGGCCGACCACCATGGCTACGAGCATCTGGGATAAGTTGCGCGCCGGGGCCGTAACCCGCAGTGCCGACGAGAGCCAGGCACTGGCCGAGGCCGCCGGCCGGGCGCTGCCGCCCGATACCATCCTGGCCCTGCACGGCCCGATGGGTGTGGGCAAGACGACATGGGTGCAGGGGCTGGCCCGCGGTCTCGGTGTGACCGAGCCGGTGACGAGCCCGACCTTCACGCTTTTTAACGTGCACCGCGGCGCCCGGGCGCGGTTGGTTCACCTCGACGCCTACCGGCTGGGCGATGAGCACGAACTCGATGCGCTCATGCTCGAGGACTTTCTCGTCACGCCCTGGGTGCTGGCGATCGAATGGCCCGAACGCATTGCCGGCTGGATACCGACCTCCGCCTGGCATTTCGACCTGGCGATCTGCCCCGACCAGACGCACCGCGTCCAGTTGCGGAGGCAGTAGGCAGGAGGCGCTAGGCGTTAGGCGCTAGGCGTTAAGCGTTAAGCTTTAGGCTCTAGGCGTTAAACCTAAAGCCTTAAGCCTCAAGCTTTAGGCCTCGGAGTGGTCGGCAGACGCGGGAATCGGGCGCACGAAAGGCGCCCGACCCACACGGTCAACCGCGAACGCTTAGGCCTGCGGCTTTTCGCTCGCGTCGTCGCCTTCGGAAGCGGCCGGAGGCGTGACGGGCTCGGCGGGTGGCGCGGGCTCCGGCATTTCCGGCTGCACCGGCTCCGACTCAGGCGCCGGACGCACTCCCTCGGTGGGCGCTTCGCTCGGCGCGACGTTTTCCGACTCCGCCGCGGGCTCGCTCTCGGCAGAGGATGAAGCAGGTTGCTCGCCTTCGCTTTGCGCCGGAGCGGCCGGGGCGCTCGCCTGAGCTTCCGGGAAGTTCTCCAGGTCACCCTCGCCCGACTCGAGCTCGCGCTTGCGCGCTTCGACCATCGGCGGCGGCGCGAAGAGGCTGCCGTCCATAAACTCGGTGACGTAGCCCTCGGTCACCAGCCAACGCAGGTCGCCCTGCATCCGGCTGATGCGCTGCTGATCCTCGAGCGACAAGGAGCCCTCGGCGCCCGCCGTGGCGGCCAGCCCGAGGAACTTCTGCGAGAGCTCGCTCGCCTTGACCATCGGTTGCGCCTCGATGAACGCGATCAGCTGCCCGATCGTTTCGGCAAACGTCTGTCCCGGAACGCGGAATTTCCGCTTCACGGCGCAGACATAGCTGATGCCCTTCGAGCCCTTTTTGAAGATCGTGAACCCTTCCCGGCGCAGACGGCCACGCAGCGCGTTCGCCGTGTCGAGCGGGAAGCGGCGCTGACGCTCCAGCGCACCTTCCACGGCCCGCTTGATCTCGCTGTCCGGCATCTGCTCGAGCACCCGACCGTGAAAACGAGCGTGCTCGACGGGACGCACCACCTTGTCGCGCGCCTGCGTGAGCAGGTAAACGCGCGCGTCGGCCAGTGAGTCGAACGTCGGACCCGACGGAGCCGGCGTGGCCTCCGGGGCTTCCGCGGCCGGTTCGGCCGCCGGGGCGACCTCGCCACCTTCGGCGGGAGCTGTTTCAGCCGGCGCTTCCGCGGCCGGAGCGGCCGGAGCCGGGGTCGCTGGGCGGTCCATCTTCCAGGTGTATCGCGTGACCTTCTTCATCTTCTCCAGCCACTGGTTCACCACTTCGGGATCACGCACCGATTCAATCCGGGAGCGGAACACTTCGAACGGCATCCGCGGCAGCCGGTTGGTGTGGTGCTGCTGGACGATCTGGTTGTAGCGGTGATAATTCGGCGGCCCGAGCAGTTCACCCGTCACGCCGCACTTGTTGATCACCTGGAAATTGCCTTTCGGCGGCTCCACTTCGGCTTCAGCTGCGTCAAAGAACCGGTCGAGGTGCTGCGTCAGCGCATGGTTGACGGCGGCTTCTTCGCTTTCGAACGGCAGACCATCGGCCAGCGCCACGTAGAGCGGTTGTTTGGTCGCGCCCTCGGCGGCCTGAGCTTCACCTTCCGGCGTCTTCCGCTGCACCACCACGACAAAGCGGTCGTTCTTGCCGATGACCGTCTTGGCAATGTCGAAGAGCTCAAATGTCCGGCAGGACGCCCGGATCGTCTTCGCCAACGCGGTGAAACTCGCGTCTTCCGGATAGAAAGTAACGTTGAAGTGCGGGCTGATGTACGGACCGCGCTCCTGCGGCGGACGACCGTAACCACCTCCCGGACCCTCGCGACGCGGACCGCGGAACGGCGGACGTCCACCTTCGCGCGGACCGACTCCTTCGCGATGCCCACCACCGGGGCCACCTTCCCGGCGCTGGAAGCCGCCTTCGCGACGCTCCCCGCCCCCGCCGGGACCACCCAATCCGCCTCCGCCACCACCGCCCGGCGCACCTTGTGGACGACGGAAGCCGCGGCGATCCCGCTTGGCGTCCGCTCCCGGCCCGCCTTCACGGCGCGGACGGTCATCCCGGTCGCGACCACCTGACCGGCCGGAGGTGTCCGCCTTGTCCTGGGTCCATTGTGTTCCGAAGCTGAAACTCTGCAGCTGGGTGAGATCCAGCTTGTTGAAATCCTTCTTCGGCTCCTCGTGGGTGGGCGTGTCGTCCATACGAAAACGGGCAGCTGCCCGTGCGTGCGTGTAGGTGGTAGTCGGGTCGGCGAGCGCGGATCGGCGCTCATGGCGAGTGTCCACGCACCGATACCACTGGCAAGCACGATTGCGCCACCCCTGCAGGCGTTAGCCCCCGGGTGAGAACGTTTCCGGGTTTCGCGCGCGTCACGTGGCCCATTCGCTCAAAGCGGGGCTCCAAGCCGAAACGATCAAAGAGGGATCCCGTGCTCCGGGGTGGCGGCATGTGCCGCCATCCCGCACCTCTCCAAGGAGCGTGGGTCCAACGCTCCGCCATGGCTGCGGATCCTCCCTCTTCCACCGCTCCGATGTCGCCTCCGCTCGGCCTGGGCCAGGAATGGGTGCCCGAGGCGGAAAGCGCGTTGGTCGACGCCCTCCTGGCATTGCAGGCTGAGGTCCAGGAGCAGCTCGACTACCGCAAACGCCCGGTCCCGCGCGGCCAGCACCCCAAACCACACGGTTGCGTGCGCGCCGAGTTGATCGTCGAACCGAATCTGCCGCCGGAATACCGGCACGGCGTGTTCGCCGAACCGTGGACGTTCCCGGCCGTCGTCCGGTTCTCCAACGCCCGCCAGTCCAACGATCAGTTGCCCGACGTGCACGGCCTTTCGATCAAGATCCTGGAGGTGGACGGCCCGCGACTGCTGACCGGCAATCCGCACGCACGCACGCAAGATCTCGTGATGATCGATCACCCGGTCTTCTTTGCCCGCAATGTCGCCGACCTCGTCCCGGTGATGATCGCGTTCCGGCGGGTGATGTTGGGCGGCCCGATTACCCGCACCGCGACGGTGCTGCGCGCCGGCGTGTCCTTCGACTACCGGTTTCGTATCCTGCGGGCCATGGTCCGCAAACGCCCGGACAACCCGTTGCGTATCCGCTATTGGACGACAACTCCGCTCAAGTTCGGCCCCACCGCCGCGAAGCTCTCCATGCAGCCGGACCTGACGTTCAACCAGCCGGTCACTTCGCCGGCTCCCGAGCCGCGCCATCGTTTGCGGCACGCGCTGGCCGAACACCTGCGCACGCGCGAGGCCCGCTTCGACCTGATGGTGCAGCTCCAGACCGATCCGCGCTCCATGCCGATCGAAGATGCGGCCACCGCGTGGCCGGAGGATCAGTCGCCTTTTCGCAAAGTCGCCACCCTGCGGCTGCCCGCGCAATCGTACCTCAGCGAAGAACAACAGCGGTTCGGCGAGAACCTCTCGTTCAGCCCCTGGCATGGACTGCAAGCGCACCGACCGCTCGGCGGGATCAATCGCGCGCGCCGACGGATCTACGAGACCCTTGCCCGACGCCGGCGCGAATTGAACGGCAGCCAACCGCACGAGCCGACCGCCGCCGAGGTTGACGCGATCTGGGCGCGGGCGTCCGAACCGCAGTCGTGAGCGGTGGGCCGGGCGTGCGTGGCATTGCCGCGCGTTCGCTTTCACGCACACTCCGTTCTCATGCCGATCCAGACGTACCGTTACGGCGAAGCCCGCGACCTGCCCGGCTTGAGCATCGGCGTGACCCGCCATCCGCCGCGCGGGGTGCGTCGCGAAGCGTATGGAGTGCGTGGGTACGGCTCCGTTTGGATGCCGATGCTGGGCCCAAGTGCGGCTCTGCTGGCCGAGTTTCGCCAGGGTAAGATCACGTTCGCCACCCTCGCCCGCCGTTATCGTCGCGAGATGAAAGAACCGGCGCCACGGCAGGTGATTGAACTGCTCGCCGCTCTGTCGCGGGAACAGCCGATCAACCTCGGCTGCTATTGTGAGGATCCGAAACACTGCCATCGCACGATCCTGGCGGAACTGGTGCAAGAGGCCGCGGCGGCGTTGCCCGACACAGGGTCCCGTCCGGCGGTGGGATATGCGAGTCCGGCTTGTTCGATGCCGGAGATCGAGGATTGAACCGGACTTTCGTGCGATCCTCGCAAGGATTGACCTGGATCAAGTGCAGATCCGGTTTCTCGCGTTATCTTGTACACCATGCCGCCGCCCGATTCTACGCCTCCTGCTGACCGGCCGCTCTACGAACGGCTGGGCGGACGGCCCGCGCTGCAACAACTGTTGCGCCGCTTTTATGCGGATGTGCGCCAACACCGGACGATTGGGCCCATTTTCACCGCGCGGATCGAGGACTGGCCCGCGCATCTGGAGAAAATTGCGGATTTCTGGAGCGGCGCCACCGGCGGCCCGATTCGCTACAGCGGGCCGATGCCGGCGCGGCACGTGCCGCTGGGGCTGGAGGAGGAGCATTTCGAGGCCTGGCTCGATCTTTGGGAGCGGCAGTGCCGCGCCCTGTTGCCTCCGCGGGAGGCTGGCGAGATGATCGCCCTCGCCCAGAATATTGGTCAGCGGCTGCGGCAGATCGTACAACGGCCGGAATGGTTGCGCTGATCTCGTAGTGCCCGGCGCGCTACAGAACAGACGACTTGGGGAGAACGGATTCCGGGTTGCATTTCCCGGAAATCGCCACACATTAAAAGCTGTTACCAATCACCGGACATGAAACGCATCGGCTATCAACTGCTCTACCCCCTCTTGGGCATGTTGTTGTCGACCTGTCCGGGCACACCCGATCCCGGACTCTGAAGTTAGGCCGCGCGGCGAAGACCGCGCTGGATTCCTCAGAGTCGGTGATCGGGCGAACACCCCTGCACTGAGCGTGCGCGCGAACGGCTAATCGCGGCCGCATCTTTTCCACGCCGGAAAACCACCGGCTGCGCCTGCGGCATTCCCGTGAGGCTTTTCCCGCGCACCAGCGTCCAGCCCTGAAATCACAGCCCTCACTCAAATGAAGAAAACGATCTACGTCTCCTCGTCCGAATACACTCAAATCCGTTGGCTCGCCGCCAGCCTCGTCTCCGGCAAAAGCCGCCTCGCCGCCACGGCCCGGCAGTTGCTGGGCGAACTGGAGCGCGCCGCCGTGGTCGCACCGCATGAGATGCCGCCTCGCGTCGTGCGCATCGAGTCGCGCGTGGAGTTTGAGGACGTGGAAACCGGCGAACGGGAAACCTACACGCTCGTGTATCCGGATCATGCCGACGCGGACCAGCAGCGGCTCTCGGTCCTCGCCCCGATCGGCACGGCTTTGCTCGGTTACAGCGAGGGCGACGAGATCGACTGGGAAACGCCGGGAGGTGTTCGCCGCATTCGCATCTGCTCGGTGACCAACCCGGCTCCCGGCTCGGCTCCGGCCACACCGCGCGCTGCCGCGCAGACGGCGGCGGTCTAGTCGCAGCCGCGAGGTCGCGCGGGCCTGGCGCCCGGCGACTCAGCCATTCCCCTTCGGAGGCTGGCCCGGGCCGATCGGCCCAGCCGCCAACCTGACCCGACGCTTGAGGACGTCGGGTCGTTTGCGTTGGCTCGGCCGCATGCCCGCCTCCCACTCGACCGCGCAGCTCCACGCGCAGAGCTTTGCGGGGCATTTAACCCCCGAAGAGATCGCGCGGCGCATGGCGCCGAAAACCGAGCCGCGTCCCCCGCCACGCGTGCCCGGAGCCACCCAGACGGATCCCGCCGCGTTGGACCGGCGCTGGGCCCTGCTGCCCCACGCTGCCACCGCGCGTCCCCAACTCGCGGATGAAACGAGTGTCGAGCAGCACGAAACGTTTGCGCGCAACATTGAGAACTTCATCGGAACCGTAAAGGTGCCGGTCGGGCTGGCGGGCCCGCTGCGCATCAACGGACTCGCCGCGCAGGGCGACTACTACGTTCCCCTCGCGACAACCGAGGCCGCGCTGGTGGCGAGTTATCACCGCGGCGCCTGCGTGCTCACCGCGGCCGGTGGTTGCACGACCTTGCTCCTCAACGAGGGCGTGAGCCGCGCGCCCGCGTTCGCGTTCCGCTCGCTGGTGGAAGCCGGCAACTTTGCGCAGTGGTGCCTCAGCCACTACAACGACCTTCGCCAGGCTGCGGAAGCCACCTCACGTTTCGCCCGGCTCAAGGACCTGCGCCTCGCGATCGAAGGCAACCATGTCTATCTGCAGCTCGAGTTTCTCACGGGCGACGCAGCCGGGCAAAACATGGTCACGATCGCCGCCCAGGCGGTCTGTGATCACCTCGCCGCCCATTGTCCGGTCCGACCGCAGTACGCATTTGTGGAGGGCAACATGTCCGGCGACAAGAAAGCCAGCGCCCAATCGTTCCTCAGCGTGCGCGGCAAGAAAGTCGTGGCCGAAGCACGTCTGCCCGCCCGGCTGGTCGAACGTCACCTGCACACAACACCGGCGCGCATGGTCGACTACTGGCGCATGTCCGCCCTCGGCGGCGTGCTCAGCGGGACGATCGGCGTGCAAGGCCACTACGCCAACGGCCTCGCCGCGCTGTTCATCGCCTGCGGACAGGACGCCGCGTGCGTGTCCGAAGCCGCTGTGGGCGTCACCCGGTTTGAGGTCGATGAAACCGACGGCGCGCTCTACGCCGCCGTTACCCTGCCCAACCTGGTTGTCGGCACCGTCGGTGGAGGCACCGGCCTGCCGAGCCAGCGCGCCTGTCTCGACATCCTGGGACTCGCCGGGGCAGGCCACGCCCGCGCGTTTGCCGAAGTTTGCGCGGCGGTCGCGCTGGCGGGTGAACTCTCGATCATCGCCGCGCTCAGCGCCGGCCACTTCACCCAGGCGCACCAACGCCTCGCCCGCGGCCGGAACCAATCGTCCTGATCCCACTGCCGATGAACCGCTGGTGGATCTATCAAAAGGAGCGTTTCCCGCTCTTCGCTCACGGGCCGCTCGTGTTCGCGTTCAGCGCGTCCGCCGTCAGCTTCTCGGCGCTGCTGCGTGGCGCCGCCAGCGCACCGGCCGTGGGCAGTTATGCCGTGGCCTTCCTGGTTTCGCTCGGTTCGTTTCTGCTGTTGCGCATCGCCGACGAGTTCAAGGACGCCGAAGAAGACGCCCGCTACCGTCCGTATCGTCCGGTTCCCCGCGGCCTCGTGCGGCTGCCGGAACTCCTCCTCGTCGGCGTCATGGTGGGCTGTATTCAGCTTCTGCTGACGCTCGCTCTCGCCGCCCTGCACCGCGCGCCCGGCGAGAGTCTCGATCTCCGACTGCCGGCACTGCTGCTGGTCACGTGGATCTACTTCGCGTTGATGAGCCGGGAATTTTTCGCCCGGCGCTGGCTGAAGGCGCGCCCCGTGATCTACCTCTTCAGTCACATGGGTATCATGCCGCTGGTAGACTGGTTCGCCACCGGTTGCGACTGGGCCGTTGCCGGCGGGCCGATGCCCGCGGGGTTGTTCTGGTTCCTCGCGGCGAGTTTCTGCAACGGACTGGTCATCGAACTTGGTCGGAAAATCCGCACGCCGGACCAGGAGGAGGCGGGTGTCGAAACCTACACGGTATTGTGGGGCCGCCCGATGGCCACGCTGGCCTGGTTGTCCGCCGTCATCGCAACCCTCGCGTGCGCCTGGCTGGCCGCACAGCGAATTGCGTTTGCCACGCCGTTCGCACTCGTCCTCGGCCCGCTCGCCCTGGCCGCGACCATCCTGTGCGCCCTGTTTATTGCCCGTCCCTGGCCGCGGCTGGCCAAGCTCTTTCCCGTTGCCTCCGGCCTCTGGACCCTCGCCCTCTATCTCACGCTCGGTGTGGTGCCGCTCCTCCTGCGCCTGTCATGAACGCCCTCTTCTATCGCTGCACCGACGACCTGCCGGAGAATCCTGCGACCGTCCTGGGCGGCAAGGCCGCCGCGCTGGCCCGGCTCGCTGATACCGGCCTGCCGATTCCGCCGTGGTTTGTCGTCACACCCGCCGCCTGCCCCGCCACGACCAATGGAGCGCCACCCGTGCTGCCGCCGTCGCTCGCCGCGGCCATTCAGTCGCTCGCCCACGAGGTGGCCCCGGAGGCGCGCTGGTTCGCCGTCCGCTCGTCCGCGGTCGACGAGGACGGCGCGGACCACTCGTTCGCCGGCCAGTTGGACAGCTTTCTCTTTGTGCCCGTCGAAGGACTGGTCGCGAAGATCGCCGCAGTCTGGCGCTCAGGCTTCAGCGAACGGATCCTCGCCTATCGTCGCGAACGCGGGCTGGCTGGCACGCCACCACCCCCGGCGGTCCTGATCCAGCAGATGGTGAACGCCGAAGCTGCGGGCGTCGCGTTCAGCGCCGACCCGGTCAGTGGACGCCGCGGCGCCGCGATTGTATCCGCCGTGTGGGGACTGGGGTCCGCCCTCGTGTCGGGTGAGGCGGACGCGGACACGTTTACCATCGATCGCTTCGACCGCATTCTCGACCGGCACCGCGCTGAAAAACGCCTCGCCCATCGCGCCGCGCCGGGAGGCGACAGTGAAGGCGTGCGCAGCGAGCCGGTCCCCGCGGAACGCGCCGGCCTCCCCGCGCTGTTGGACGAGCAGGCCATCGCCGTTGCCCAACTCGCCCGCGCCACCGCCCGGCACTTTGGACGCCCCCAAGACATCGAGTGGGCGATCGAGGCCGGTCGACTGTGGCTGCTGCAATCGCGGCCGATCACCAACCTCGCCCACCTCCCCGACCCTGACGGCGAACTGAACCTGTGGGACAACGCCAACATTGCCGAGAGCTACAGCGGCGTTACGACCCCGCTCACGTTTTCCTTCGCCCGCGGGATCTACGAGGCCGTTTACCGCGAGTTCGCCCGCCTGATGGGCGTGGCGCCGCAGCGGATCGAAAATGAACGCGATCTTTTTCCGCGGATGTTGGGCCTGATCCAGGGACGCATCTACTACAACCTCGTCAGCTGGTACCGTCTGCTCGCCCTGCTGCCCGGCTACGCGCTCAACCGCGGGTTCATGGAGCAGATGATGGGCGTCAAGGAGAGCCTGCCGCCCGAGATCGACGCGCGCATCACTCCCCGCGCCAGCCGCTGGGGCCGCTGGCGCGATGGCTTTGCCCTCGCGCGCACCCTCGGCGGACTCACGCGCAATCACTTCACCCTGGCCGGTCAGATCCGCGCGTTCTACGTTCGCCTCAACGAGGCACTGCGCCCGCCGCAACCGTCGCTCGAGCAACTGCGGCCGGACGAACTGAGCGCCCACTACCGCGACCTCGAACGGCAGCTCCTGCTCCGCTGGGACGCGCCGCTGGTCAACGACTTCTTTGCGATGATCTTCTACGGTGTGCTGCGCAAGCTCACCGCTCGGTGGTGCGGCGACGAGGACGGCACACTGCAGAACGACCTCCTGTGCAATGAAGGTGGCATGATCAGCGCCGAACCCGCCCGACGAGTACGTGAGATGGCGACCAGCGTCGCGAGTGATCCCGCGGCCGTGACGCGGCTGTGCACCGGTTCGCTGCGCGCGATCCAACAATGGATCGAAACGCATCCCACGTTCCGCGACCGGTATCAGGCTTATCTCGACACCTTCGGCGATCGCTGCCTCGAGGAACTCAAGCTGGAGAGCCGCACCCTGCACGAGGAGCCGCTCACGCTGCTTCGTTCGGTCGGGCACTTCGCGCGCCGGCTGCAATCCGGCCAGAGTACCGACACCGGTCTCGAGGCGCGCCTGCGGGCGGCGGCCGAGCAGCGCGTCCGCTCCTCCGTGGGGCTTCGCCCGTTTCGTCGCGTGGTTTTTGGTTGGGTCCTGCGCCATGCCCGCGACCGCGTGCGCGATCGCGAGAATTTGCGTTTTGAACGCACGCGACTCTTCGGCCGCGTCCGGCGCATTTTCCTCGAGCTGGGAAAACGCTTCCATGCCTCGGGCGTGTTGAACGATCCACGCGACATCTTCTTCCTGACCAATGAGGAGGCGCTGGGCTTCGTTGAAGGCACGACCGCCACCCGGCACCTGGCTGAACTTGTCGCTCTGCGGCGCCACGAATTCGACCGCTACCGCGGCGGGACGGCACCGGCGGACCGTTTTGCCACGCGGGGCGCCGTGCACCTGGGCAACTCGTTTCAACCGACCCACCCACCCACGAGCGCCGTCGGTACCGAAACAGGCGATACACTCAAGGGAATCGGCTGCTGCCCCGGCATCGTGCAAGGTCGGGCGCGCGTCATCCTTGATCCGCGCAATGCGGAGATCATGGCCGGTGAAATCCTCGTTGCGCCCCGGACCGACCCCGGCTGGATCATGCTTTTCCCGTCGGCGGCCGGTTTGCTGGTGGAACACGGCAGCCTGCTTTCGCATTCGGCCATCGTCGCCCGCGAAATGGGCATACCCGCCATCGTCTCGATCGGGGGCGTCACCACGTGGCTGCAGACGGGCGACTGGGTGGAACTCGACGGCAGCACGGGAAGGGTGCGCAAGCTGCCCTCGCCCGATGAGGGAGCCTCCGTCCCGGCGGCGGAGCCCACAACGATGGCCGAGCCCACCACGCCATGAAGACGACCGAAGCCGCCACGCGTGCTGATTTCTCCCGGATCCGGTATGCTCAGGTTTGGGAGGACGCCGACATCCTCCGCGCCGGTCTGGATATTCAGCCGACGGATACGGTGCTTTCGATCGCTTCCGCCGGTGACAATGCCCTGGCCCTGCTCGCCGCCGGCGCGGCGCGAGTGATCGCGCTCGACCTCAACCCCGCCCAGCTCGCCTGCCTGGCCCTCCGCGTGGCGGCCTATCGTGAACTTACCCACCCGGAGCTCCTGCAGCTGATCGGCTCACGGCCCGCGAGCCCGTCGGAGCGCCTTGACTTGTATCGTCGCTGCCGATCCGGATTGCCCGCGGCTGACCAGGCTTTCTGGGATGGGCGGCCCGAACTGGTCGCATCCGGCATCGGCGCGGCCGGCAAGTTCGAGAACTACTTCCGGCTCTTTCGCACGCGTGTGCTCCCGCTCGTTCACCGGCGCGCGACGGTTGCTGCGCTTCTGCAAGGAGGCACCCGCGAACAGCGCGAACGTTTTTATCGCGAGCGCTGGGATACGTGGCGCTGGCGGTTGCTCTTCCGGCTCTTCTTTTCCCGTTTTGCCATGGGTCGGCTCGGCCGAGACCCGGCCTTCTTCAAATACGTCGAGGGTTCGGTCGCGGACCGCATTCTCACCCGGACCAGGCACGCGCTGACCGTCCTCGACCCGGCGGACAACCCGTACCTGCACTGGATCCTCAAGGGGACGCACGGTGCCGCGCTGCCCTGCGCCCTGCGGCCCGAGAATTTTGAGCGCATCCGCGTCCGGCTCGACCGGCTCGAGTGGCACCTGCTGACGGCGGAAGCGTTTCTCGACCAGCACCGCGGGGCGCCCGTCGACAAGTTCAACCTGTCGGACATTTTCGAATACATGTCCGAGGACAACACCGCCCGGCTGCTGGAACGCGTGGCGTCGGCCAGCCGCCCGGGCGGTCGCCTGGCCTATTGGAACATGCTCGCGCCCCGCCGGCGGCCGGAGTCGCTTGCCCATCGCCTCCGTCCGCGGGACGACGTGGCGCTTCCGCTCTTCGAGCAGGACCGCGCTTATTTCTACAGCGCCTTTGTGGTCGAGGAAGTGATCTGACGCGCCCGACGATGGCCTGGTCACCCACCGTTTCGATCGCGTTTGTGCTCAGCGCCCTCGGCGCGCTCGTCGGCGGGGTCAAGGGCCTGCAGGCCCGCGGTGCGCTCTCGGCGGAGCTCTCGCGCAAGCTCGTGCACATCGGCATGGGCGTGGTTTGCCTCACGTTCCCGTGGCTGTTTGAGACGACGTGGCCGGTCTGGCTGCTGGCCGGTCTCGCCGTCGGCGCCCTCGCTCTGCTTCGGCTCGTGCCCGCGGTGCGGTCGCGGCTCGGCAGCGTGCTGCACAGCGTGGAGCGCCGCTCGCTGGGTGAAGTCTATTTCCCGCTCGGCGTGGCCGCGGTCTTCACCCTCGCGCGCGGCAACGTGCTCCTGTTCGTGATCCCCGTCGCCTTGCTCACGTTCGCCGATGCCGCCGGAGCCCTGGTGGGCAAACGCTGGGGCCGGCACCGCTTCGAGACACTGGAGGGCAGCAAGAGCATCGAAGGCTCCGCGGCCGTGGGATTGGTATCCGCCCTCTGCGTCGCGGGGCCGCTGTTGGCCTACGGACATCCACCCGCCACTGCTCTCGTGATCGCGCTGGTCATGGGGCTGTTCGGATTGATCCTCGAGGCGATTGCGTGGCGGGGTTTAGACAACGTTTTCCTGCCGCTCGCGGCTTTCACCCAGCTCGCCATTTACCTCGCCCTTCCGTTACCGCCGCTGGTGGCGCGTCTCGGCGTTCTGGTGGGACTGTTTATCCTGTCGGTCTTCTGGCGCCGCGGCTCGGTCATTGACCATGGCGCCCGGCTGGGAGCGGCCCTGGCGTTTTTCTTTTTTTGGGCGGTCGGCGGCTGGCCCTGGCTCGTCGCGCCCACGCTGCTCCTCGCCAGCTACGTCCGGCTGATGCCGTCGATTCCCGGCGGTCCGCCACGCCACAACCTGCTGGCGGTCCTCTGCCTCGGCTCCGCCGCGCTGCCCTGGGCCACGGCCCATGCGTTGGCGCCCTCGGCGTATTGGCTGCTTCCTTACACGGTGGGCCTGGCGGCGCAGCAGGGCATCATCGCCGCCGTCCGTTACCAACAGGCGCACCCGGGCTGGGCCCGGTCCCGTTGCCTTCTCGCCGGATGGCTGCAGGCCGCCGTGGTGCAATTCGCGCTCGGCGGGTTGCTATGGTGGACCAAGGGTATTCATGGGGGCGCCGTCCTGGCCGCCTTGGGCGCGACCGCGCTCGGCCTGCTCCTCTTCAGCAGCACGGAGCGCGAACTTCGCCAGCCAAACGACCTGAATGCGCGGTGGTGGAAACAAGGCATCGCCGCCCTGAGTGCCGCGGTCCTCGCCGCCGCGGTGCTGTTTTTGCACGACCTGCTTCTCCAGACCCTCAACGAGTTTGCCTTTCTGTTGCCATGAGCGCTCCTCACCCTCGCCCGATACCCACCGACGAAGACGAGACGATCGAATTGGACGTCGGCAACGGCACCGCGTCCGCCGCCCTCTGGTGGACCCACGTTCCCAGTCTTCCGGGTGAACGCCTCGGCGCGATTGGGCGCTTCACCGCCACCGCCCAGGAGGCTGCACTGGAGGTGTTGGCGCTGGCGCGAAAGCGCTTGCTCGGCGCCGGCTGCACCCTCGCGATCGGCCCGATGGACGGCAACACGTGGCGCCGCTACCGCTGGGTGACCGACGCCGGGACCGAGCCGCCGTTCTTTCTCGAGCCCACCAATCCGCCAAACTACCCGGCGTGGTGGCGCGACGCCGGTTTTTCGCCCCTCGCTGAATACACGTCCACGGCGAGCGACGACCTGACCACCCGGGATCCTCGCGTCGCGACCGCAGAGCAGCGACTGCGCGCTTCGGGCGTCGCCATCCGGCCGCTGAACCGGTCCGCGTTCACCGAAGAGCTGGGGCGCATCTACGACGTCTCGGTCGTGTCGTTCCAGGACAACTACCTCTACACGCCCCTGCCCCGCGAGGCGTTCATTGCGCAGTACCGTCCGATTGAGGACCGGGTGCAGCCAGAACTCGTCCTCCTGGCCGAGCACGCCGGCCAGCCGGTCGGCTACGTGTTCGCCACGCCGGATTTTGCGCAGGCGCAACGCGGCGAGCCGGTCACCACCTTCATCGTCAAGACGCTCGCGGTCCTGCCTGGCCGCGCCTTTGCCGGGCTGGGCGCCGTGCTGCTCGCCCAGGTGCACGACCACGCCCGTCAGCTCGGCTTTCGCCGCGTCATTCACGCCCTGATGCACGAATCGAACAAGTCGCGAAACCTCAGCGCGCACTACGCCCGAACGATCCGCCGCTACACGCTGTTTCAATCGCGACTCGCCTCGATGGTGATCGCCTGACCCATCGCTCCAATGACGATCGACGACCTTCTGCGCGAGCAGGTCCGCCAGCGACCGGACGCGATCGCGCTCGTCGATCCCCGGGCGGCGCCGCCCCGGCGCACCCTCACGTATCAACAACTCGAGCACGAAGTCTCGGGCAGCGCCGCCTGGATGACCTCACAAGGCCTGCAGCGCGGATCCGCTGTGCTGACGTTTGTCCCGATGTCCGCGGATCTCTACATCGCGCTGCTGGCGATGTTCCGACTCGGCGCCGTCGCCCTCTTTCTTGATCCATCCGCCGGGCGCGAACACCTGGAACGCTGCTGCGCGCGTTGGCAACCGGACGCGCTACTGGCCATCCCCAAGGCCCATCTGTTGCGGTTGCGCTCGGCGGCCCTGCGCCGAATCCGCCGGCACTGGCACACGGGGCGCGGCTGGCTGCCCGGGACGCGGCGCTGGTCGACCCTCGACACCGGCGTCGGCGCAACCTCTCCGACTTCGCTCGCGCAACCCGAGGACGCAGCCTTGGTGACCTTCACGAGCGGAAGCACCGGCGTGCCCAAGGGCGCCGTCCGCACCCACGCGTTCCTGCTCGCGCAGTACGAGGCGCTCGCACCCGGCATTCACCTGCACAGCGGTCAGGTCGACCTCGCCACGCTGCCGGTCTTCACGCTCGCCAACCTCGCCGCCGGGCTCACGACGGTGATTCCGGAAGTCGCCTTACGTCGCCCCGGCGCCGTGGACCCGGCGCCGCTGTTTCGTCAGGTTCGAGAGCACAAGGTGACACGGCTCACGGCCTCGCCCGCGTTCTTCGAACAGCTCGTGGCGCATCTTCAGCGCACCGGCGAGACCCTGCCGCAACTGGAACACCTGCACACCGGCGGTGCCCCAGTGTATCCACCGTTGCTTGACGCGATGCAGGGCCTTGCGCCGAACGCCGAAGTCGTCGCGGTGTATGGCTCCACCGAAGCCGAGCCGATCGCGCACGTCGCACGCACCGAGTTTACCGAACAGGACCGGCAGGCGATGCGTTCCGGACGCGGTCTGCTCGCCGGGCCGCCGGTTGAGCAGGTGACGTTGCGCATCCTGCCCGACCAGTGGGGAAAACCGCGCGGGCCGTACGTGGCGGAACAACTCGCCGAGCAGAGCCTCGGCCCCAACGAAGCAGGTGAGATCGTGGTGGCGGGAGAGCACGTGCTCCCGGGTTATCTGGGCGGTCTCGGCGATGAGGAAACGAAGTTCCGCGTCGGAGAACAGGTCTGGCATCGCACGGGTGACGCAGGCTACCTCGACGCGAAGGGACGGCTCTGGCTGCTCGGCCGGTGTGCCGCCCGCGTGCAGGACGAGCACGGCGAGGTTTATCCCTTCGCGGTCGAATGTGTGGCCATGAGTTTTCCTGCGGTGCGCCGGGCGGCCTTCGTGGCTCACGGGGGCCGACGTCTATTGATCATCCAAAGCCGCGCGAGCGGCGAAACGGCTCTTAAACTGTGCGAGGAACTCCGAACCGCGGCAGACTGGGCACAGCTCAACGACGTACGAATTGTTCCCGCCCTACCCGTCGACGCCCGTCACAACGCCAAGATCGACTACCCAGCGTTGCGCCGGATGCTGGAAGCAGAGGGCTGAGGATGCGCGTCAGCCTCGGCGTTCCAGTTGCACCGGCACCGCGTGGCGCGGACGCAGGGTAATGCCGCCCATTGCGGCCGGCAGGTCGTCCTCCTGCAGTCGGATGCGGAAATGTCGGAGCACGTTGACCAGGACGAGCTTCATCTCCAGCAGGGAGAAATGCTGACCAATGCAGACGTGCGGCCCGGCCCCGAACGGGAAATAACCCTCCGCCAGCCCCGGTAGTTCTCGCCCGAGAAAACGTTCCGGCCGAAACCGATCGGGCTCCGGCCAGAGCCCCGGGAGCCGATGCGTGGCGTAAGCGGACAGCACAATCGTTGAACCGCCCGGGATCGCGCAGCCCTTCAGTTCGTCCTTCGCCTCCACGCGGCGCTCGGCGATCCAAATCGCCGGGTACAGCCGAAGCGTCTCGCGTAACACTGCATCCAATACGGGCAACCGTTGCAGAGCCTCCATCGTGCCTTCGGCCCCGTCGAGCTCGGCAACCAGTTGTTCGGCCACGTTCGGATGTTGATCCAGCAGACAGAACGCCCACGTCAGCGTGCTGGCAGTCGTCTCATGTCCGGCCAGGAGGAACGTGATGGTATGGTCCCGCAGCTCCTGGTCGCTCAGCGGCGCCCCGTTCTCATCTCTCGCCGCCAGCAACAGGCTCAACAGGTCCGGCCGCTCGCCCGCCTCGCCGCGACGCTGGCGAATCAGTTCGGCCACAATCGCGTCCACCTCCGCGAGCGCCGCACGAAACGCGCGGTGCCGGGCCGTCGGTAACCAAAGCGGAAACGACCAGGCCTGCCCCGCCCGTCGAAACAACTCGTCGAGCAGCACGGGAAACGCGGACTCCATCTGCCCCGCGCGAGCGCCCAAATCCGCTCCGAAGAGGCACCGGCCCGAAACCAGGAACGCCAGGCGGTTCATCTCGGCCGCGAGATCCATCGTTTGACTGGCCCGCCATCTTTGCTGCCAGCCTTCCACCGCCTCGCAAGTCGTCGCTTCCATGAGCCCCGTCAACGCGGCTAACCGGCGGTGGTGGAAGAGCGGCTGCGCCATCCGTCGCTGCCGCCGCCAGGTCTCTCCTTCCGTGACGAGCAGGCTCTCGCCCGTCACCAGTCGAATGTTACGTGAACTGCGCGTATCGCGCCGATAATTCTCGGCCCGCGCCGTCAGCACCTCCTCGACCAAAGCCGGTGAGGTGACGAGATGGTAGGTCAGCGGGCCCAGGCGCAGGCGCACGATCGGTCCGTGCTCGCGCGCGGCGGTCAGCAGGAAACCGAGCGGATCGCGCAGGAACGGCCTCGCGTGACCGAGCAACGGCGATCCGGCCGGCGAAGGAGCGCGCGTCATGTTCTCAGCCCCCATAGCCCAAATGCTCGAGACACGGCGCCGCCGCGGCATTCACACGGGCACGCGTGTCGTCATCCAGGGGCGCAAAGCGGTTCTTCTCGTATCCGCGGAGGGACGACGTGTACCGCTCGAGTGCCGGGCGCATCGCCTCGAATTCGCCCAAACCCAGCGTTGCGTACGTTTGTTCCACCGATCCGATCGGATCCTGTTCCAATTGTTGAAACGACAGTTCGTGAAACCGGTCGGCCGGAATAAGGGGCCGATCGCGAAAGAACGCATCAAAGACCATTCGGTAGCGGCCCAGCACCTCCGATTCGAGTCGCTCCGGATTCGGGCGCTGGAGATACGTGTGCCAGAGCACGGTGTGGTAGAAGTGCAGCTGGCTGCGATACACGTCGTGTGGATGGCGGTGGATATGGACAAACCGGGCGTCCGGAAACAACTCGAGCAGCAGCCGGATGCGCGCAGTGTGCGGCGGCGATTTCAGCAGCAACGTGCGGTCGGCTCCGTAGTGGTACAGCAACTTCTGACAAAACCAGCGCTGCGCCTCCTGCCATTCCCGCGCGGCCTCAGGCTCGCCGTCAAACGTCAGGAATCGCTCGTAATGTGCCATGCGCTGCGGAAACGACATGCCGAGATAGAGCGAACGCAGGCTCAGCAGCGCCGGCGCAAACTCCTCCTCCTGCGGCGAGGAAAAGCTGAGCGCCATGTTGTCCATCAGCCGCTTGGGCGGCACCATCCAGGCAAACCGGCGCGCCCGCGTTTTCTCGGTGCTGAGGAACGTGGCGGGGTTAACCACCTGGTACGTGTTCGCGAAGGCGAAACGTGGATCCAGGGCCAGCAGGTTGTGCAGGTGCGTGGTGCCGCTGCGCCAGTGGCCGAGGATGAACACCGGCGGGTGTCGCACCGGCGTGGCCGCGATGCCGGCGCCATGACGACGTTCTTCACCCCACGCCGACAGGCTGTTCAGCACACTGCAGGCGGTGATGAACGCAGCGCGGTGCCAATACACCGGCGAAACGGCGAATCGGTTCTCCCGCAACAGCCGCCACCATGCGCCCGCCGTGATGCCGGCCAGGTAGTTGTGGCCGAGACTCCAACGGTGCGGCAGCGAAGCGGACATACTCGCTCAATGAGCAAGCGCCCGCGCTTCCGCGAGCCTGGAA
>JAEWIY010000189.1 GCA_023386835.1 Verrucomicrobiota bacterium
TAGTGGACCGGTGGAGACGTCGGGAACGATCAAAGTCGAGACGCCGAGCAACGCGACGGCGATGAAACAAGTTGCTCCCGCCACGAAGGCGCGCAGGCCGGTCTCGAGCAGACGCCGGCGTCGGGTCTGCAGCGTCGCGTGCAGCGCCACGCCCGAGCAGGCGAGCGAGAGCACGAGCAACCCGGCACCGAGGCCCGTGAGGAGGGGTTGGGAGAAGGCGAGTCCGGGAATGAGGAACAGCAGGGCTGCCTGGGTGATCCAGAGCCCGGCCCGGATGAGTTTCGGTCGGGCGGCGTCGCCCATCGTGAACATGGGGACCAGTTGGAAGGTCACGCCCTGGAGCAGACTGAGAAAGAATCCGGCCAGCCCGAGGTGGGCGTGCGCTTGGAGCAAAGCGGTGACGGGCAGCGGCAGGTAAGGCCAGCGGCGGTTGAGCGCGAGGGCCACGCCCGCGACGACTGTGAGCAGCAGCCAGCCAGCCGCCAGCGGGAAGCACCACGCTGGTGCGTCGCGTCGCGGGCTGGCGGCGAACGTGCGGAAGAGGGTCGTGACCAGCACCGCGAGGCCGAGGGTGACGCCCGCACCACCCAAGGCCACCCAGCCAAACTGGGCCGTCCAGAAACCGCGCACCAGCACGACGACAGACGCAACGTGGAGCGCCCAATGTATCCATGCGCCGGATAGCCGCAGTCTGGGTGGAACGCCGAGCACCACCGGCATGAGCTGGTAGATGGCGCCGATGCACACCGACAACAAAAAGCCGGGCAGCCAGAGGTGAACCAGCCCGACGACCTGCGGATGCGAGTAGGGCAGGAGCAGCAGGTCCGGCCGAAACAGCAGCGCCACCACTGCGCCGGCCAGCATCAGCAGGCCGGCGGTGATGAAAGCCAGCGGCAGGCGCCCGCCCCCCACGAGGGGCACGGCGCCGGGCCGCCGCGGCGCTGGCGGGTCAGCGGCGCGTAAGGAGGGTGATCCAGCTCCCATCGGGTTGGACGTCGCAGGAGAACTGCACGCCGCGGGCTTCGAGTTCCGGGAGCAGATGCAGCGGGCGCCGATCCGTGCGGGCACGGAGCGTTTGCTGCGGCGCGAGTTCTTCAAGCGCGCACAGGATGCGCACCATCGGCTCCGGCGGCTCGAGCGACCGCACATCCAACTCGAGCAGCGAGGCGTCGTTGGAGGAAACGAGCGGCGTGCTGGTGCCGGCCCGCGCGGGGGCCGCGGGAGGCGTCATCGCGGGTGTGCTCGTCGCCAGCACCCGGGTGATCTTGACGCGAAACTCGTCGCCCTCCGGCGGCAGGTATTCCCACAGGAACGCATCCGGAAATTGCGCCGCGAATTGGTAATAGAGCGGAACGGGATCGTGGTCGTTGATCAGGACAAAATGCGCGCCGACGGGCAGTTCGGCCCAGCGTTGGAAGATCTGTCCGTGTTTGATGCGGCAGGGGATTTCGCGGACGTCGAAGAGCGTCAGGTCGATGGAATCGTTGGTGGCGGAGTTCATGAGGAGGAGAGTTCGGTGGGTTCGGTCCCGAGGGTGAGCAGCATGGTGAACGGGCCGGCGTGGGCGCGGACCGCGTGCGGGTGGTTGGGCGGCAAGTGCAACAACGAGCCTTCGGTCAAGGTGTGCCAGGAGCCGGCGAACAGGACCTCAGCCGTTCCGCGGAGGATCTGCAGCAGCGCCCGGCGTCGGCTGGTGTGGGTGGGCAGCTCCTGGCCTTCGGCGAAGGCAAAGAGCACGACCCGAAGCCCGTCAGTCTGGAGGACCGTCCGGCTGACGATGCCAGCGTCCGAATATTGGGCCGCGTCGGGGAGCAGGAGGGCGCTCGCCTGATCAGGCGCGAGCAGAGTCGTCGATGCCATGCGGCGACTCTACGATGGCGAGGCGCCGCATGCCTTGATCTAGGTCAACCCGGGCCGGCTTTTAAGCCCGATCAGGGCGAGGCGTGCCGCAAGCCAGGCAGAAGCAGCAGGATACCGAAAAGCAGCAGAAGGGATCCGCCGAGGAGCGACCATGCCAGGCCTGCGCCGCCGGTCCAGCCGAGCACCACCGAGGCGGCGGGGTGGAAGAGCGCGGCTTGTGTCACCACAAACCCGCTACCGATCAGCCCGAGCCCCCAGTGAAGCCAGCGCGTGACGCGGAGCCATCCGGCTTCGATCGCCCACGCGAGCAGCAGAGGGCTCACGACGCCGAGGAAGACCAGGTGGAGAAAACCGATAATGATCCAACGGTGCTGCAGCAACGCCCCCGCGACCGGCAGCGGGCCCACCGCTTGCAAAGCGTGTTTGGCGACAACGCACCCCAAAGCGATCCCCGCCAAGCCGCGCGCCGCGCCACCGGGGAAGAGCGCCGCGCCCGCGCGCGCGACCTGCCAGAGCGGTACGCTGGCCACAATTAGGGCGATGCCGCCGGCGACCGTGGCGAGGGTAACCCACGGCGGCGGGTGCATCCACAAGGCCGACAGGCCGAGGCTCAGCACCGTGCCCGGCAGCAGCCAGGCCCAGAGCCGTTGCGTGGCGACCCATGGCAGCGTGCCTCGCTCGGAGAGACGGTGAACCAGCACGGCCAGCAGGAAGAACATGAACCAGCCGTTGTACTGGAAGTGGAGGTAGAAATAGATGGAGAACGTGTACCACGGCGACTCGCGCAGCCCGAGCGCGGCGAGGGGGCCGAGCGTCAGCGGGCCGAGCCCCGACAGCAGCATGCAGCCAAAGGCCGCCGCCAGGAACGGCCGCGCGGGCGCGGCGGCGCGACTGCGGCGCAAGAGTTTCCACGCCAGCACCCCCGCGAGAATCATGTGCAGCGTCGAAAACGTGATGCTGCCCGCTGCGTAGCCCTGCCACGGATACGTGGCCAGCATTCCGACGACCGCCACCTGCGTCGCAAGAAAGAGCCGCGTGTAGGACTGGAGTTCGGCTGGCGGGATGAAGCAGCGCAGACTCAGGGCGAAGAAGGCGTTGTAGACCCAGCCGAGAAACGCGAGGTGGGAGTGGGTGTGCAGGAGATGGCCGTAAACGAGCCCGGGCACCGGCCAGGTGCTTTGCAGCCGCAGCAGCAGCCCCAGCGCGGCGGAGACCGCCCAGAAGGCCGCCGCGACGGTGAAAGCGAGGCGGGCGGCCCGAAACTCCGGGGCCTCGGACATTCAGCTCTCCCCGTCGACGTACGCGCGCAAGCCGGCCCCTTTGAGCACGTGCACACGCGGCCCTTCGACCCGAATCAACCCCTCCGTGCGAAACCGCGCCAGCGTCCGGGACAGCGTCTCACTCGTCACGCCGAGCTGGGCCGCGAGCATGCGTTTGGTCATCGGCAGGTCGAACACGGCTGGGCAACCCGCGGCGGCCGCGGGGCTCTGGCGCAGGATCCAATCCGCCAGGCGTGCCTCGATCTGCCGGCCTTTGTAGTCCTGGAGCAATTGCACGAGGTGCTTCAGGTGCAGGCTCATCGAGGCCAGCATGTGCAACGAGAGCTCCGGCTTGCGAAAGATCAGGTCCCGGAAGTGCGCGCGGGGTACGACGATCACCCGTGACGGCTCCAGTGCGATCGCGTTGGCCGGGTAGGTGGTGGTCGTCGCGATCGTCGCTTCGGCGAAACTCTCTGGCGGCCGAAACACGCAGATTACCTGTTCGCGTCCGTCCGGAGTGACCCTGAAGATGCTCACCTGGCCGCTTTGCAGCACGTAGAATCCTTCGGCGGGTTCACCTTCGCGGAACAGCATTTCGCCCTTCTGCAGCGTCCTGCTTGTGCAACCGGTGGCCACGGCGCTGAGATCCTCCGACGAGAGGCTGGCGAACATCTTGCTCTGGCGCAGCGTGGCCGCCAGCGCCGTGCGCCGGAAGTCCTGCACCGCGTCCGTTTCCCGTGACATGGCGCGAAGTGTCGACCGGGGCCTTGACTTCGATCAAGGCAATAGCGGTGCCGGTGTGGTATCGTACGTCATGCCTGATGACTCCATTGTCGAACTGGATGTGCGCCCACTCTTTGAACGCGGCCGCCCGCCGCTGGCCGTGATTCTCGACGCGGTGAACCGGTTGACGCCCGAGCAATCGCTGCGGCTGGTGGCACCCTTTGAACCGAAGCCGCTCTACGACCTGTTGGGGCAACGTGGATACACCGCGCAACCGCAACTGCGGCCGGACGGTGCCTGGGAGATCCTCTTCCAGCCCACTGCCACCTAAACGCCGCGGCGTCTGGCTCGCGCCGCGAAGTCGTCCCTAAGCCGACTGCTTGGGCAGCACCTGGTCCGGCGGCGGGGTGGCTGCGGCCGGTGCGGCGGGGAGTGATTCGATGAGGGCGGGGAAGTGCACGTGGAACGCGGCGCCTTCACCCAGCTCGCTCTCGACGGTAACGAACCCGTGATGACTCTTCATGATCGCCACGATACTGGAAAGACCCAACCCGGTGCCCTGGCCCACGGGCTTGGTCGTGAAGAACGGATCGAAGATCTTTTGCACCACTTCCGGCGGCATACCCGCGCCGGTGTCCCGCACGGTGACGAGCAGATAACGCCCCGGTCGGGCGGCAAAATCCGCCGGCGCGATGACGTTTTCCACCACCGCGTTTCGGATCGTGATCGTTACGCGGCCCTGACCCGGGATCGCGTCACGTGAGTTGAGGCAAAGGTTGAGCAGGACTTGGCTGAACTGCGTCGCGTCCGCCTGGATCGGCCACACGTCGGGCGCCACATCGACCTCGAGTTGGATCCGTGGCGGCAGACTCTGCCGAAGAAGTCGCGTCAGGCTCTTGAGCAGCTTGCCCACTTCCACCTTGGTGCGCGTGCCGTCGGCGCCACGGGCAAAGGCGAGCAGTTGCCGAACGAGGCCCGCGCCGTGTTCGGCACTGGTCTCCATGTTGCCGAGGACCTGCAGGGCGCGGTCGTTGCGCAGCTGCGTCCGCAGCAGGCCGAGGCCCATCAGGATCGGCGTGAGCAGATTGTTGAGGTCGTGTGCGATCGCTCCGGAGAACATGCCGATGCTCTCCATCCGTTGGGCGCGCAGGATTTCGGCCTCGAGCCGCCGGCGCTCGGTGACGTCGCTCATGATGAGCAGCACGTGATGGTCGGCGCCGCTCTCCCGCACCCGCGTCCAATAACTCTCCACCACCAACAGGCGACCATCGCGCGGCTGGGGCCGCAGCTCGGTCGTGAATTCGTCCTCCTGCGTCACCGCGGCCAGGGCGCTGGCGACCACCTGCGGGTCCTGCGGGAACAGCAGTTCGTCGAGCTGGCGTCCGCAGGCTTCCTTCGCCGTCCAGCCGAGGATCCGGTGCGCGCTGGCGTTCCAGTACGTGATCTGACCGTTGTCCTGCACGACGCAAATCGCATCCCGCGCGTGATCGAGCAGCGCGGCTTGTTCGCGCAACCGCTGCTCGTCCAGGCGACGGCGCTCCGCCTCCGCCACGCGGGCCAGCGCCTGCCGGATCGCCTGGCGAATGCGTTGCGGCCGGTCCTTGATGATGTAGTCCGTGGCGCCTTGGCGGAGCGCTTCCACGGCCCGTTCCTCGCCGATGGTGCCAGAAACAAAAATGAAGGGTTTACCCGGGGCTGCCGTCTTCGCCAGCTGCAGGGCGGAGAGACCGTCGTACTCCGGCAGCGAGTAATCGGAGAGGATCAGGTCGAACTGGGTCTGCTGGAGCGCGCTCTCGTAGTCGCGCCGCGACGACACCCGTTGAATGACGATGTCGGGCCATTCCTGTCGCAGCACGTTCGCGAGCAGTTCCGCATCAAGCGGCGAATCCTCCAGATGTAGGAGATGCATCGGCTGGAGCGACGAACCGATCATGGACCGGAAGGGGGTGAGGTTCCGCGGGTGAGCTCCGCCCGCCGGAGACGCGAACACCGTCCCGGCGTTCCTCCCCGCGTGATCTTCGAAGCAGTGACCTCACCTTTGGCGCGATGCTGACAAAACCGTGCCTTCAATGTGCAAACTGTAGCCGAGCCGGTAGATAAGCGAAACCCGGGCAAACACCCTAAACGGCGTGGTGGATTAACGCCAGCGTTTGTATTGACGCCTCTACTACACGGGTGCAGGCCAACTCTCCCTGCGTCCGCGACCCGAAACAGGTCCGGGTCAGCGGGCAAGTGTCGCGCCGTAGGGGTCAATGTGTGTGCTCCGCGCCGTGGGGCAAGTCGACCGGCGCAGAGGCTTGGTTTTGGGCGATCCCCCGCCTCAGAGCCAGTCCGACGGGATCGTCACGACCATCAGGTCGAGCTGCTGGCCGTCGCTGAGGTGGCCGGATTGGATCAGGACGCGTTTGCTGTCCGGGCTGAAGATCGGGTGGGTGTGGTCCGGCCGCATCTTGTGGTCCGTGGTCAGCAGCCGCTGCCGCCCGTCCTGGCGGTCGATCAGGTAAACGTTACCCGAGAAGTTGTCGCCGACGGCCCAGCGTCCGTCGGGCGAGCCATTGCAATGCCAGAAGCCGCCACGGCCACCGTTCGGCATGTTTTCCTCCATCTGGCCGAGAATCTTCATCTCGTTGGTCCGAAGGTTCACCACCGCGATGCCGGTCGGTTTCTCGCGCAGGTAGGGAAGGTGACCCATGATGTTGAACATCACTTCATCCGGCTGGGAGACGGTTTCGTGCGTCACCCACTCGTCGGGAGATTCCACATAGAGCGGGCGATTGCCCGTGCCATCAGCGCGCACCACCCACATCCGCTGCGGCGCGTCGCCGGTCGTTTCGTGGCAGTAGATGATCTCGCCGGGCACCCAATGATTCGTCTGGACGTGGCCCATCCGCAGGTCGAGGTCGATGACCGTGGAGATTTCGCCCGTCTTCAGATCGATCCGGCGGATGCCGCCCGGCCCGCGTCCGCGTTCGGCGAACCGCTTCCGTGCCGCCTCGCGGGATTCGGAGGGATCCGTGTTTCGGCGATCGATATCGCGACGGTTGTCGCCGGCGGGTGGTGCCTTCGTTGCCGTGGCGGCGGGGGGAGGCGTGGGCGGCGTGCCCCAGGCCACACCCCAGTACGCCGCGCTCTCGTCCGCATCAAGGGCGAAGCCGCCGGAGTCGCGCAACTCCGCAGGCAACGTCGCGACAACCCGTTCGTAGCTCTCCGGCGCTTTCACGCGCCCCGCGAGCGCATCCGGGATCAGCGTGGCCAAGTTCAGCTCCACCAGTTGCCGTGGTTGCGCTGGCGCTGCCGGCTCCGCGCCCGGTTGGGCACCACCGCGCATGTAGTAAAACTTCATCTCCTTCCGCGAGAGATTCGGGCTGCCGACGCTGGTGCCCGCACCCTCGGTCAGCTGGATGATGTCCCCGCGTTGCTCGTGAACGAGGAAGTACTGCGGGCCGCTGTCGCCGCGCGATGAACGAAAGATGATCCATTCACCGTCCGCCGTCCAAGTCGTGTGGGTCTGATACGGCTTCGAGTCGCTCTCGGGCGCGGATGTCAGCACCACGATCGGCAGACCGGTGCGCGCATCGACCATCTCGCGCCGCTCGGACGGAAATCGACGACCGACGTTGGAGGCGTCAGCCAGCGGAGTGAGTAGGGCGGCGGCGAGCACCGCCGCCAGACAACGGGTGGTTTTCATGAGGAGAGGTAACGGGGAGAGAGGGGAAGGCGGGACCGACTACTTCAATTGGACGTCCCAAACCTTGGAGCGGCGGGATTGGCCGGCGGGACCTTCGACGTGCAGCACCACGACAAAGTTACCCGGCTTTTCATAGCGGTGCACCGGGTGCTGTTCGGTCGACGTGTGCCCGTCACCGAAGTCCCAGTGCCAGCGGGTGACTTCGCCGAACGACTCGTCGCGAAAGGCGACCAGCCGTTGGTTGAGGTCGGCGACGCGAAAGCTCCAGCGCGCTCCAATCGCCGGACGCAACGCGGGCTCGATCGGCATCAGCCGGAAGGCCGGCAGCAAGGTGGCATCTCCGAAAGAGGATCGATGGCGTGAGAGCGTCCAAAAGCCGTTATTCCCGCGCCGATTGCCGTCGTCGTAGTCGATGATGATCCAGCCGAGCCCGATGATCTTGTTCACCTCCAACACCGATTCCACCGCGCGCGCGGGCCCCTCGGGTCCGGCATAGTCGAACGGAGTGATCCAGAATTCGAGAGTCAGCCGTCCGCCCTGGCCGGGCTCAAAGTCATAACGCGTGGCCGCGTTCGCCCAGGGGAGTTCCTTGATCCAGGTCGCTGCGCCCCAAGCCATCGCCCAGTCCTTGTCGCGCGCTGGAGTGAAGATGTGGTAGTTCTGCGCGTGGACACCGTGCATTGCCCACCTCGCGTCCGCCGGGTTGATCCGCGTATCCCGCTGGGCCCGACGTTCGCCCACTGTCTCCGGTGTCCAAATACGCGTATGGCTCGGATCGACCAACGGGCCGCCGGACGCGTCGCCGTCGACCATCACTTCAAACGTGTCGTTCTTCAGTCCCGGTCCGGCGAAGTCCCAGTAGTCGTCATACGCTTCGTAGAGGAAGTAGAGCCGGTTGAGCCCCTTCACCCAGCCGACGCGCACACGCACGTCGAGGTTGGCGGGATCGGGCGCGGCGTGTTTTCCGTCCGCATCGATCAGGTGCTCCATGCCGATGTGGTACGACTCCGGGACCATGTCCCAATCGTTTGGGTCGCCATCGATCCGCGGGATCTGGTCGGCGGGGAACTGGAACACCTGAAACGTGACTTCCGGGCGATCGAGTCCGAGCACGTCAGATCCCGCCAGAAGGCAAAGACCCAGACCAAGGCACACGCGACGACCAAACATATGGTGGGTAAAGGGGGCCGCCAGCGTAGGTCAGCGAACGGGTGGGGCGAGAGGGATTTGGACTCTGACGGTTAGAGCGGTTCTTCAGGTATCGATCGTCAGTACGTCGCGTGGTTACTCCGAACAGAGCGGCCGTTCTGGTGTCTGCGCCGCGCGCCATGTTTCGCCGTCCCAGCTTCTTGCCCGTCCTGCTCGTCCTGACTTGTGTCCGACTCACCGCCGCGACCGCGACCTTGCAGGTGACGGCGCACTCGGTGGACCTGCGTCCGGCGACGCTCCCTGGAACGGGTCTCACGGTCGCCTTCTCGACCTATTCCGCCACGCGGGACCCCCTGTTCGTAACGACGGATGATGGGCTGCTTGCGTCCGGTGAGTTGCGGGTGCGTGACGCGGCCGCGGGCACGTACGAAACCGATTTCCTCGTGATGCAGGGATCGACGATCCTGGAGTACGGTTCAGTCGTGCTGACACTGCCGGGCGACAATGATGGCAACGGCGTCCCCGACTTTCTTGAGGCGGGCCGTGCGGTGTCGTTCGATGCGACGGGCACCGCCAGTTGGGATTTGCCGGCCCAGGCACCGGTGGCGGTGACCGCCCATTTTGAGCGGGCGGCGGGATCGGCGGCAGGCACGTATCAGCTGAACTTGCCGCGTGCGGGTGGGATGGTGCAGCTCACGGCTCCGTTTGTGTTGGTGGCGTCGGTCCCAGCCGAGTCGCAGGCCATCTACACCCGCGGCGCCACCAGCAACACGTTGGCCTTCAGTTTCCGGATGACCGATGAGGTCGGGGCGCCTGGCCCGCTTTCGTTCGGCCGCGCCACGTTTGCGGTCAACGGACCCGACAGCGTGACGTTGGCGCCGTTTACGGTGACCGACAGCTTCGGCCTCGAATATACGCTCGGCGCCATGACGCTGACGCGGAGTGGTTCGCGCTATTCCGGTGCGGCGGAGCTTAGCGACGGGTCACCGGAGACGCCTTGGGGTGACTACCGTCGCTGGATGGTCGAGATCAACGACCTGAACGACAGTGACGGCGACGGCATCCCCGATCTTTCGGACAACTTGCCGGTGAGCGTGCCGGTGATCACCGCGCAGCCGGCCAACGTCACCGTGGCCGCCGGGGGCGCGGCCCACTTTGCGGTGACGGCAACGGGCGGCGCCCTGGCTTACCAGTGGTACTTCAACGGCACGCCGATTGACCGGGCGGAAAACCCGCAGCTCGCGTTGAATAATGTCCAGCCGTCACAAGCCGGCCAATACCACGTGACGGTGACCAACAGCGCCGGCTCGGTGAACAGCGCCGTGGCCACCCTGACGGTCACCACCAACGGCGGCGGAGGGAACGGTGGTGGCGGTGGAGGTGGAGGTGGCGGCGGCGGAGATGGTGGAGGTGGAGGTGGAGGTGGCGGTGGCGAACCGCCGCCCGCCTCGGCTCGTCTGGTCAACCTCTCGATCCGGGCGCGGACCGGGACGGTGGATAATCCCTTGATCGTCGGAGCGGTGATGAACGGCGACCCGCAGTTGCTGCTGCGCGCCGCTGGTCCGGCGTTGGAGCCGCACGGCGTCAACGGCTTCGCCGCGGATCCCCTGCTGACGGTGTTTAACGGCGAGACGCCGATTGCGAACAACGACAACTGGAATGCGGCCGACGCGCAGGTGAGCGGGGCGATCCTCAGCTCGGGAGCCTTTGCGTTCCCCGCCGGCAGCCGCGACGCGGCGATGGTCATCGGATCGCTGGGCAGCCTGAGCGCCCACGTGACCTCACCGACTCCGGGCGTGACGCTCGCGGAGATCTATCGGGTGCCTGGCAGCGGCGGACGGCTCATCAACCTGTCCACCCGCTCCCATGCTGGTTCGGGCGAAGATACGATGATTGCCGGTTTTGTGATCGAAGGCGAGGGTCAGCTCCGGCTCCTGTTGCGCGGTATTGGTCCCACCCTTACGCAGTACCAGGTGCCCAATGCCCTGGCTGATCCGGTCCTGGTGCTTTACCGTGGAAACACCGTGATCGACACCAATGACGACTGGAAAGCCGAGGACGCGGCGGCCATGGCAGGCGTCGCCTTTGCGCTGCCGGTCGGCAGCAAGGACGCGGCGCTGGTCGTGAGTTTGGGTGGTGGGGTGTATTCTTTGCACGTGCGGGGTGCCAATAACTCTTCAGGTACCGCCTTGGCCGAGGTCTACGTTTTACCCTAGGAGTAGACCCGAACGATTCCCACCCGCCCGGAGCGGAACGGGTCGGCACGTTGCCCGGTCAGGGGCCGCGATGCCCAAGGAAATGGTCGAATCGTTGCGTGACGCCGAGGCGCTCCTGCGCAGCGGCGGATGGCGGCCCTGTCGCGAGGCCCGCGGCGCGGAGACTTCCATGCCCGGTTGTTCCTGTTGGTGTATCGACCGGGAGGATCCGTACGCGCCGGATGCGTTCATCACGCGTTATGGTTTTGCGTTGGAAGTGCCGCATGGTGACTTGTGCCCTCCGTCGGTCCTGCGGTTTCCGCGGTACCGGTCCGAGCCGAACTATGCCAAGGCGTACCAGCGCATGCGGCAATTCGTGGAGCGCAGCGACTTCCGCATCGCGCACAGCGAGGATCACACCGCGATCGAGCGCAGCGTGCGCTGACGCATCGCCGCCAGGCGGGCCCATGCGCCGGTCGGGACGATCCGCGCTTAGTGTCGTAGTGCTGCGCTCACGACGGGCCCCAAACCAAACGAGCGGGCCCTGACGGCCCGCTCGTTCGGTCAGAGGAGGACCTAGCTGTTTGAAGCGTCAGCCGCCGGCGGATACGCCGAACACCTCCACCTCGATGTAGTGGTTCAGCGTATTGCTGGTGTTGCCGGCGCTGTAGAGGCGAACGTAACGGGCCTTCACGCCGTCCGCCGGGGCGGGCACCAGCCGGCCGCGGAACGTCTCGATGTAGGCCGGATCCTTGCCGGCGCCCAAACCCGAGCTGTTGTCGTGGTCGTTGTTGAACAACGTCGTCACGCCCTCGAGAAAATCCGGGTCGTTGGACAGTTGCACAACCACGTCGAGGTACGCGCGGGCCTGCGAGTGGTAATGCCACAGCCAGACGGCGTGCACGGTCGCCGCTTGCTCCAGGTCGATCTGGACCCACTGCTTGCCGGGTCCGAACTCAACGAAGGCGCCTTCCTCGGCGGACTTGTCACCATCGGTGATCAGCGACGCGTCGCCGATCAGCGGCTCCTCGTCGCTGGCGGTCACCGGCTTGCCGGCGGCGAGGTTGGTGGTGCCGGCGGGCACGAGAACCTTCGGCGGCTCAGCGGGTTTGGCTTCCAGATTGGGCAACCGGACCGGAACGGGCGTGCCGACCAGCAACGGTGGCGGCAGCTCGGTCTGCAGGGGGATGCGGTCTGCGGCCGCGACGGAAAGCGCCGGAAGGATCAAAGCCACCGCAAGGAAGGACGTACGCATTTGGATTAGAGTTTCTCGATTCGGATGTTCCGGAACGCGACCGGGTTCCCGTGATATTGCAGGCCGATTCGACCTTCGCGGGCCATGTCGCGATACGCCTTGTCGAACTTGTTGGGCGTTCCGTCCGGATTCTGGTGGGCCTGGGTCCACTCGTTCAGGTTGGCGTCGACCACCTTCTCCCCATCGACGTACACCTCGATGCGCGGCCCACGGGCGAGGACGATCAGGCGATGCCACTGGTCAGCCTCGATCGGCAGGGGCCGGCTTGGTGCCTGGACGTCGAACAACGATCCAACGACGTGGCGCGGATTCTCGGCCTCACCTTGGAGCAGCTGCACCTCGATCGAGTGGTGGAGCCAGTTCTCGATGTCACTGGAGCGGATGAATACCCCACTGTTTCCACCGGCCGGCAGGCGAAACTCGAGGCTCAGGGCGAAGTTGCCGTAGAGGTCGTTGGTCCACAGATCGCCCTGGCCTTGGGAGACGAGCACGTCGCCTTCCCAGGCCCAGCCACCTGGGGCAAAGGTGGCATTGGAAAGATCCGTCTTCAGTAGCGGCTGCGGCTCGGGCCAGCGCGCGGGAGAGCTCGCGCGGCGGTCGCGCCAGAGGGCGGCCGGCTCGGCGGTGAACCCAGGGGGCACGACGGCTCCGCGGACCAGATCTTCCAATGGCGCGCGCACGGCGGTACGGAAAAAGCCGATACTGCGGGCGACGTCGGCCTCGAGCTGCGGCGTATTGTGCTCGTACTCGATGAACGCGATGCCGTTCACGCCCTGGCGGCGCAACTCGGCGATCTGCGCCCCCGCCTGGCCGATGCCGGTGCCCCAGGGCATGTCATGCCCTTTCCGCGCCGGTTCGCTGATGTCCTTGAAGTGCAGCTCGAAGATCCGCCCCTCGGCTTGGCGGAGCGAGGCGACGGGATCGAAGCCGCTGCGCGTCCAGTGGCCGGTGTCGGCGCAGAGTCCAAACTGCGGGCCCAGGTCGCGGATGGCCGCCAGCGCGACCGCCGGGTCGGCGTAGCGCGAAGGGGTGGGGTGGTTGTGCAACGCGATCCGCAGGTTCTTGCCGCGCACAAGATCACGCACGAGCGGCAGCCGGTCGGCGGGCACTTCCGTCACAATCGTTTGAATACCGAAGTCCTCGGCAAACGCGATCAGGCGTTTCCAGCCCTCCTCGTCCTCGGCGCCAGTGACGCCGAAGCTGGCGAGGGTGAGGTCGCGCGCCTTCAGCCACTCTTTCACGGTCTGGCGCTCCTCGGCCGTCATAGCCGGTCCAAAGACGCCCGAAAGACCGCCGCCGAGCGACTGGCCCGGGTAGGCCTGCAGCAGGCGGACGCCGAGCGCATCGGCCTTGGCCAGCGTTTCGGCAAACGTGAACGAGCGGAACGTGTAACACTGCAGGCCCACCTGCAGCCCGGGCGCGCGATCCTGGCCCGCCAGGGGCGCGGACCAGAGCAAAAGGGCCGCGACGAGCGGAAGCAGGCCGCGGGAGAAGAAGGAAAGTCGATTCAGCATGGTGGCTCGAAACTCAGAACATCCGGTAGGTCTTGTGGATCAGCGAATCGGCCTCAGGCAGGCCGACGCAGCGCCCGGCGACGGGATCCCAGTCAAACGCCCGGTTCAGCCGGATCGCGACGTTGCCGAGCAGGTTGAACTCGGTCAGGTCCGCCGAGTGTTCGGGAATATTGGAACCAGGGGCCGGGCCCCCCTTGATCGCGTTGAGCCACTCGAGGTGCGGATTTCCGCGTGGCACGCGCGGGTAGACCTTTTCCGGTCGGCGGAACTCGGCCATGCGCGACTCGGGCAGCAGGCGGGGCGACTCGCTGTAGTCCGTCGGTGAATAAATGACGCCCTTGTCACCGCGGTAGAGCACGCCGCCGCGCGACAGCTCGCGGCCGGCTTCCAGCTCGGGCGGGCGGGGCGGCTTGCGGGTGCCGTCGTACCACGTGACGACCACCGGCGGCAGCGAACCGCGCGCCGGGAATTCGTACCGGACGACGGAGCCGAGCGGCGCGGTGATGGAGGAGCCGCCCTCACTTTCGGCCGACACCCGCACGGGCCCGCGCAGGTTGAGCGTCCAGAACGGTGCGTCGAGCAGGTGACAACCCATGTCGCCCAGCGCGCCGCAGCCGTAATCCCACATGCCGCGCCAGTTGAACGGCGCCAGGTTGGGGCGGTACGCGCGATACGGCGCCACTCCGAGCCAGAGATTCCAGTCGAGCGTCGCGGGCGGCGTCGCCCCAGCACCCTCCGGCCACGGTATCCCCTGCGGCCAGACGGGACGGTTCGTCCAGACGGTGATTTCACGGACCGGTCCGATCACGTCGGCCTCGATCCATTCGCGCACGAGCCGGGTGCCTTCGTTGGCGTGGCCCTGGTTGCCCATCTGCGTGACCACACCGGCCTTGGCGGCGGCGAGCTTGAGCTGACGGGCCTCGCCGATCGTGTGCGTCAGCGGCTTTTGCACGTAAACGTGTTTGCCGCGCTCAATCGCCATCAGAGCGACGGGAAAGTGCATGTGGTCCGGCGTCGCGATCGTCACCGCGTCGATCTGGTCGTGCAACTCGTCGAACATCCGGCGAAAGTCGCGGTAACGCGGAGCGTCGGGAAACTCGCGGAACGCCTGCCCGCCGCGCTCGAAATCGACGTCGCACAGGCCGACCACGTCCTCCTCGGCCAGCGCGCGCAGGTCCGAGTAGCCCTTGCCGCCGAGTCCCACCGCGGCGACGCGCACGCGGCGGCCGCGCACGAGATGGCGGTACGGTGAGTCAGGGCTGCTTTGGGCAAAGACGCTGGGGCCGCAGCAAAGCGCGGCGCCGGCGGCCAGGGAAGAGGCACGAAGAAAATCGCGGCGAGTCGTCATAGGTTCAGGGTGAGCTGTGGAGAATCAGGACTGGGAGGGTTCGAGAGCGCGCAATTCCGCCGTCAGCTGGCGGGCTTCATTGCTGTCGTAACTTGCGAGCGCAGCCAGCGCGGCTTCGCGCTCTTCCGGGCGCTCGGCCGCGCGGTAGGCGCGCCCGTAGGCTTGGATGGTTTGCGACCAGCGGTTTCGCCGCTGCCCGAGGGTGTCGAGGTAGCCACGCAGAGCGAGCAACCGCTCGGAATTGTCGGAGCCGTTTTCCGCGACCTCGATCAACAGGGTAAAAGCGTGGTCGTTGCGCAGGCTGGAAAGCGTGCGAATCAATTCCTTCCGGCGTTCGACGTCCGGTTCAGCCAAAAGCGCGCGCAAGGCGTCCAGCGCGGCCGGATCGTCGAAGCCCGCCATGGCATGCAGGAACGCGGGGCGTTCCGCCGCCGTCGCCTGATCGAGTTCGGTGCGGAGGAGGGCAAGTGTATCCGAAACATCATTGCGTCCACGCACGGCGGCGCGCAACGCCTCCTGCCAGAGCCGCCGGTCGGCGGGCTGGAGCTGTTCGCGCAGTTGGAGAATCATCGGCAGGTCCTCGCCACGCGCCAGCGTCGCCAGACCGCGGAAAGCCGCCGCGCGTGGCGCGCGTTCGGTGCTCTTGGCCGCCGCCAGCAGCAGCGGCACAGCCTCGCGATCGACGCGCTGGCCGAGGATCTCGAGCAAGGCGGCCTGCACATCGGGCGTCGCGCCGGCCACGGCGTCGCGCAGTTGCGCATCCAGCCCTTCGGTGCGCTGCTGGCTCAGGGCCGCGATCGCCGCCGGTCGATCGGCTGGTGTCTCCAAGGCTGCCACCAGATGGCGTGCCGTCTGCAGGTTGCCGGTCGCCGCGAGCGCCAGAAATGCCGCGGGGCGCAACTCGGCGGCCGTGGACTCCGCGGCCTTCTCCGCCAACGATCGCAGGTGAGGGGACGCAAGTTGCGCCGTTTGCACGAGCAGGGCCTCCTGCGTCGGCAGTGGCAGTTCGCCGAAACCATCGACGATCGGCCGAAGTTGGCGGTCGGGCTGACGGGTCGCGAGCGCGGCGAGCAGCCACGGGCGCACGAGGCGAGGCCCGACCACCGGCACCGCCAGCAGCGGCCGTGTATCCGAGAGCCCGCGACGTCCATCATGGCGGAGCAAGGCCTCGGCAACCGCGATCTGCTGCGCGGGCGGAACGTTGAGCTGGGAGGTGAGTTCGCGCAGCAGCCGGACAGCGCCGCGACGGTTGCCCTCTTCGCCGATGACTTGGGCAGCATGAATCAGCGCCCAGCGGCGTGGTTCCTCCAGTCGGGTGGGCGGGGTCCATTCGCGCAATGCGGTCACGGCTTCACGCGTGGCCAGCCGGCTGAGGGCGTCACCGGATGCACCGGCCAGTGCGAGATCCTCGGCGCGCAGCATTTCGCGCAGGGGATTCACGGCTGCGCGCACGCGCCGGCGTCCCAGCGCATCGATGACCGAAAGGCGAACGGGTTCGGGAGCGGTTTGCAGCAGATCCAGGAGCGCCCGCTCCGACTCGGCGCCGGGGATCAATGCGAGCGCGCGCAGCGCCTCGTCGGCTGAGGCCATCCGTTTGGCCCAGTTGTGCAGCGTCGGTACGCTGGCCGCCGAGCCGTTCTCGCCGAGCCAGACGCTGAGCGCACGTTGGGCTTCCAGCGTGAGATCCGGCCGCGCCGCGACGTCGAGCAAGGCCGACTCGGCTCCGCGGCGTTCTGCCAGCGGGAGCGCGCGTAGGGCCTCGGTCACGCGGACCAATGGAGTGTGGTCGCCGCCGTCGCGATACGCCGCCACGAGGGCGAGGTTGGCCGCGGAAAAGGCGTCGGGCGCCGCTGAATCCACGGCGGCCGGCGCGTCGGCTTCCGCTTGGGCCGTCTGGGCCCGGGCGACGCTCGTGCTGACTCCGAACGCGCAAAGCAGCGCGAGCGGCAGCCGGGGGAACACGCACCCGGAGGTCGAAAGGGTTGTCACCGGTTTCTTCATACAGGCAGGTGCCAGGGAGCGCGGTAGTTGGATGTCAGGAAGCGGGTGGCCTCGGTCGCTCCCGGTCCGGTGACCCGGCCGGCGGCGGCATCCCACTTCAGTTCACGGAGCCCGGCGCGCAACGCGGCGTTGGCCAGGTGCGCGGCGTTGGCCGAGTGGTAGGCGTGACGGAAATGGCCGCGGGAGAGAGCCCGTGTCCGCACGGAGGCGAAGAAGTTGGGATCGTGACCGTCTTCCCCGAGCGAGAACCCCTGGGTTGGCAGCGGCAGCGCCCGCAGCGCCGGGGAACTGTGCTCGATCGAGCCCCGGTTGGCGTAAACCCAGCCTTCGCTGCCCTCGATCCGCACGCCCATCGGAAAGCGCGAGGAGACTTCGATCACCTGGCCGCCCGCGTAGTGGGCCGTGAACGCGTACTGCGTGGCCGTGTTGTAGATGGAGTTGGTGCGAAACTCGCCGGAGACGTCCTTGATCGCGACCGGATCCTCGTCGCTCACGCCGAGCGCGACCTGCGCGATGTCGTAGTGGTGATTGATCCAGTCCGTCAGCTGCCCGCCCGCGAACTCGTAACGCCAGCGCCAGTGGAAATGGGTGCGCTCGGGAATGTACGGGAGCGCCGCGGCCGGCCCGAGCCACTGCTCGTAGTCGAGGTGCGCGGGAGGTGGCTTCGGCACCGCCGGTCCGCTGAAGTCCGAAACGCCGCCGCCGGCCGGCAGGCCCACCTGCACGCGCTGGATCTTGCCCAGCGCGCCCAGCCGCGTCAGGCCGATGAGCCGCTTGAACTCGGTGGTGGAGCGCTGCCAGTTGCCCACCTGTGAAACGACTCCGGCGCGTTGTACCGCCTCGAGCATCACGCGACCTTCGTCCAAGGTGCGGGAGAGCGGCTTTTCGCAGAAGACGTCTTTGCCGGCCCGCGCGGCCATGATCACAGGCAACGCATGCCAATGGTCGGGTGTCAGGACGAAGACCACGTCGATCTCCGGATCCTCGACGACCTCACGAAAGTCGCTGGTGCGACGCAGCCCGTCGTACGACGTGGTCCCGGCACGTTCGGCGTAGGTGCGGTTCGCCTCGTCGTACGCCTTGTCGAGATGCTCCCGATCGACGTCGCAGAGCCAGCGCAGCTGCAGCGTGGGGTCCTTCAGGACGTCGCGAAAATGGCCCCAGCTGATCCCGCCGTGGCCGATGAAACCGATGTTGAGCCGATTGGAGGGAGCGGCTGGTCCGGCCAACGTCTGGGCGCGAACGTAGCGTGGCAGGCCGGCCAGCGCGGTCGCGCCGCCAAGCAGCCCGAGAAAAGAGCGGCGATGCATAGGGGAAAGGGGGAACGTGGAGCCGGCCATCACGGCCGACGGGGAGAGCAGAAGCCAGAACCGAAGCAGTTTACCGGAAAGGCCTGAACCGGTTCTTGGAAAAACTCGACCAACTTTTGGACAAAAGCGACAGCGCGTACGTGTGCGAGCGAACTCGCCTCAGTGAACCGGCTCCGCGGTTCGATGATATTTCCGGTAACGGCTGGGACCCTGTCCGTACGCGCGGGAAAACTGAGCCGTCAGGTGACTTTGGTCATAGAAGCCACACTCGGCCGCGATGGTGGCGACGGGTTTGGGGGAATGCAGCAGGGCGTGCCGCGCGGCCTGCAGGCGCACGCGGTTGAGGTAGCGCAGGGGCGTGGTCTGGAGTTTGCGCAGAAACGTGCGCTCCAGTGTCCGAACGGAGACGCCCGCCTGCCGAGCCAGATCGGCCACGGTGAGCCGGTGGCGGTAGTTTCGGCCGATCACTTGCAGGATCCGGCTGAGCGCCTCGTCATGCCAGACGGGCGCGTTGGTTTGCGTGAGCTTTGACGTCACGCCGGCGATCCCGACGACGGTGCCGGAGCGATCGCGCAGCGGGACCTTGTTCACCAGCCACCATTCAAAGACCAGGTCCTTGTCCGGCACGGTCTCCAGCAGGTCGCGCAACGGCTGCCCGGTCGTCATCACCCGCCGGTCATCGGTCACGTATTTTTGCGCAACGTCTTTTGGGAAAAAATCGAAGTCCGTTCGCCCGAGCACATCCTCCGCCCGGCTGCGGCCGAGCATGGCCACGAAACCTGGATCGACCAAAACGAACCGCCCCTGGGCGTCCTTGGCGAAGTAGTTGGTTTCGGGCAGGCAGCCGATCAGCTCGGTCATGTGAGCGCCGGGCTCCAGGCGGTCGAGAAACGCCCGGCGCTCGTGTTCTGGCAGTGCGGAGTGGGGCACTGGCGGGAGCAGGCCGTCCGCAGGCAGACCGGCTACTTGGCGAGGTGCGGCGCCTTGTCGGTGTCCGGCAGTGGCCGGATCCAGATGTTGCGGAAGCGCACCTGCTCGTTGTGGTCCTGCAGACTGAGCGGCAGCTTGTCGGCGTGGGCGCGGTAAAGCTGGCGGATCCGGTGGCCCGACGGACCATCGAAGGCCTGATTTTCGTGCACGCGCACGCCGTTGACATCGACCGTCACGCGGGCCGGGCGCACCATCTTGCCGTTGTCGTCGAAGATCGGGCGTTGGAACCAGATGTCGTAGTACTGCCACTCGCCGGGCGGACGCAGCGCGTCAAACGCGGGCGGGTGCATGCCGTAGAGGGCGGCCGCCATGCCGTCGGCGTAGGTACGGTTGTCGTACGTATCCAGAACCTGAATTTCGTAAGTCGACATGAGGTGGACGCCGCTGTTGCCGCGGTTCTGGCCCGTCTTGGTCGGGTTCGTGGGTGTCCACCATTCGAGGTGGAGGTGCATGGAGCCGAAGCTCTCCTTTGTCCGGATGCTGCCGTTGGGCGGAGGCGCCACCTGCAACACCCCTTCAGTCAACTGCCAGCGGGGCACCGGCAGGATCCATTGGGAAAGGTCCTTGCCGTCCAAGAGCACCACCGCGTCGGCGGGCGGGCGGGAACGGGCCTCGAGTTCCGAAGCCGGCTTGGGCTCGGCGCGTGGCGGGACGGGCCGATCCATGTCGTGCAGCTTCCATTTGCCGTCAGCGGTCAGCGTCGTATCCGGATGCGGATTGAAGACGCCGTAAGCCTTGCTCGCGGTGTCGGCGGCGCACACGGCACCGGCGGACAGGAGCGCGATCCACGCGCCGCGAGCGGCGAAACGGATGGTTTGGGATGACCGGGAAAAGACCAGAAGGGGGTGGGTCATGCAGGCAGCGTGAGTGGATTTGATCGGACTGCCAATGCGAGAAGCGAAGAAGGTCGGGCCAAGACTGGGACGGCGGACTTGCCTGCGGGCCGAGTTCGGCAACCGTGACGCCACCCTTATGCACTCCCCCGGTCGCCGCGCCTTTGTCACAGGCGCACTCACCCTCGGCACTGCTGTCGCCCTTTCTTCCGCTGCTTCGGCGGCTCCAGCGTCCCTGCCCAGACTCGTCCACCACGTCTTTTTCTGGCTCAAGCGCCCGGATTCACGCGAAGACCGTGATCAGTTGATCGCCGGGATCCGTAAGCTCGCGCAGATTGAAACCGTGCGCGGGCTGCACGTTGGCATCCCGGCCAGCACCGAGAAGCGGGAAGTCGTGGATAACAGCTACAGCGTGTCGGAGATGCTGCTGTTCGACGACGTCGCGGGCCAGGACGCGTACCAAGTCCATGCCGTGCACGAACAATTTGTCCGCGATTGTTCGCACCTGTGGGAGCGAGTGGTCGTGTACGACACGATCGCGGTGTAGTTTTCGAGCGGGATTGTCGTAGTAGCCGCGTCGTCACTACAAGGCGGACGATCCCGCCTCTGGGTCAGGCAGATTCACGCGTGAGCGCGTTGCCGTCCGGGCGGCTCAGCGTCGCCCACGTACCGGGCGTGAGCCACTCGACGACGAGCAGGCACTGCAATCCAAACGGCAGATAGCCGGTGTAGCCGAGGAGTGGCATCTCGAACACGTGCCAACGCTGCACGCCGGGCACCGTGTAGAGCCATTTCGCCAGGCTGAACACGTTCCACATCTCCCAGAACCCACCGCAAACCAGCGCGGCGGCCATCCAGGTGAGGGCGTGTTGCCAGCGACCGTGAGCCGTATCGTCGACGACCGATCGTTCAGGGGGCGCCCAGGCGTCCGCGCCCAACAACAACGCCAGCGGAGCGGCCCAGAGCGCTGGATAGAAGAGCTCGGGCCACGCTCCGGTGAACACCAGGGCGAGGCTGCCGCCGGCGAGAAAGAGCAACGCCGTCGGGCGGCGCTGCAGCCACGGGCAGGCCGGGCCGCGCTGAGCGAACGCCACCCAACGGCGCGAGGTCCCCAGCGTCTCGGCCACCGCTGCGATCGCCGGCAGGACGGTGGAAAAACAAAGGCTGGCATGAATTGCATACGTCGCCGGACCAAAGGCCTCAACCCCGAGGTAGTGCCAGTTGCGCACGAAGCGGTTGAGCCATTCAAAGACCCACCAGAACCCGGCACTGACGGCAAAGAGGCCCAACCAGCGCGTCGGCGCGCGGGTCATGAGACTGTCGCCCCGACGGGACACGATGTACGCGTTCACGAGCACGACAAAACCCAGCCAGAGTGGGAAAAACGTGAACGCCTGCACCCGCGCCAGGGCTTCGAACCGCGTCCAGGCCAGGAGCCAACTCACCAACGTCCAGAGCAGCGCCAGCCAACCCCACCAGGGAAAGCGGTGACGGGTGTCGTTCTCAAGGATGCGTCCGTCCGCAGACGCAGGCGGGCGGCCGCGCCACCAGGCGAAAGCCAGAGCCAGCAGGAGTCCGAGAATCGCCAGCGCCGCCGTGGGCACAAACTTCGGGTAGTCGGTGGGAATCTCCAACGGCGGCGGAAAAACGAACAACCACGTGAGGTCACGACCCGCGAGGAAGCGACCCAGCAGCGGAAGTCCGAGGACCGCCAGCAGGATCCACGATGCTTGCAGAAGCCTGCGTGCGCGCGCCGTCACGGACATTAGCGAAACGACGTTCGACCGCCCCTCAATCGGCCGCGGTGTTTTTGTGCGTTGATTCCCGAGTTGCCTGTCGCCGGCTTAATGCCCTTCGCAGGTGCAGGCGTACTCCCGGTAGCCGCACTCGGCGCAGGCTGCCAGGTTCAGATCGATCCGGAAATTGCGCGGGCGGCTGTCGGGTGAAGCGCGCATCTGGACGACCACCCGGTACGGTTCACCGGCCGGTAGCGGAGTTTCGGAGACAAAACCGGTTGCGGTCGGGTCCATCGCCACGGTTTCCCGGCCGCGCGGCGCTTCGGCGATCACGGTGACAACCTGGTCGCCGGGCGAGACGGGCTGCTGTGCGGCGTCGTAGAAGGTGATCTCCACGTGCCGCTCGGCGGTGACGAGGAACTCGGCCGCATGCGGTTCCGTTTCGAGGAGGCGGCCGCCTTTCGGGCCCGCTTTGACGTCAGCGGCGGCAGCCGCGCCGACGCCCACGGTCAACGCGAGCCAGGTGAATAGAGTGGGGAAGAGAGAGCGGAGACGTGGCATGATGAAAGGGTTCAGGTGGCCCGCGGGGTGGATTGCTCACGGCGGCGTTCGGCCCAGTCGTACAGCACCGGCAGCACGATCAGCGTGAGAAAGGTCGAGGTGACGACGCCCCCGATCACCACGGTGGCGAGCGGACGCTGCACTTCGGCGCCGGGGCCGGTGGCGAGAGCCATCGGCAGGAAACCGAGCGATGCAACGAGCGCCGTCATCAGTTTCGGCCGCAACCGGGTGAGTGTGCCCTCGAGCACGGCCGGGCGCAGGTCCCGGCCTTGGGCGCGCAGCTGGTTGATGAAGCTGATCAGCATGATGCCGTTCAGCACCGCGATGCCGGAGAGCGCGATGAAACCAACGGCCGCCGACAGCGTAAACGGCAGGCCACGGAGCCACAGAGACGCCACTCCGCCAGTGGCGGCCAGCGGCACCGAGACAAAGATCAGCGCCGCCTGACGGGCGCTGCCAAAGCTGACGTAAATCAGGCCGAAGATGAGCAGCAGGGCGGCGGGAACAATCACGCCCAGCCGAGCCCGCGCGGCCTGCAGATTCCGATACTGGCCGCCGAACTCGAAGAAGTATCCGTCCGGCAGTGACAGCTCCGCCTCCAGTCGTGCGCGGGCCTCGCGCACAAATCCCTCCGTGTCACGTCCGCGCACGTTGATCAGGATGGCAACTCGACGTTGCGCGTCCTCGCGCGTGAGCGTGCCGATCCGCTCCTCCACGGTGAGCTCGGCAACACGCGCGAGGGGCACCTGTTCTCCCGCTTCACCGCTCACCGGCAACTGCTGCAGCCCGGCGAGATCAAGCCGTTGCGCCTCGGGCAGCCGTACCACCACCGGATAACGGCGATTTCCGTCGAGAATCGAACCGGCTTCCGCGCCGCCCAAGCCGGTGCTGACGACCCGATTGATGTCCGCCGTGTGCAGGTTCAATCGCCGCAACGCTTCGCGGCGCGGTGTGATCTCCAGCATTGGCACACGGCCCAGCGCCTCGAACTCGACGTCACCTCCACCCGGCACCTCACGCAGGATGTCGCGCGCCTCCGCCGCCAAACGTTCGAGTTCCGCGTAGTCGTCGCCGTACAGCTTGAGGGAAAGATCCGCGCGCGCCCCGGCCATGATCTCATTGAACCGCATCTGGATCGGCTGCGTGAACAGGTAGCTTTGCCCCGGCACGACGCGAACCAGTTCGTCGCGCATGAGCTCGACGAGATCCGCCTTGTTGGCCCGGCGTCCGTTGATTTCACGCCACTGGTCGCGCGGTTGGAAGAACACGTAGGTGTCGGCCACGTTCGGCCCCATCGGGTCAGTTGCGATCTCGGCCGTGCCAATTCGTGCGAAGAGGTGGCTGATCTCCGGGAAGCGTTCGAGCAGCAGGCGTTCCGAGGCCTTCTGCAGGGCCACCGATTCGCGAACGCCCACGCTGTTGCCGCGTATCATTTGGATGGCGACAGCACCTTCGTCGAGTTGCGGGATGAACTCCGCGCCCAGCCGGTTGAACAGCCACAGCGATCCGCCGAAAAGCAGGGCCGCCAGCCCGATCACGACCCAACGCGCACGCAAGGCCGCCGCGAGCAGCGGTTGGTAAAGCGCCTTTGTGCCGCGGACGAGCCAGTTGTCTCGCTCCTTGATCCGCCCGCGCAGGAACCACGAGCACAGCACGGGCATCAACGTCAGCGCGATCACCAGCGCGCCGACGAGCGCAAGCATGACGGCGACGGCCATCGGTCGGAACATCTTCCCTTCGATTCCGGTGAGCGCCAGCACCGGCACGTAGACGAGGGTGATGATCAGCACCCCGAAGAACATCGGGCGCGCCACCTCGCGCGCCGAGGTGCGCACTTCCGCGCGCCGTTCGTCAGCGGTCAGCGCGCGCCCGAGCGCCTGCTGCCTCTCCGCAACATGGCGCTGGATGTTCTCCACCATCACGATTGCACCGTCGACGATCAGCCCAAAATCGATCGCGCCGAGACTCATCAGGTTGGCGCTGATTCCCGCCTCCACGAGGCCCGTCAGCATGAACAGGAACGAGAGCGGGATCGCCAGCGTCACGATCACGGCTGCGCGCCAGTTGCCGAGGAACAGGAAGAGCACCGCCGCGACGAGAATCGCGCCTTCGAACAAGTTGGTCTCAACGGTGCGGATGGTTGCGTTGACGAGATCCGAGCGGTCGTAAACCACCCGAATTTCCACCTCCCGCGGCAGTTTGGTCCCGATCTCCTCCAAACGTTCCACGACGGCCTGCGAAACGGCGCGCGCATTCCCGCCGGCCAGCATGATGGCCGCTCCGGTAACCGTCTCCTCGCCATCCTCCGTGGAGGCGCCCATCCGAACCGCGGAGCCGATGGTGACTTGCGCCAGGTCGCGAACCAGCAATGGCTGGCTGGCACCGGCAAACTTCACGGGCACGCTGGCCAGGTGTTCGATCGTGCGCGCCCGGGTATCCGCGCGCACCACGATCGCTTCACCACCGAGCTCCAGCACTCCGCCACCGGCGTTTTCTGTGCTTTCCGCGATGACGCGGACGAGTTCGTCAAACGTCACGCCAGCCGCCGCGAGTTTTGCGACGTCGGGCTCGATCACAATCTGCCGCTCGAATCCGCCGATCGCATTCACCTCGGCCAGCCCGGGCGTGCTGCGCAGCCAGGGCTTGATCGTATAATCGTGCAACAAACGCAGCTCCTGCAGCCGTTCATCCACGCCTGAGGGGATGCTCTCCGCCCCTTCCTTGTAGCGAACCGTATAATACACGATCTCACCCAAGCCCGTGCTGATCGGGGCCAAGGCCGGCATCACGTCCGCGGGGAGCTGTCCACGCACGCGCGCCAGCCTTTCGGTGACGAGCTGCCGGGTGCGATACACGTCGATGTCGTCGGTGAACGTCATCGTCACCTGCGAGAGCCCGAACTTCGACAGCGAGCGCAGCTCAACCAGGTCTGGAAGCCCGGCCATTTCCGCCTCGATCGGCCACGTCACGAGCAACTCGATCTCCTCGGGCGCGAGGCTCGCGACCTCGGTATTGATCTGGACCTGCGGGCTGGTGATGTCCGGCACGGCGTCGATCGGCAGCCGTGTGGCGGACCACAGGCCGACGGCGACCAGCAGCGCCGCCACGGTCAGGATCAAGCCGCGGCGCTGAAGCGAAAAGTCGATGAGCCGTTCCAGCATCAATGGCCATCGGCGCAGCCGACGCCCCCGTTCAAGGCCTGGATTTCGGAGAGCACCAGGGAGGACACGCCGTGCGACACGACCACATCTCCCTCGTACAACCCCTGGCGGATCTGCACGGCCGTGTCACCGATCGACGCGACCTCCACCGGCGTGCGCAGGAACCAGTCGCCATTTTCCACATACACGAAATCGCCGCGGGCGCTCCGCAGCAGGGCGGCGGCGGGCACTTCGACAAACTCACCGGCGGGAGTGGCCTCGACGGTCTGCAGCCCGGCGAACTCGCGGGCGGGCGGCGTGAGCCGGACCCCGTGCCCGGCCTTGTATTCGGCCGCCGGCGACGGCCCGTGGTCATGCTGGTGCGCGTGCGCCGAGGAGGCGTTGCAGCCGCTGTGGATGAGCGCAATCGATGCAAGGGGGCCAAGCAGGAAGAGAGACCGCTTCATGGTGCAAGAGGTGTGACGAGAGGGGTTTTCAGTCCGGTGAGCCGTTCGAGTTCGAGTGCCGCCCTGACGGCTTCGGTTTCGGTGAGGAGCAGCGCTTCCACCGCCTCAAGGTACGCGGACTGCAACTCGACGTAGGTGCCAATGGGCACTGCGCCGAGGCGGTAGTGCCGGTCGGCGAGTGCCGCCGCTTCGCGAAACCGGTCGATCGGCTGGGCGGACCAGCGGCGGATTTCGTGAAGCTTATGCGCGTAGGTCTGCGCAGCTGTCAGCACCTCGCGTTCAAGTTCGCGCTCCGCGACCCGCAACATCGCCTCGGCCTGGCGC
>JAEWIY010000240.1 GCA_023386835.1 Verrucomicrobiota bacterium
TGCTCAGGCGCTGGCTGACGAGGAGAAAGTACGCCTCCGCCTGGTCGGCGGGCGTGATGGGCGACTTCGTCAACGTGCGGTCGGCGTAGAACTGCGCCAGTTTCGTCACGAGCGATTCGGTCGCCTCGTCGTCCGAGTACGGGATGTTGTACTTGGCCAGCGAGCCGATCACGCGGTCACGGGGGAACATCGCCGAGCCCTGCACCACCGTCGCCGGCGCGACGCCGTTGACGCGCACGAGCGGCGCCAGCTCGATCGCGAGCTCACGCACGAGGTGGTTCGCCGCGGCTTTCGAGGTGTCGTAAGCCACGCTGCCCTTCTTCGCCACCACCGCGTTGGCCGAAGTCGTCAGGACCAGGTTGCCGCGCAGGCCCTGGAGTTTCCAGGTCTTCGCCGCCTCGTCACCGACGATGTAGCTGCCGGTCACGTTGATCGCGAACGTCAGCGCCCACTTCTCGTCCGGAATGTGACCGGTCGTGTCGCTCGGCACAAAGATGCCGGCCGTGACGCAGATGGAATCGAAACCGCCGTAGGCCAGCGCAACTTGCTCGAGCATGGCGCGCACGCTGGCCCGGTCGGTGATGTTGGCGGCGAGGCCCAGCGCCGGGCCGCAGGAGGATAAGCCTGTACCGGCGACGCCAATACCGAGGCCATACTTGTCGGTGATTTCCTTCGCCGTCGCCTGGGCCGCGTCGGCGTTGAGGTCGACCGCGACGATGTGCGCGCCTTCCCGCACGAGGCGGTGCGCCGTTTCCTTGCCGATGCCGGAGCCGGCCCCGATCACCACCACGACCTGCCGGGCGAGTTCCTTCTCCGCCGGCATGCGCTTCAGTTTCGCTTCCTCGAGCAGCCAGTACTCGATGTCGAACGCCTCCTGCTGGGGCAGCGCGATGTAACGGTCGATCGCCTCCGCGCCCCGCATCACCTCGACGGCGCAGTTGTAGAATTCCGCCGTGACGCGCGACTCGGACTTGTCCTTGCCCCACGCCACCATGCCGAGACCCGGGATGAGCACGACCGTCGGGTTGGGGTCGCGCATCGCCGGCGAGTTCGGGTGCTTGCAGCGGTTGTAGTACTCCGCGTAGTCGCGGCGGTACTGCTCGAGCCCGGCGCGCAGCTTCGCCTTGAGCGCCGCGACGTCCTCGGCCTGCGGATTCCAGTCGACGTACAGGGGCTTGATCTTGGTGCGCAGGAAGTGGTCCGGGCAGGACGTGCCCAGCTCCGCCAGCCGCTGGGCATCGTTCGAGTTGACGAACCGCAGGATCCGCTCGTCGTCCTGGATCGTGCCGATGAAACGCTTCTGTTGCGAAACCTGGCCGCGCAACCACGGCAGGATGGCCGCGAACGTCGCGTGGCGCTGCGCCTCCGGCAGCGTGGTGTACTTCTGGCCGCCGAACGCCTTCGCGTCGCCGCCCTTCTCCGCGTACTTCGCCTCGATGTACGCCGCCGCCTTTTCAATGAAGTCGAGCGTGCGGGTGTAACACGTCTTGTCGTCGTCATCCCACGAGATGAAACCGTGCTGGCCCATCATGATCGCCTTCACCTGCGGGTTCTTCCGGGCGATCTCCTGCATCGCGAGGCCGAGTTCGAAGCCCGGTCGCATCCACGGCACGTAGGCCATCTCACCGCCAAAAATCTCCTGCGTCAGTTTCTCGCAGTTCGCCGAGGCTGCGATCGCGATGATCGCATTCGGGTGCATGTGGTCGACGTGCCGGCCCGGCAGGAAGCTGTGCAGCGGCGTGTCGATCGAAGAGGCCCGCGGGTTGAGGTTGAAGGTGGCATGCGTGTACATGCCGACCATGTCGTCCTCCGCCGCGGACTTCAGGCCCTTGTCCTGCCGCGACGCATACAAGCCCTGCAGATCGAGCAGCTTCTGCTGGTAGAGCGACGAGAAGTTCTCGCGCTTGCTCGTGCGCAGGTCGCCACCCGACCCCTTGACCCAGAGAACCTCCACCGGCTGGCCACTCAGCGGATCCTTCTCGCGGAGCTTGGAGGAGGTGTTGCCCCCGCCTGTATTGGTGATCCGCTGGTCGCTCCCAAGCAGATTGGAGCGATAAACCAGGCGAGCGACGGGATCGAGCGCCGCAGCTTCGGCGTCATTCCAGCGATAGTTGACGTGGCGGTACGTGGGCATGGGTGAAGGAAACGAAGACCCAACCCACCGCCAAACCTCTCACAATTCCACCAAAATCTCTCAAATTCTCTCAATTAGCGGCGTTACTCACAGCGCGATCCAGCGGATTTTCGTGATCATCCCCGCAACTGGAGAACAAATAATCATGCGCAACCATCATGTGCTCTGAGGTTTACATCCCAGAGAAGGAATTTTTTACCCCGTCGGGAACTCTTCGTCCCGCACTCGCCAACAGGTTATTCACAGCGGCTCAGCCGCGCGTCACCGGGACCGACATCACTTTGGCATACGTTTCCCGCAGGGTGCGCGCGGAGAGTTGCAGGGCCTGAACCTCCTTCGGCCACAGCTCGATTTCCAGTTGCGCCAGCGCCCCCCGGCGGCCGACCACCGTCGGCACACTGAGGGCGACGTCGCGCAACCCGTAGCAACCCTGTTGCACCGTCGACACCGGCAGCACCTGCCGGCGATCCAGCGCGATCGCGTGCACCACTTCGGCGATCGTCACCGCCACGGCCCAGCCTGCGCCGCCTTTACGCCGGATCACCTCCGCCCCGCTTTCCTTCGTCCGCTTGAAGATCTGGCTCTCGAACGCCGCGTTGTAGCCGCGCACCTTCGCCAGCGGCAGCCCAGCGTACGTCGCCGACGACCACACGGGCACCATCGTGTCGCCGTGTTCAGCGAGCATCAGTGCCTTCACCTGCGTGGGCGCGAGCTCGAGTGCCTGCGCGATCAACGAACGGAAACGCGCCGTATCGAGCATCGTACCGAGTCCGATGACCTGTGACCAAGGCAGTCCCAGACGTTCCACAGTCAGCTGCGTCAGGATGTCGACCGGGTTGGAGACCACAAAAACGATGGCGTCCGACTTAAGCCCGCCCTGCTTCAAGCTCGCGAGGATCTGGCTGAACAGGGCGACGTTGCGATTGATCAAATCGAGCCGCGACTCGTCCGGTTTGCGGCGTAACCCGGCCGTGATCACCACGATGTCGCTGTCCGCGGCGCGAGCGTAGTCGCCCGCATAGATCCGCTGGTCGGCCTGGGAGGCCGTACCATGGAGAAGATCCAGCGCCTCACCCTCCGCCAGCTCCGCGTTGGCATCCAGTATCTGAATCTCGGAGACAATCCCAGCGCACTGCAGGGCAAACGCGGCGTTGGAGCCGACCCGGCCGCCGCCGCCAATGATGGTGATCTTCATAACTGCGTGTTCGTTTTGGAATCCTGGGCGCACGGTGACGCGGCGTCTTAGCTGGCGAGACGCTGCATGATCTCGTTGGTGAGCTTCTGCACGAGCTCCTCCACTGCGGGATCGGGCACCGGCTCACCCGCCGACGGAGCGGCGGCCTTGGCCGACACCTGACAGACGACACCGGGGCGAAAGTCGCTGTTGTCGCACAGCTCGCACTCCTTCAGCTCGTCGCGCCGGTCGGGCATGCCGAGCTTTTTGCGCAACGCGATCAGGTCCCGCACGCCGGCGCCGCTGATCTGGTGCAGGTTGCCGCCGGCGAGCTGGGACGCGACCCACACCGTTTTGCAGTAGGAGTCGACGTTCTCCATTTTCCAATACGCGTCCTCCACATCCTTGCCCCAGACAATGATCCCGTGGTTCTCCATGATCACACACTGGTGATCACGGCCACACTCCCCCACGACATCCGCGATGTCCGGCGTGCCGGGCGTGCGGTAAGGCGCGTAGCCAATCTCGCCGAGAAACACTTCCGCCTCCGGAATCAGGCAGGACGGCGGGCGAACACCGGCCACCGCGAAAGCCGTCGCATGCGGCGGATGCGCGTGCACGCAGGCTTTGGCCGCGGGCTGCCGTTTCATGATCCCCAGGTGCGTCATCGCTTCGCTCGTCCGCTTGCGCGTGCCGGCGAGCTGGTTCCCCTCCAGGTCGATCAGGCACAGATCCTCCGAGCGCATGAAGCCCTTCGAAATCAAGGTCGGCGTGCAGAGCACGAGGTTGTCTCCGACGCGCACGGTGATGTTGCCCCCGTTGCCATCGACATAGTCCTTTTCCCAGATCCGCCGCCCGATGTCGCACATGCGGCGTTTCAGCGACTCGACTTCGGGCGAACGAAAATAGGCTTCGATCTCCGCCGGCGTGCGTGGATCGGCCCCCGGCTTCCATTTGAACTCCAGGTCCGGCACGATCGGCTCGGTCACCGCGGCACGGGCCGGCGCGCGACCGTTGGAGCCAGGGCCGGAAGCGGGTGTGGCCGCCGGCGGCGTATCCGCGCCGTTGCGACCGTGGGGCAGCGGTGAAGCGGCGGCGCGCAGCGTGTCCCGCGCGGCCGGCGTCAGCCGTGCCGTTGCCGGCACCATTTCCCCGCGTCGGAGCAGGTCTTCCACATCCCGGGCTGTGAGCAATCCGTTCATTTTGATAAAGCGTGAAAGTTAGGTCGCACCGCCGCCTCCGCCGGCCGGCGGTTCATAAAGGATCTGATCGATCAACGCGGCGTTGTAGGCGTCAACCGGCGTCGGACGGTGAAACGGCGCCGCCGCCTCGGCGCCCTCGACGAAACCAATGACCGTGCCGACGCCCGCGCCGAGTTCATCGTAAACCACGATCGTCGCTCCCCGCGCGAGCGGCACTGCCGGCGCTCCGCCAAACTGCTCACGCGAGAACGGCTGCACGAGCAGGAAACGTCCGCCGCTCAACGCGGGATCCGCGGCGCTGAGAGTGACTCGACCGATGACGTGTCCCACCCGCATCGCTCAGCTGGCTCCTCCATCCACACCGCGATCGAGCAGCGCGATCACGAGATTCCGGAGCGGGGAATGTTCGTCACCCACCTGCCGGCGCGTCTCTGAGCCGTCGGTGGAGACAATGACGTGCTGATGCAGTCCAGCGCCGTGAAAATCCGCGGCCAGGATCGGCGCACCTTGCGCGCGCCCCTGCTCGTCGAGCGGCTGGCAGATCACGGTGCGCACCCCTTGCAAGCTGGGATGGCACGCCGTCGTGACCACTTTGCCGTCGATCCGGGCGAGTACCATGATCGTGCTCCGCGCGGCTCAGTAGATCCGCAGGTTGTCGACCATCACGCAGCGGCGGGTTCGCGTGAAGGTGCGCGGCGTGACGATGCCTTCACCCGTGGTGGTGGCGATTGAGTAGTTCAGGTAACCCTCACCCCCGAGCCCCAGGCCGGCGGTGCTCGGACCATTCTTGACGAACAACGTGGTGTCGAGCGCCTGGGCCATGGCCGACATGTGCTCGACGTTGAGACTGTGGATCATGGCGGAGTGCCGGTAACCGTGCTCGCTGCGCACGGCGGCGGCGACCGCCTCCTCGAAGGTCTTCACCCGCACGACCGGCAACATCGGCATCATCTGCTCCTCGATGACGAACGGGTGATCCGCGTCCGTCTCCGCGAACAGCAAACGGGCGTCGGCCGGCACTTGCGCACCCGCGTGTCGTGCCAGGACCGCTACATCCTGTCCGACCAGCGCGCGGTTCAGGACCGGGTGCGAACAGCCGCCGGCGTCCCTGGACGTGGTGAAGGCGGCGGCTGTCAGCCGTTCCAGCTGGGTGGAATTGAGTTTGGCCGCACCCGCGACGGCCAGCTCGGTCATGAAGCGGGACGCCACCGACTCGAGCACGAACACCTGCTTTTCGCCGATGCACAGCAGGTTGTTGTCGAAGGCCGCGCCCGCGATCACATCGGCCGCCGCGCGTTTCAGGCAACCGGTGCCATCGACCACCACCGGCGGGTTGCCCGGGCCGGCACAGATGGCGCGTTTGCCCGACTTCATGGCGGCCGCCACCACGCCCGGACCACCGGTGACACAGAGCAGCCGGATCCATTCGTTGCGGCACAAGGCGTCGAAGGACGCGAGGGAGGGTTCCGCGATCGTGCAGACCAGGTGCTCGATGCCGAGCGCCGCCTGCACCGCCTCATTGATCGCCCGCACGGCCACCGCGGCGCACCGCGCGCCACCCGGGTGCGGGTTGAAGACGACCGCGTTGCCGGCCGCGACCATCGAAATGATGTTGCCCGCAATCGTCGGCACCGAGTGCGTGACCGGCGTGATCGCGCCAATCACGCCAAAAGGCGTCTGCTCCTCCAGCGTGATGCCGTGGTCTCCACTGAGACCATACGGCCGCAGCCATTCAAGGCCGGGCACCAGTTTCACGATCTGCAGCTTCTCGATCTTGTGCTCGAGCCGCCCGATCTTCGTTTCCTCAAACTCCAGCTTCCCCCACTCCTCCGCCTTGCTGGTGGCCAGCTCCTTGACGATCTCGATCACCCGCGCCCGACCCGCCATGCCGCGCGCGCGCAACTGCTCATGGGCGGCGTGGGCGGCCGCGCAGGCCTGGTCCACGTCATTGAACACCCCCAGGCGCCCGTCCGCCCTGGCGCTTTTCACCGCCGCGGCGGCGGCCGGGGCGGTGTTCACCGCGACATTCGACTCCGCGGTTGCCCTGCCCAGCAGTCCGCGCACAACGTCGTCCACCACGCTGCGCAAAAGCGATTCATCAACCTGTAGGGATGTGGTCATGACAAGGGAGTGAGGTGGTTACGGCCGGCGCGCCTCGGGATAGAGGGTTCGCTGCAGCACTTCGACCGTGTCGACGATGCCGATCACCACAGCGTCGACCGGCAGCGCCTTCATGCCGGCGGCCTGCCGGGCGGAGCTGCCCTGGCAGAAGAGCACGACCTCGCCCGGGCCGGCGCCGAGCGCGTCGACGGCGATGAGGGTGTTGGTCCCCGCGCGCAGCCGGTCCGGCTGCGCCTCGTCGACCACGAGCGGCTGCAGGACGAGCAGTTTGTGGCCGCGCATCGCCTCGTCCTTCTTGGTGGCGACGACGGAGCCGGTGACGCGCGCGAGGAACATGGCAGAAGGTGTTATTTGCGGGGCGCGGCGGGCACCTTGGGCAGCACGACCTGCACGTCCTCGTGCGGTCGCGGTATGACTTGGACGGATACGACGTCGCCGACCTGCTTGGCCG
>JAEWIY010000020.1 GCA_023386835.1 Verrucomicrobiota bacterium
CCCGTCCACTCCTGCTCCCTGCTCCTTTCTCCCTTCTCCGCACCGAGGCTCCGCCGAAGGTGCCTATGACGTCTTTGCCTGCTCGATCGCGCTCACCTGTCCGTTGCGGAAGAAGATCCGGAGCCGCTCTTCCATGCGTTCCGCGTAGAGCGCCTCCCGCACGGGTCGGTAATAGATGATGTAGCTCCGCGAGCGCGGATTGTAGACGGCGAAACGTTGATAACCAACGGTCCGCTCGCCGTGGTACTCCTGCCAATACTGGTTGTAGATCCAGGTTGTCTCGGTGCCCTCGGCGGTGGCGCGTTCCCGCTTCTCGTCAGGGGCGCCCAGCGCGATGTAGACCATGTCGAAGTTGTCACCGACGAAGATCTCGCGCTGCTTCAGCCGATCGCGGGTGGCCTGATCGAGCTGATTAAAGGTCGAAGCCCGTTCCTGGGAGCGCCGCTCGAACGTGTTGCACCCGGCCAGCACCAGCGCGGTGCCGGCGAGGAGAAAGCGAAACAAAAAACGAAAAGTCATGATCCTATGACCAAGCCGCGCGCACCGTGTTTCGTCCCTCGTGCGGCTCGCCAACTGGAAGCGCAGGTGGAGCGTGTGCTCCGTCGCTGTCTCCCAGCCGCCGTGATGACACTCCCCTAGGCGCCGGCCTGCCCGTAGTACGCGCCGGGTCCGTGCTTCCGTTTAAAGTGCTTCTGCAGCAGCTCGGGTTCGATCGGCGACAGCGCCGGGTTCAACTGCAGGGACATCAGCGCCATCTGCGCCACGCACTCGACCGCCACGGCGACTTCCACCGCCTTGGCAACGGTCGGTCCCCAGGTGAAGGGCGCATGTCGGTTGACCAATACGGCCGGGAAATCCAGCGGATCGAGACCGGCGAAACGCTCCACGATGACGTTGCCTGTTTCCCACTCGTAAGCCTGCGCAATCTCTTCCGCGGTCATCTTCCGCGTCACCGGAACGTCACCGAAAAAGTAATCGGCATGAGTTGTCCCGAAGATCGGGATGGACCGGCCCGCCTGGGCAAACGCGGTCGCGTGAGAGGAGTGAGTGTGAACAACGCCACCTATGCTCTCAAACGCCAGGAACAGCCGACGGTGCGTGGGCGTGTCGGACGACGGGCGCAACGGTCCCTCGACCTGGCGGCCCTCCAGATCCACAAGCACCATGTCCTCCGGCCGCAGCGCGGAGTACTCCACGCCGCTCGGCTTGATCGCGAAGATGCCGCGGGCGCGATCGATCGCGGACGCGTTACCGAACGTGAGGTTGATCAATCCCTGCCGCGGCAGGGCGATGTTGGCCTCGTAGGCCTCGCGTTTGAGCTCTTCCAACATGACGGGAGGTCGCCCTTAAACGCGGATGCCCTGCGCGAGGTGGTAATACACTTCGTTGTTCCGCAGGGTCTGTTTGAATTCCGAAAGCCGCGTGTGCGCATCGATCGTGACCATCTCGATGCCTGCGATCGTGGCGAAGTCCTCCAGCATCTCGCTGGTGACGCTGTAGCTGTAGCCGGTGTGGTGTGCACCGCCGGCATAGATCCAGGCCGCGCATGCGGTCTTGAAGTCCGGTTTGCACTCCCAAACCGCGCGGGCCACCGGCAGCTTCGGCAACGACGGCGGCTTGACCGCGGTGACTTCGTTGACGACGAGGCGGAAACGATTGCCAAGGTCGACCAGCGACGCGTTCAGCGCCTCGCCCGGAGGCGCATCAAAAACAAATCGGACCGGGTCCTCCTTGCCGCCGATGCCGAGCGGATGCACCTCCACCGCCGGTTTGCCGGCAGCGATGCTCGGGCAGATCTCGAGCATGTGCGCGCCCAGCACCTGATGGCCCTTCGGCGAAAGGTGGTAGGTGTAATCCTCCATGAAGGACGTGCCACCAGGCAGCCCCTCGCCCATGACTTTCATCGCGCGCACGAGGGCCGCGGTCTTCCAGTCACCCTCTCCACCGAATCCGTACCCCGCGCCCATCAACCGCTGCGTCGCCAGGCCCGGCAACTGCCGCAACCCGTGCAGGTCCTCAAACGTGTCGGTGAAACCCTTGAAACCGCCTTCTTCCAAGAACGCGCGCATCCCCAACTCGAGCCGCGCGCTGTAGCGCAGTGAGTCGTGACGGGCTCCGCTCTTCTTCAACTCGGGGGTGACGCGGTAGTCGTTTTCGTAGTCGGCGCAGAGGGCGGAGATGTCGCTCTCCGTCACCGCATCGACCTTCGCCACGAGTTCACCCACGCCGTATCCATTCACGGCAAAACCGAAGCGCAGCTCGGCCGCGACCTTGTCACCCTCGGTCACCGCCACCTGGCGCATGTTGTCACCGAACCGGCAGAACTTTGCGCCCTGCCAGTCGTGCCAGGCGCGCACGGCCCGCATCCACGCGCTGATGCGATCCTGGACTTCCTCATCCGACCAGTGACCCACAACGACTTTGCGCCCCAGCCGCATGCGCGTGTGGATGAACCCGGCCTCGCGGTCGCCGTGCGCCGCCTGGTTCAGGTTCATGAAGTCCATGTCGATCGTCTCCCACGGCAGATCGCGGTTGAACTGCGTGTGCAGATGCAGAAACGGCTTCTTGAGCGTGCTCAGGCCGCGGATCCACATCTTCGAGGGGCTGAAGGTGTGCATCCACAGCACCAAGCCCGCGCAGTTCGGATTCGTGTTCGCCTCGATGCAGACATTCGCGATCTCGTCCGGCGTCGTGAGGAGCGCCTTATACTTGAGCGGCAAGGGCAGGCGCTTCGACTCGGCGAGGCCCGCGACGACCTGTTGCGCATTGGCGGCCACCTGCTGTAGGGGGCCGGGGCCGTACAGGTGCTGGGATCCGCAGACGAACCAGATTTCCGGGGAGGCAAGAAGGTGCATCAAGAAAAGGGAAAGAAACAGACGTTACCCAAGAACGCGCGCTCAGCGCGTCACCTCGGCCTTCAGGTCCAACAGCGCCTTCATGACGCCGGACAGGTCGGCCTCCTTTTTCAGGCCGCCGAAACTGTCGTGGAGCTGTCGATACAAGCTATAGAGCCGGTCGTAGACCTTGGCGTTGGCCGCCTTCGGCCGATACGCCACTTTCTGCAACGACGTCATCTTGCGCTGCGCAGTCGGAAAGTCGGGGTGGACGCCCGCGACCACGGCGGCGCTGACGGCGGCGCCCAGGGCGCAGGCCTGGCTCGAGCCGGTGACGAGCATCGTGCAGCCCGTCACGTCGGCATAGATCTGCATCAGCAGCGGATTCTTCTCGGCGATGCCGCCGGCACAGACCACGCGTTCAATCGGCACGCCGTACTCCCGCAGGCGTTCGATGATGGCGCGGCTGCCAAACGCGGTGGCCTCGATCAACGCCCGGTAGATCTCCGCCGGAGAAGTGTGCAGCGTCGTGCCGACCAGCAACCCGGTCAGGCGCTGATCGACCAGGATCGTCCGGTTGCCGTTGTTCCAGTCCAACGCCAGTAATCCGCTCTGGCCGGGCTTCAGCGTGGCCGCCTCCGCGGTCAGCACCTGGTGCGTCTTGGCGTCGCCCTCGCAGACGACCTCGACCCACCACTTGAAGATGTCGCCCACAGCGGATTGCCCGGCCTCGATACCGTAGAAGCCCGGCAGGATCGCGCCTTTGACGATGCCGCAGATGCCCGGAATGTCCGGCACGGTCTTGCTGGCCGAAACGACGCCGCAGTCACACGTCGACGTGCCGATCACCTTGACCAGCGTGCCCTCGGCCACCCCCGAACCGATGGCGCCGTAGTGCACGTCCATCTCGCCGATCGCGATCGGGATTCCCGCCGGCAATCCGAGCTTGCGCGCCCATTCCGCGCCCAGTTGTCCGGCCGGCACCGTGGCGTCGTAAGCCTTTGAATACAACCGCCCGCGCAGGTCGGCGAGTTTTGGATCGAGCTTCGCGAGGAACTCCTCATCCGGCAACCCGCCCCAATCCTCGGCATACATGGCCTTGTGACCGGCCATGCAGACACCCCGCTTGATCTCCCCCGGGTCGGTGATGCCGGCGAGCACGCTCGGCACCCAGTCCGCGAGCTCGACCCAGGAATGGGCGGCCGCAAACACCTTCGGCGCGACGTTGAGGCAGTGCCAGATCTTGGCCCAAAACCATTCCGAGGAGTACGTGTTGCCGCACTTCGCGATGTACTGCGGCCGGATCTCAGCGGCGAGGGCGGTGATGCGAGCGGCCTCGCGCCAGCTGGTGTGGTCCTTCCAGAGCCAGCACTGCGCATCAAGGTTCTTCGCCCACCGGGGCTGCAGGGCCAGCGGCTGATTCCGCCGGTCGACCGGGATCGGGCTGGAGCCGGTGGTATCGACGCCGATGCCCACGACTTTGCGCGGATCAAAGCCCTTGGCTTTTTTCGCCGCGCGCAGCGCCCCCTTTACGCTCTTCTCGAGCCCGTACAGGTAGTCGCCGGGATGCTGCCGCGCGAGGTGGTGATCACGGCGGTCAAGCAGGATGCCCTGCTCACCGCTGGGATAGTTGATCACACTGGAGCCCAGCTCCGCGCCATCGGCGCAGCGCACCACCAGTGCGCGAACTGAGTTGGTCCCGTAATCGATGCCGATCGTAAACGCCATGGGGTCAAAAGCTCGGGTACGCTGGGTTCTGCCCAACCCACCCGCGACATCTACTTTACTTGATCGTCAAGGCCCTGTCAGCCTCGATCCATGGCTTACGTCACGATGGCAGATCTCGCGCGTGAGGTCGGCCTGTCCCGCAATGCCGTATCTCTCGCCCTGCGCGGCGATCCCTCGATTCCTCCGGCGACGCGTGAACGGATCCGCGCGGCCGCCAACCGCCTGGGTTACAGCGTCAATCCCACGGTCGCACAGCTCATGTCGGAGCTGCGTAAATCCGGCATCCGGCGCGCCCGTCACACGCTCGCGCTCTGCAACGCCTATCCGGAGCGCACCGCCTTTCGCAGTCACCCGACCCTGCCCACCTACGTCGCCGGCTGCCGCCAGCGTGCCACGCAACAGGGTTATGGCATCGACGAGTTCTGGTTGCATGACCCGACGCTCGACGGAGATCGCTTCAACGAAATCCTGCACGCCCGTGGCATTCGTGGCCTGATCGTCATCGGCATGATGGAGGAGAATCGCCTGCCCGCGCGTTTTGCGACGACGTGGGCGCGTCATGCCTGCGTGGTGACAGGCGTGCGCACGCACGAACCCACGCTGTCGTTCTGCTGCGTCGACCACCACGCGCTCGTGCTGCAGGCCGTCGAGGCCGCGCTCGCGCTTGGTTACCGGCGACCGGGCCTGGTGCTGGACGCACGCATCGACCGGTTGGTGGAGGGCCGTTTCAGCGCCGGCATGTGGGTCGGGCAGCAGGCGCTGCCGCCACGGCAGCGGGTGAAGTCCTTCGTCGACGTCTCGGCGGCGCACGACGATCCGGCGCCGTTCTTCCGTTGGCTGGAGAAGGAAAAACCGGACGTTATCTTCACCCTGTACCACCGCGTCCGCCGCTGGGTGGAATCGCGCGGATTGCGCGTGCCGCAGGACATCGGGCTGATCCAGCTCGAGCGGCGCCGCGAACGCGACGACTGGGCCGGCATGGATCAACACAACGATCGAACGGGCGAGGCCGCGGTCGATATGCTCATCAGCATGCTGCAGAACCAGGAGAGCGGTGTGCCGGAATACCCACGAGCGACGTTGATTGGCGCCACTTGGGTGGACGGAGCCACGGTCCAGCGGCAATAACCGCCGCCGACTGCATCCACGGCCGGCGTGGCCGGGCCGTCCTGCCAGCCGTTTCCTAGAGCAACTCGCGGATCAGCCGCTTCAGGACCGGGCGCACCCGCCGGGCCAGGTCCGGATTCGCATACGCCATCCAGGCGACCGGCGTCGTGGTATCAAAGGGCGCGCGCAGCGGCCCGCCGTCCGGCGCCTCCACGATCCCACCGGCTTCCTGCAGGATCAATGCGGTGCAGATGTCATACGGATGACAGGTGAGCGCCGCGTCCAGGTTCAGCTTGCGGAAGACTAACGGGCGCAGGTCGCCGACCAAACGATCGTGCCCGGACAACAGTTCGGCCAGCTGTCCGCCCGTGGAGATGTATTGATCATCGAATACATCGCCAATCGCTTGCGGTTCCAGTTCCTGCCAAAGCCGCTCCTCAAGCTGCGCCGTCAGTTGCCGGCCCGGCGGAAAGAACTTGGCCAACGAGGCGAAGCCATGCGCGAACGACTTCGCGGACGACAGGTGAACCGGCAACCGCTGGCGCTCGTCGGAGCGCACGTCCACCGCCGTCGCATGCACTCCCCCGCCCCGCACCGCGCTGTATTGGTCCGCCCGCCACTGCTTGCTCACCGGCAACTCGCTCATGGCGGCCACGACAATATCGCTTAAGCGCGCCCGCGCGCCCCGCTGCGGCGCCAGCGCAGCCAGGCTCCAGGCCGCCCGCTTGTCGTGCATGATCCCGCGAGTGCCGTCGATCGGATCGAGCAGGCATTTCCACCGCGTTTCCCCCACGGGCGTTCCGCGCGGAAAGGTCACGACCTCGCCGTCGGCGATACCCTCCATCACCAGTTCGACCGGCCAGCGCCGCGGCCAGTGCGCCTCGAACCAGTCGAGAATCGCCGCTTCGGAAACCCGATCGATCTCGTAGATCGTATCCGCTGCCGTCGCACCGGCGACCCGGGCGAACGTTCGCGCATGCCTCTGGCGCGCCGCCAACAGCCGCTCGCGGATGTGATCCTGGAGCGCGCACAGAAGCCGGCGCGCCCGGGGCAGGTTCGCAGTCAACATGTCCTCATGAGCACGGCAGGACGGCTCGTGGTGGCGAATTCAAAAATTGGACCACATCCGCAGGCTTGCACGGCTTCAACCAACTCGCAGCCTCACCGGCGCATGTCGGTTCCCACCCCGCCCCCGTCCGACGCGATTCACAGTGAGGCGTTTCTCCGCCTCTTGATGCGTCGGCAGCTCAAGCTGTCGATCGCCTGCGCCGCGTCGTTTCTCCTCGTACTCCTTGGTCTGCCGCTCGCCAATTATTACGCCCCCGAGCTCATGGCGACACGCGTCGCCGGCTTCACGCTCACCTGGTTGCTGCTCGGCGTACTGTTCTTCCCTGCCGTCTGGGTCATCTCCTGGATCTTTATCCGGCGGTCGATCTGGCTCGAGGAAAACGAAGTCACGCAGGTGCACTCGGGACGGGGAGGTGAAGCTTGAGCGCGCTCGCCTTGCCCTCGGCCGTCGCGCTGCTCGGCGGCGTTGACCCCTGGATCTTCGCCTTCTCCTTCGTCACGGTCGTGGTGACGGTGTGGATGGGTTTCCGCTCCGCCAAGCAGAGCAAAACCGCGAGCGACTACTTCGTTGCCGGCCGCTCCGTTTCGGTCGGCTGGAACGCGTCGGCAATTTCCGGCGAATACCTTTCCGCGGCGTCCTTCATGGGTGTCGCCGGCATGGTCATGTCGAGCGGCTACGACGCGCTGTGGTACCCGGTGTGTTACGCCTGTGGATACCTGTTCCTGCTCCTGTTTATCGCCGGACCGCTCCGTCGCTTCGGCGCGTATACGATTCCCGATTTTGCGGAAGGCCGGTTCGATTCCCCGCTCTTCCGGAAGATCGCGGTGTGTTTCGTCCTCTTCATCGGCTTCTTCTATACGATGCCGCAGATGAAGGGAGCGGGCACGACGCTGGCCTACATCTTCCCGGGCATGCCCTACTGGGGTGGCGTTGTCCTCGTCGGCGCTGTGATCACCCTCAACGTGGCGCTCGGCGGCATGAAGGGCATCACCCTCGTGCAAGCCTTCCAGTACTGGATGAAGATGTTCGCGATCAGCGTTCCGGTCTTCGTCCTCATGTCCGTCTTCGGGTCCTATGGCGCACACCTCGACGTCAACGACGGACGCGGCGCGACACTGGCGGCGGACACGGTGACGCCGATTGTGCAATCCGTGGAAGCGGGCGAAGCGCCCCGGTTGCCCCTGGCGGCGAAGGCGCCCGCTGATGAGCCCTGGATTTCGCCTTTCGGTCCACTCACCACCAAAGCCGCCAAGGCGGCCGGGTTGAGCGACGAACAGGCCCGCCCCTACTCGCTGCTCTACACCTACTCGCTCATCATCGCGCTGGTCTGCGGCACCGCCGGCCTGCCGCACATCCTTGTTCGTTTCTACACGAATCCAGACGGCGTGGCGGCCAAGCGCACCACGATGTGGGTGATGGTGCTCATCGGCATCTTCTACGTCTTCCCGCCCGTATTCGGTGTGATGGGGCGCAATCTGTTGCCCGAACTCTACGCCGCCACCGGTGCCAAGGGCACGGACAAGGTCGTGCTCGAGCTGCCACGGGTGCTGAGCGCGCAGGGCGGCGTGTGGGGCAGCATCCTCAGTGGCATCACCTGCGCCGGTGCGTTCGCCGCGTTCATGAGCACCTTCAGCGGACTGCTTGTCTCCATGACGGGCGCCCTCGCCCACGACGTCTACGGGCGTATCCTCAAGCCCAATGCAACGCCGGCCCAGCGCATGCGCATGTTCAAGATCTCCGCCGTCATCATCGGCGCGATCGCAATCGTGCTGGGCGCCCAGGTTGAACAGCTGCAGATCAACTTCATGGTCGGCCAGGCGTTCGCCATCGCCGCCGCCAGCTACTTCCCGCTGCTCTTCATGAGCGTCTGGTGGCGTGGCATGACGATGCAGGGCGCGGCCACGGGCATGTTGGGCGGCGGACTCGCCGCGCTGGCCTGCACGACCCTCATCAACGTCAGCGACCTGAAGATGGTCGACCTGTCGAGCTTCTGGGCGGCCAACCCGCTCGCCCGCATCCTGTGCGAGCAGCCGGCGATCTGGACGGTGCCGTTGGCGATCCTGCTCATGATCGTCGTTTCCAAGGCCACGCGCTCCACCGTTCCGGCGGACATCCGCATGAAGATGCTCGTGCTGCACGCGCCCGAAAAGCTGGGGCTGAAGCAGGAGTATATCCAGGAACACACCCCGATCGCGGGGCACTGAGTCCTTCAACGTGCGGGCCGCGGCGATGCTGCGGCCCGCATGAGCCGCGCCGGCACCACGTTTGTGGCGCAGTGCGTTATGCGGCTCGTCTCGTCTTCCGAGGAGGGCCAGCGGGCGGGGGCCGGTCGCAGCTTTAGCCAGCCACGGTCGCGGGCTGCGGCCGCTCTGCTTTGAGCTCTCGAAGCATCAGATCGCGCAGAGCCTGCAGGGGAGGCTTGTCCTCAAAAATGATCCGATAGGTCTCGGCGAGAATTGGCGCGTCGATCCCTCGTTCCCGGCATAAGCCATGGAACGACTCGGTCGTCTTGTACCCCTCGACGACCGTGCGACGGCCCGCCATCAGGTCGCGCACGGCTGCGCCCCGACCCAGTTCTTCGCCAAACCGGCGATTGCGGCTCCAGGCGCCATGGCTCGTCGCGACCAGGTCTCCAAAACCGCTCAGGCCATAAAACGTCTCCATCCGTGCGCCGAGCGCACTGCCCACCCGCACCATCTCCGCGAGCGCCCGCGTGAGCAGCGCCGCCTTGGTGTTGTCGCCCAACTGCAGTCCATCACAACAACCCGCGGCGATCGCGTAGACGTTCTTCAGGCATCCTCCGAACTCCACGCCTGGCAGGTCGTCACTCGTATAAACGCGCAGGGTCGGACCGCTCACCGCCGCCTGTAGCTCTGCAACCACGGGATCCTGCCGGTTTGTCGCGAGCACCATGGCGGCCGGTTTGCCCTGCGCCACCTCGGCGGCATTGGTCGGACCGGTCAGTGAACCGGCGATGAGGTCGGGCATCACTTCCGCCAGCACCTCCGACGGCCGCAAATGTGACTTCAACTCCAGGCCTTTCGCCAGGCTGACGACCATCCGTAACTCGGTCGCGAGTTGCCGCGACTCACGCACCCGGGTCGCGGTTTCACGCAACGCCTGCGCGGGGCAGGCCAGCAGGACGACCTGGGCTTCCATCAGCACCGGCGCGATCTCGTGCCCGAGCTGCAGGCTCGGCGGCAAAGGCACACCGGGCAGGTACTCCTGGTTCTCGTGGGCGGACGCGAGCGCCACCGCGTGCTCGAAGCGGCGCGGCACGAGCGTGACTGTGTGCCCCATTCGGCTGAGATGGACCGCAAACGCCGTTCCCCACGCTCCGGCACCGATCACGGCAAAGTTCATGCAAACGTCCTTAACGTCACCACGTGCCGGTGCGGAGCGAAAAATCGCCTCATGTGCCCTTCTGATCCGCGGGGAATCGCCGCGTGCGCACCGCTTCAACGTAGGCCGCAAAACCGTCGCGGTACGCCGCACCCGCGTCGGCAAACTTCGGCGCGAAATTGGGTGCCTCACCCACGGTGAGCCCCAACAGGTCAGTGCAAACCAGCACCTGCCCATCTACACCCGCTCCCGCTCCAATCCCGATCGTGGGTACACTCACGGCGGCGGTGACGGCCGCGGCGGCACTCGGTTCCACCAACTCGAGAACAATGGAGAAGCACCCCGCTCGTTCCAACGCCTGTGCGTCGCGCACGAGGTCGTCGGCTTCCGTCGTCGTCACCCCAAACTTCTTGTAGCGACCGAGCCGCTTCACCTGCTGCGGCTGCAAGCCAATGTGCCCCCACACCGGCACGCCTGCCTCGACCAGACGTGCGATTTTCGGTGCGAGCGCCGCGCCGCCCTCGATCTTCACCGCATCCACGCCGGCCTGTTGCATCAGACGCTGGCAGGACCGCAGCAATCGACGAAACTCGTAGTGCGCCTCCCCAAAAGGCACGTCGGCCACGACCAGCGCCGACGGCTGCGCCCGCACGACCGCGGCGGCGTGGTGCGCGATCATATCGAGCGTCACGGGAACGGTCGTGCTCAGGCCGAGAATCGTATTGCCGACGGAATCGCCGACCAAAATCAGGTCCACGCCCGCCTGATCGGCGTAGTGGGCGGTCAGCGCATCGTAGGCGGTGACAGCGACGATCGGCCGCTGTCCCTTGAGTTTGCGCAGTGTGTGCGGCGTGGTTTTCACAACGCCGCCACCCTATGCAGCCCCGGCGCAAAGGCCATGGCAGGCTTTCGATCGCTGACGCGCGGCTCCTTCACCGAGCGACAGATTATTTCAGGAAGTCCGGAACACGCTCGCCGGCGATCAACTGCTCAAAGCTTTCGCGTTCGTGAATCAGCTCAAACGCGCTGCCCTGCACCAGGACTTCGGCCACCAACGAGCGGGAGTTGTAGCGACTGGCCATCGTATAGCCGTAGGCGCCCGCGCTCATGAACGCGATGAGTTCGCCCTCGCCGACCTGTTGCAGCTTCCTGCCTTTGGCGAAACAATCGCCGCTCTCGCAGATCGGCCCCACGATGTCGGCGACCAAGGCCGGACGCGTCGTATCCCGGTGCAGCGGCACCACCTCGTGATAACTCTCGTACATCGCGGGGCGCACGAGGTCGTTCATCGCGGCATCGACCACCAGGAAGTTTCGACCATGACCGCGCTTGAGGTATTCGACCCGCGAGATCAGCACCCCGGCGTTGCCGACGAGGAAACGTCCCGGCTCGAGCAGGATCTTCAACCCGGCCTGCTTCAACAAGGGCAGCAACGCCGCGCCGTACGCTTCCGGAGTCAGCGGACGCTGCGACGCCGGCTTTGACTCCCACCAAGCCGGGTCACCGCTGGCTAAGGCATCCTGATAGATGATGCCCAATCCCCCCCCAATCGAGAAATAGCGGATGTTGTAGGTGGCCTTCAGCTCCGCGACGAACGGCAGGACTTTCTCCACCGCCTCGACGAAAGGCTCGGCCGACGTCAGCTGGGAGCCGATGTGCATCTGCACGCCGGCGATGTCGATGTGCGGCAGTTTCGCCGCCGCTTCGTAGGCGGCCGCGGCAAAGCGCAGGGGAATGCCAAACTTGTTGTCGCTCTTGCCCGTGGTGATCTTGGCGTGAGTCTTCGCGTCGACGTCCGGATTGATTCGGATCGCGATCGGCGCCTTCAGGCCCATCTGGCCGGCAACATGGTTGATTCGCGCCAGCTCCGGTTCGCTCTCCACATGAAAGGCGAACACGCCCTGTTCGAGGGCGAGCCGGATCTCCGCTTCGGTTTTGCCCACACCGGCAAAAACGCTCCGCTTCACGTCCGCCCCCGCCGCGAGCACGCGCCGAATTTCGCCGCCGCTGACCAGGTCAAACGCCGCCCCGTGATTCGCGAGAAGCCGCAACAGCGCCAGGTTGCTGTTCGCCTTCATCGCATAACAAAGCTGCACATCGACGCCGGTCAGACTGCCGAGCAGCCGGTGCACATTGTCGGAAATCGTGGCGGCGCTGTAAACGTACGTGGGGGTGCCGTACAGGCGCGCGACGGCCGCCAGATCGACGGCTTCACAGTGCAAATCGGCACCGACATAACGGAAATGATGCATGGAGCGGCGGAAAAAAGACGTAAACGGTCGGACCGTGCGATTTTTCATTGAAAAAACGATTCCAAAGTTCCGATAGAAGCACCGCCGTGCGTACCCTGAGCCGAATTTTCCATCGCCCGAGGATCCGCATGGGATCCGTGGATAATTCGCGCATCCACACCACGCCGATTCGGAACGCCGGTTTCGTGAGCTTTTTCTCGGAAAGCGGCTGCCTTTCTTCACGGCACCCGGACTACCACGATACCCGCCTGCGCCGTCAAAAGGCGCTCCGCCTGCTCGTCATCATCGCCATCACGGCGCTGTGCACCTGGGTGGTCGTGGAGAGCGCGCGGGCGATCTCGATGTTCTGACGCGCTCCGCCGCGCCGGGGTGTTCCCCCCAAGCGACCGACAGGCGAACGAAACGCATCACCGAGTCTCCGGGGACCGGCCAGTCGGTGAGTCCGGCAGCCTTGCGGTTTGAAGCGTAATCCGTTGGCTCGGGGCATCCCATGCGAACCACCCTTCCCCGTATCTCGCTTTCCGCCGTTCTCGCTCTCCTCGTCGCCACGCTCTTCGCCGGCTGCCTGAACAAGGCCGAAGTGCGGGGTATCACGGTTCAGCTCGTCGACGTGAGCGGTGCGCGCACGGCCAGCGGCGCCGAACTCACGCTCCGGCTCCATTACCTCAATGAAAACCTGGTCGGCATCGCGGCCGACGGTGCGCGTCATCGCGTCACCATCGGGGGGGTCACGCTGGGGCGCGTGGAGAACAAGCAACCGATCGGCCTGCCGCAGATGGGCAGCGACACGCAGGAGGTGAAGGTCCAGATCGACAGCGCCACGGCCGACCGGCTGCGCGCGCTGCAGGCGTCAGGCGTCGCCAATTACGAGATGGAAAGCACCATCCTGATCTCGGCCGGCGAGACCGACATGCAGAGCCGCGGCACTTCGAGTGGCACGGTGTCGCTCGCGCAGCTCCAGCTTTGATCAACGGCCGACCGGCGGTCGCATGTATGCGGCCGCCGTTTGATGGAGCGCTTCCCGGCGGAAATCAGCCGGCGGCGCCGCTGACGGCGCTGCTTTTGGCGCGAAACGCGGAGCGGAAGCTCGCCTTCATGTAATCGCGGTACATGCGGGCGATGAAGTCGTGGCTGATCAGCTTCGGGCACACCGCACTGCACTCGTACTGGTTGGTGCAGTTGCCGAAACCGAGTTCGTCCATCTTGGCGACCATGTTCAGCACGCGCTGATCGCGCTCGGGCTGACCCTGCGGAAGCAGGCTCAATTGGCCAACCTTGGCGGAGACAAAGAGCATCGCTGATGCATTCTTGCAGGCGGCCACGCAGGCGCCGCACGCGATGCACGAGGCCGCGTCCATCGCGAGGTCCGCGGCTTCCTTCGGCACCGGAATCGAGTTCGCGTCGGGAGCCGCACCGGTCCGGATGCTGATGAAGCCGCCGGCCTGCATGATCGCATCGAAGCTTGAGCGATCGGAGACCAGGTCCTTGAGGATCGGGAACGGCTGGGCCCGGAACGGCTCGACCGTGATGACGGCCCCGTCCTGGAAGCTGCGCATGTAGGTCTGGCAGGTGGCAACGCCCTGGTGCGGGCCATGCGGTTTGCCGTCGATCATCAACGAGCACGTGCCGCAGATGCCTTCCCGACAGTCGTGGGCGAAGGCGATCGGATCCTGTCCCTGCCGCTCCAGCTCGTCGTTCACCACGTCGAGCATCTCAAGGAAGGACATGTTGGGGTTCAGGTCCTTGGCCTGGTATTCAACGAAGCTGCCCGGCTGATCCGGCCCCGCCTGGCGCCAGATGCGCAGTGTGACGGAGATGAGCTTGGTGGAGGAGTCGGCGACCATGAGATACGAGGTTGGAGATTGGTTTCAGGTGGCGACGCGCAGGCGGACGGAGACCCGGGACGCCGCGGGGTGGAACATCATTTGTAGGAGCGCACGCTCATCTTGACCGCCTCATACTGCAGCGGCTCGACGTTGCGCAGCGGCGCCTGGCCGTCGCCGCGAAACTCCCAGGCGGCGACGTGGGCGAAGTTCTCGTCGTCCCGTTTGCATTCACCGTCTGGATACTGGTACTCCTCGCGGAAGTGGCCGCCGCAGCTCTCCTCGCGGGTGAGCGCGTCGAGGCACATCAACTCGCCCAGTTCCATGAAGTCGGCCACGCGGCCCGCCCGCTCGAGCGCCTGGTTGAGGGTCTCTCCGGAGCCGGGCACGTTGACGTTGGCCCAGTACTCCTCGCGCAGCGCCGGGAGCAACTGGAGCGCCTTCTGCAGGCCCTCGCGGGTGCGCGCCATGCCGCAGTGATCCCACATGATCTTGCCGAGCCGCTTGTGGAAGTGGTTGACCGGCTCCTTGCCGCGGTTGTCGAGCAGCCGCTTGATCATGCGCACGATGCCATCCTCGACCGCGCGGAACTCGGCGGAGTCGGCCGACGGGCGCGAACCGGGCTTCTGCGTCGCGAGGTAGTTGCCGATGGTGTACGGGATGACAAAGTAGCCGTCTGCCAGACCCTGCATGAGCGCCGAGGCACCGAGGCGGTTGGCGCCGTGGTCGGAGAAGTTCGCCTCACCGAGGACGAACAGGCCCGGCACGTTCGACATCAGGTTGTAGTCCACCCAGAGACCGCCCATCGTGTAGTGAACGGCCGGATAGATGCGCATCGGCGTCTTGTAGGCGTTCTCGTTCGTGATCTCGTGGTAGATGTCGAACAGGTTGCCGTAGCGCTCGCGCACGCCGGCCTCGCCGAGCCGCTTGATGGCGTCGCTGAAATCCAGATACACACCGAGGCCGGTTTCACCGACGCCGCGGCCCTCGTCGCACATGCGCTTGGCCGCGCGCGAGGAAACGTCGCGCGGCGCCAGGTTGCCGAAGCTCGGGTAGATCCGCTCGAGGTAGTAGTCGCGGTCCTCCTCCGGGATCGCGTTCGGGTCCTTCTTGCAGTCTTCCTTCTTCTTCGGAACCCAGATGCGCCCGTCGTTGCGCAGCGACTCCGACATCAGCGTCAGCTTCGATTGGTAGTCACCCGAGACCGGGATGCACGTCGGATGGATCTGCGTGAAGCAGGGGTTCGCGAAACAGGCGCCGCGCCGGTAGGCCCGCCAGATCGCGGTGGCGTTGGAGTTGCGGGCGTAGGTGGACAGGTTGAAGACGTTGCCGTAGCCCCCGGTGGCGAGGACGACGGCGTCGGCCGCGTGGCGGCTGATTTTCCCGTCGACCAGGTTGCGCACGATGATGCCCTTCGCCTGGCCCTCGACGATGACCAGGTCGAGCATCTCGGAGTGTGGGTGCAGCTTCACCAAGCCCGCGCCCACCGTCTTCGACAGGGCCGAGTAGGCGCCAAGCAGCAGCTGCTGCCCCGTTTGCCCGCGGGCGTAGAAGGTGCGGGAGACCTGCGCGCCACCAAAGGAGCGGTTCGCCAGCAGGCCGCCGTATTCACGCGCGAAGGGCACGCCCTGCGCGACGCACTGGTCGATGATGTTGACCGACACCTCCGCGAGCCGATGCACGTTGCCCTCGCGGGAGCGGTAGTCGCCGCCCTTGATGGTGTCATAGAACAGCCGATACACGCTGTCGCCGTCGTTCTGGTAGTTCTTGGCGGCATTGATGCCGCCCTGGGCGGCGATTGAGTGGGCCCGGCGAGGGCTGTCGTGGAAAACGAAACACTCCACCTGGTAACCCAGCTCAGCCAGGGTGGCCGCGGCGGAGGAACCTGCCAGGCCGGCGCCGACCACGATGACCTTGTACTTCCGCTTGTTGGCGGGGTTGACCAGCTTGATGTCCGCCTTGTGCTTCCGCCACTTGTCGGCGAGCGGGCCGGCGGGGATCTGCGAGTTGAGTTGGGCCATGGCGGGAAGATCAGCGTTGCGCGACGGAGGTGGAGCCTGCGCTCAGCACGGAGGCGGCGGTGGTACCGGCGGCGGGGCGGGCAACCCCGCTGAGGATCGCCGCCGGGATGGCCAGGTTGCCGAGGAAGTAGAGGATGCAGTAGAGGGCGACGACCTTGCGCAGCCCGGCGGCCCACTTGCCGTTCCGCCAACCCAGGCTTTGGAACATCGAGTCAGCGCCATGCCAGAGGTGGTAGGTCAACAGGCCCACCGCCACGACGTAGAAGAGAGAAACCAGGGGCCGGGAGAACCCGATGAAAACCATGCTGTAGACATCGTCGACCTCGAGTCCGCTCGCCACGACCGGGAAGCCGAGGAGGTGATACTCGGAGCCCATGCCGTATTTGGGCAGCGCGGTTTTGAAGTAATCCGTCCCCGCGAGGCCGATCGTGAAATGCGCCAGGTGGTACACCAGGAACGCGAGCACCACCAAACCCGTGAGATGCATCGTGCGCGACGCGAGCGAGGCGCGGAGAAAACGTTTGGCGCCGTAAGCCTGCGGGCCACGCGCGCGGCGATTCTCCAACGTCAGCGCAATGCCCGTCCAGAGGTGAATTGCCACGCACACCAGCAGGAACACCCGCATCATCCAAAGCGTGGGCCCGAGCGACTGCAGGAAATGGGCGTAGCCGTTGATTTTGTCCGGCGAGGAGAAGACCTGCAGGTTTCCGACCAGGTGACCGGTCACGAACCCAATTAGCACCAGGCCCGTCACCGCCATCAGGAACTTCCGACCAATGGAGGAGGTGAACAGATTGCGGAGAAGGCTCATCGCGAATGAAAGCTTAAGGGGCGGAGCATCAGCGGAGCGCCGCTAGGCCCGCCGCCGCGGGTGCGAACCCTGAGCTCCTCCCATTAGCTTGTAAACGCACTAGGCCGAACCGGATCCGGCTATTAGATCTGCTAACCAAAAAGAGAAGCCTCCGTCGGAAATGCTTCGCGATCGGAGCTCTGCTTTTCGCCGCGGCCGCCGCTCTTGATGGCCGCCTCGGCTGAACGATCCCGGTCTACGCGGAGCGCGCCAAGGGCTTCAACAAGGTAAACTTGCCGCTCGCTGCCGGAGCAATTACGCGCCGCCGGAAGGCCACGACGCGCGCGTCATCCCCCAACACAGATGCGATCGCCTCGGCGACGTCGTCTGGAGCGGTGTGGTCAGCGACGTAATGGAAGTCCCACCGCCGCTCGCTCGTCTGCACGAGCATGGAGTGCCAGCAGGCAAAGTCGGATGGCAACGCCTCATCGATGTCCGCGGGCGAGACGATCGAACCGTCCGAGCGGAAGTGCAGGCTGCCTTCCCGCCCGAGGATCCGGTACCCCTGGCCCCGTTGCTGCACGATGTCACCCGTATGATAACGGAGCAGCGGCATCGCTTCGCGGCCACGGGTGGTGACGGTGATCTGGAACGTGTCCTGAAGCTGCCGATACGGGAGCAGCTCAATGAACGCATTCTCGTCGATTGGCCGCGCATCGTCCTTGAAGGCCTCTCCGACAAACAGGTAACCGGCCTCCGTCGATCCATACAGGTCGACTTGCGGCGCAGGAAACGCCTCCGCAATCCGCCGGCTGTGCTGCCGACTGGCCTTGCCATACGTGAGGATGACGGCCTGCAGGCTGGGCACGGTCACCTTGCGGCGCAGGGCAGCCCGCGCCAGCAACGAAAGGTACACGGGCTCGCCCTCGAGAATGTCCGGGCGCACCGCCTGCAGCTCGAGCACGATCCGATCCCACTCGCTCTCCGGGAAGGCGAACGGATCACTCGTCAGGTTGAGGTAAACCGTGCCGTTGAAATAACGGTGTGGAAACGGGTGATCCTCGTACGGGCACAGGTTGCTTGAACACCCCACCGGCGCGAGCACACACTTGCGATGCGCGCGACCGACAAACGGACGAAGGATCGGTGACGCCGCGTAAGCCCGCTCGGTCTGGGCGTCCCACCAGCCCTGCTCCATGATCACCGTCATCGGCCCCGCGGTCGTGCCGGAGGTGCTTTCATATTCGAAGCGCCGGTCCTGCAATCCCCGCTCCACCTCCCGATAATCCGGGAAAAACGCCTGGTGACCCCGCTGCACAATCTCCTGCTTCGTCAGCAGCGGGATTTCGCGATAGCAGGACCACTGCAGCGGCTCCACGTGCAAGGGGAAACGCTCACCGTACAACGGACTGCGCTCATAGATGCGGCGAATCTCGCTCTCCAGCGGGGCCGGCAAATGGGAGCCGGCGGCGGAGCCGAGCGCCTCCGGAGGATTGGCAAACGTGGGACGGGACATTCGGAACGAACAGGAGCTAATAAGCCGTATGATCCAAGTCAAACGGCGGTCCCGCGAGCACGCCGGTCGGCTTCAAACAAAAATAACGCGTTCAGCATCAGTGCGTGGCTGATCCGCCCGTCCCGAGCCGCCGCCAAGGCGTCCGCCAACGGCGACACGATCACTTCGAGCTCCTCGTGCTCGTCCCACGCCAGGTCCCGCGACCGTTCCGCCTGCTCGATCAGCACGATGTGATTGCGGTTGCTCTGAATCGCCGGATTTGGATGCGTGCTCCCGATCAGTCGCGCGTGGGAGCCGACGTAACCGGTTTCTTCGGCCAGCTCCCGCTGGGCCGCCTCGATTGGACTTTCTTCGCCATCGATGATGCCGCCGGGCAGCTCGAGCGAGAACGCGTTCGCCCCAAACCGAAACTGCCGCACCAAAACGATCTCGTCCTGCTTGGTGACCGCCACGGCCACCACCCAATCCGCAGAGTCGATGACGAGGAACTCACGGTCACGGTCCCGCCGGGGATGCCGGAAGGAGACGGATTGCACATCAAAGATGGGCGTGGTCAGGAGCGTGCGGGACGGCCCGCGCTCCCACGGCACCGGTGACGGGGTCGGGTCCATGGTCAAAAAATAAAAACGCCTCCCAACCGGGTGGCAGGGAGGCGCCGAATTCGCTGTAGTGGAAAAAGAATTACTTCGGGGGCAGCTTGATCTTCTGCCCGACGTGCAACCGGTTCCAGTCCACTCCCGGGTTGGCCGCCATCAGGGCCGGCAGGGCCACGCCCACGCTGTTGGCGATGCGGGTGCCGGTGTCGCCGGACTTCACGACGTATTCACCGGGGCCGGCGGTCGGAGTGGTGCTGCCGGAGCTCTTCGTCGCGCTGGAGGCCACCGGAGCCGGACGGGACTCCTGCGCTTTCTTCATGTCCTCACGCAGCGAGTTGATGATTTCGCCGACCTGACCAAATGCCGTATTGGTGTCACTCGCCACCTTGGAAATCCGCTGGGAGGCCTGTTCGGCGGTCGTGACCGCTGAGCGCGCCTGTTGCTCCACCGCTTCCACTCGGGAGGCCAGCGCTGAGGTCTGCTCCAGCTGCTTGTTCGTGGCCGAGACCTTGGCCAGGGCCACGCCTGCCAACACGCCGGCCAGCAGGCCGACGATCAAGGCCGCTACCGGGAGGTAGCTGGAGGAGCCGTTACTTTCCTGGGAAATGGTGTCCATGAGTGAGAAAAAGCGAGTGTCGGTGTACGTCTCGCCCTTCGTCGAAGCAAGCCGCGAATGCGCCGCTGCGTAGGGACAGACTGGCGACGCCCCGCAAGCGGCGCGCGTCTGGCGGAGAAGCAGTTTGACAGGCCGCACGCGAGTGCGTGCCCTGTCCCGGTTGGTTCCGGGGTGTAGCTTAGCCTGGTAGAGCGCCTGCTTTGGGAGCAGGAGGTCGCGAGTTCGAATCTCGCCGCCCCGACCAGTCGGAACTCAGGGATTGGCGACCGGGAAGACGATGCTGCTCGAGGCGTCGTCCGTCGCGGGAGTTTCCGGAGCAGGCGTCGGACGCAGCATCATGCCACGCTGAGCCCAGACGCCGTTTGGCTCGATCGTGTTGATGAGCTCAACAAACCGCGTCAGGTCGGCCGTCGCGCCGCTCTCCTTCGCCAAGGAGGCGAGATGATAAGCGGCTTCGGCCCGCACGGGCGCGTTGGCCGACTCATCCTCCGCCAACTTTTCCAGGGCGGTGCGACCGGCCTCAGCCTGGCCGTTCTTCAGCGTGGCCATCGCCAGGCCCAGACGAACCCGGCTCTGCAAAACGGTCTCCTCCAGCGCCGCCAACGCGCGCTCATACTCCGCCACGGCCTCACCGAACCGCCGACCGGCATACGCCTCATCGGCGAGCCGCAGGTGCGCGACCCCGGCCAGTGCGGCGCCTTCATGCGCCGATGCGAATGACTTGAGCTGGGTCGCGTCGGTCGCCGCCGCGTAAGCCGCCGCCTGTTCCTGACGGCGCCGCTCCTGCAGCCAATCCCAGCCGGCCCGTCCCACGATGATCAGCAGCACCAGCACGCAGGCGCCCGCAATCAGGCCGCGGTATTTCTCCCAGAACGCCGTCAGCCGGGCTTCGAAGCCGAAATCAACAGGCGTCGCGGCGCTTCCGGCCGGCGGCCGATTATCACCGGCAGGAGAGGGAGAGGGCTGGGCGGGAGTGGACATGAGGACGGAAAACGGCGACCGAAACAGATCGTTTCCGGCGCGTAAAGGCGGGAGTTCGCCCGCGCGCGCCCCGATCGGACCGCAGGAATCAGTCGAAGACGACGGTCTTGTTGCCGTAAACGAGCACCCGATGCTCGAGGTGAGATCGCACCGCCTGCGCCAGCACGAGTTTTTCGAGATCCCTCCCCTTTCGGATAAGATCCTCCACGCTATGCCGGTGCGTGACCCGGGCCACGTCCTGCTGGATGATCGGCCCATCATCGAGGACAGCCGTGGCATAATGAGCGGTGGCGCCGATCAGCTTCACCCCGCGGGTATGGGCTTGGTGATACGGGCGACCACCCGCAAATGCCGGTAAGAACGAATGGTGGATGTTGATGACCGGGCAACCCAGTCGCTCCAGCATGTCGGCGGACAACACTTGCATGTAGCGGGCGAGAATCACGAGGTCAGCCTTCAGCCCATGAACGCGCGCGATTTGCGCCGCCTCGGCCGCCGCCTTGTCAGCGGCCGAAACGGGAATGCACCAGTAGTCGAGACCGTAGCCCCGCGCGGCGGCCTCGAGGTCGGGGTGGTTGGAGACAACGCCAACAATGTCGCAGGCGAACTCTCCCGCGCGCCAGCGGAGGACGAGGTCATGAAAGCAGTGGTCCGCCTTCGAAACAAAGAGCACCACCCGAGGGCGCACCGCGGAAGAGGCCACATCGGCACGCATGCCGAGCGATTCGGCAAAGGAGCGAAACTCGTCGGCCGAAGCCGCGGTGCCATGAGCCCCGGGCTCCCACTCGATTCGTTGAAAAAAAACGCCCGCCTCCATGTCGCGGTGCTGGTCGGCGTGCAGGATGTTGCCGCCGCGCTCGAAGATCCAACCAGCCACCCGGGCAACGATACCCGGCTGGTCAGGGCCATGCAGCAGAGCGATCAGGGTGGAAGCGGAGACGGGGTTCGGCATCGCAGCCGACGGCCCTACACGGGAGCCGAAGGCTTGTCACGCGCGGCGTGGGGATTTCCCCCGCCGCGCATGCTGCTTAACCGACTCAATACCAGCTTAGTTCCGGCTTCACGTCGGCCCGCGCCCACGCTTGGGCAAACTCGCGCCGCACGAGACGCGCGTCATCCTCGCGATCCTGCGCCTCCAGCGCCGCGGCCAACCCGTACAAGGACCAGCCGTTGCGCGGAAAGTCCTGCAGATCCTGCCGGAAATGCTTCTCCGCCGCGGCTGCGTCGCCGTGCTGCAGCAAGGCCGCCGCGAGCGACTGCCGCGTGGGGAAGTACCAAAAGGCGGGTTCCATGTAGGGCAGCGCCTGCTCGGCCGCGACGGCCGCTTCGAGCTCAGCCAACTCGCCCGCGCGATCGCCGCTGGCGCGGGCCGCCTTTGCCGCGGCGAGATGCTTCGCCACTTGCCCAATGCCCATGGCGGGGAGGTATTGGTTGTCGAGTGCCTTCAGGTCGTCACCCGAGACGAGTTCGGCGACTTTCGACGCTTCGTCCTTCGCCTCGGACGCGCGACCGACTGCCGCGAAGGCAAGCGCGCGAGCATAGTGGTACATCAGACGGTCCATCGCGCCGTCGCTGGGCGCCTGGGTCGTCGCGAGGATGTCGTCCCAGCGGCCGAAACGCGCCTGCGAGACCAGCGGCAGATGCAGCAGCCGAGGGGCCTCAACGATCTCCGTACCACACAGCGGCGAGCTGGCGTATCGCGCCACTTCCCGCGCCGCTTGGATGCAATCCTCCGCCCGGCCTTCAAACGTCAGCGCGTACCAGAGGAAGTGCAGGTTGTGCGGGTAATAAAGACCGGGATAGAAGCCCTGCGCCTGACACTGGGCGATGTAGTCCCAGTCTGCCGCAGCCGCTACTTCGTTGACCGCCACCGCTCGCTCGTACTGCCCGGTCCGGATATAGATGTGCGAGGGCATGTGCAACAGGTGTCCCGAATCCGGCGCGTAGTTGACCAGCCGATCGGCACTCGGCAGCGCGCGCCAGGGCTCAGGCCCCGCCTCGATGAGGTGGATGTAGGCGTGATTGGCGCCCGGATGCATCGGTTCCCGGCTCAAAACCCGGTCGAGCACCGCGATCACCTCGAGCGCGGCGGGTTTCGGTGAGCGGTCCGGCAGCCAGTAATCCCACGCCATTGTGTTCATCACCGCGTCAGCATACAGGACCGAAGCGTCCAGATCGTCCGGGTACTTCTCGGCGACTTCGCGCATGGCTGCGGCAAACGCCTGGTCCAACGTGCTCCGCTCCGCCTCCTCGTCGCGGGAGTAGCGCGCCGTCAGCGCCTCGATGTACGCCCGATCACGCGGCGAAACCTGGTCCTTCAACGCGATCGCGCGATCCAGCGCCTCAACTGCGGAGGGCAGGGCCCCGTCGAACATGGGCGCGTTGATGTTGGGACCGTGGGCGAAGGCGATCCCCCACCACGCCATCGCGAGGTTGGGATCCAGTTCAGCCGCAGCCGCGAAGGAGCGGATCGCCTCCTTGTGGTTGAAGCCGTAGCAGAACATCAGGCCCTGATCGAAGTACCGCTGTGCTTCGACCGATTGGGTGGACACTGGATGCGTCCACGTTCCGAGACCTTGGAAGAGGGGCGCGGGTCGCCGCTCTGGCGGCGGTGAGTGAGAATCGTCGGGGGCAGGCGACGAACCGGCGGTCACGGCGGCGAGGATGGCCAACACCGTGGCGACGGCGGCCAAACGTTGGGGGCGGTTAACAGGAGCGAACAGGGACATGGTAGGGACTTCAGGGACTGGGTGTTGCATCCCGGTGTGCGGAAAATGCCCGGGAGCAGGTTTGAAGGGGCAGCATAGCGCGCGCAGCCTCGGCCGCATATACGACACTTGGGGGAGTCCCCGAGGGAGGAACCAGCTTGGGCGGGGCGGCAGAGTCTTGCACTCAAAGGAGGTGCCCCGGCAAGGTTTCCCGTTATGACGACAGATGCCCCCGTTGTCTCCAACCGCCGCGGCGTCCATGCCCTGCCCGCCTCGCCTCTCCGCGCCCTGGCCGAGGCGCTGCCGGCGATCTACGCCGAGACCAACACCGCCACGCTGCCATCAGCGCTGGTCGACGTCGTGGCCGAACTGATACCGGCAGAGGCGCACGGGGTGGTCGTGCATGACTACGCGCAGCACCAGCGCTCCTGGGCGCTGCGGCCAGCCCAGGTGGACCACGAGCGGCGCGTGCCGCTGTTCTTCGCCAACTTCCAGGAATTCCGGCCGGCGCAGGTCCGCCGGGAGACCGGCACGATCGAGGCGCTGGCGCTGTCCGATTTTGTCGGTGTCGCCGCGCTCGACCGGCTGACCATTTACGATTCCTACTACCGGCCGCTCCGGCTGGCGGACGACCTGAGCATCAGCGTCCGCCATGGCGACTACGCCCTGTGCGTTTCGGTTCTCCGCAACCGCCGCGGGTTCACCTCAACCGAGCGGGAATTGTTGAACGCTCTCCGCCCGCACCTGTTGCAGGCATGGATCAACGCCCGGCTGCTCACGGATCTGCAGGCCCGCACCGCGGCCGCTCCCATCCCGGCGCGCGAATGGGTGCCGGATCCGTTGGAGGAGGCATTCGGTCTCACCCCGCGGGAGGCCGAGGTGCTGATGTGGGCGGCGCAGGGGAAAACCAATCCCGAGATCGCCGTGATCCTGTCGATTCGTCCCTACACCGTGCGTACCCACCTCGAGCGCGTCTTCGCCAAACTCGGGGTCGAGACCCGCCACGCGGCGGGGCTGCGGGCGATCGAAGTTCTCGGACTGCCGGAACGTTGACTCAAAGCAGCACGCCGGCCTGGCGCGCCTCACAGCCCGCGCTCGATCTCACGGAAGAGCGCCTGCGAACGAGCGGCGTCTCCGGATACTCCATACCGGATCTTGATCGTGGATTGGCCCGGCGCGACTTCCTTCACCTTGACGACAACGAGCGTGTCGCCGCGGTCGCGCGCCTTGAGCTCGGCCTCGATCGTCTTGCGATCATCCTGCGTCAGGAACAGCCCTTTCTCCTCCAGCGCTGTTTTCGACGCCTGGTAAGCGGTCGCAAAGTTCGCGTCGACCGTGGTGCGCAGCTCGCCGAAGCGGAACTCGCCGAGCGTATCGGGAGTGAGCTGGACGGTCGAGCAACCGGTGCCGCCCGAGAGCGCGGCGAGGCAGATGACCGGGAGGAGGAGGAGAGACCAGCGGCGAGATGGGAATGCGTGCATGTTGAAGCTCTGTTGCGACCTCAGACACCGGGGTCGCGGCGGAGTTGCCGCGACCAGCCTACCCCACGCCGCCCGGTTCAGACCGGACGGACGTTACTGACGAAATGCTGGATCGGGCGGACGCCCACCTGCTTCTGCTGCAGCGCCTCGATGCCCTTCACCGCCGCCTGCGCGCCGGTCATGGTCGTCATGATACAGACGCTGTGGGCGTAAGCCGCGGACCGAATCTTGTTCTCGTCCATGCGCGGGATCATGCCGCCCGGCGTGTTGATCACCATCTGGATCTGCCCGTTCTTGATCATGTCGACCGGGTTCGGGCGCCCTTCCTCGATCTTGGCGAGGCGTGTGACCTTGATCCCCTGGTCGTTGAGATGGCGGGCGGTGCCGCTGGTCGAGTAGATCTGGAAGCCCAGCGCGACGAGCTGCCGCGCCAGCCCGACTGCCGCGGGCTTGTCGCCATCCTTGACCGACAGAAACACGTTGCCACTGGTCGGCAGGCCGGGCTTGGCGGCGGCCTGCGCCTTCGCGAAGGCGACTCCCAGGTCCTCGTCGACACCCATGACTTCGCCGGTGGAGCGCATCTCCGGCCCGAGCGTGATCGTCGAGCCCGGGAAGCGCACAAACGGAAACACCGCTTCCTTCACGCACCAGTGCTTGGGTACGATCTCCTGCGTGTAGCCAAGGTCCGCGAGCTTCATCCCGGTCATGACCTTGGCGGCGAGTTTCGCCAGCGGAACGCCCATGGCTTTCGCCACGAACGGCACCGTGCGCGAGGCGCGCGGGTTCACCTCGAGGATGTAGAGCTGCTGGTCCTTGATCGCGAACTGCACGTTCATCAGGCCGATCACGTTCAGCTCGCGCGCCAGCGCGTGCGTGGCGGACCGGACCGTCTCCAGCATCTCGGGTGAAAGCGTGTGCGGCGGCATCACCATCGCCGCGTCGCCCGAGTGCACGCCGGCAAACTCGATGTGCTCCAGCATGCCGCCGATGATCGATGTCGTGCCGTCGCTGATACAGTCGACGTCGAGCTCGATCGCGTCCTCCAGGAAGTCGTCGATCAGCACGGGCTTGTCCGGCATGACGTCGAACGCCTGGCGGATCACGCCCTTGAACTCCTCCTCGTTGTAAACGATGAACATGCCGCGGCCGCCGAGAACGAACGACGGACGCAACAAGACCGGGAAGCCAACCTCGTGCGCGAAGCGAAGCGCCTCCTCCTCGTTCATCGCCGTGCGGTTGGCGGGCTGCTTCAGGCCGAGCTTGTTCAGCACGTTGGCGAACAGCTTCCGGTCCTCGGCCACCTCGATCGATTCCGGCGAGGTGCCGATGATGTTGACGCCATTCGCCTTGAGGGCGGCGGCCAGGTTGAGCGGGGTCTGGCCGCCAAACTGGACGATCGCGCCGTCGCACTTCTCCTGCTCGTAGATTTCCAGCACGTCCTCGAGCGTCAGCGGCTCGAAGTACAGGCGATCGCTGGTGTCGTAATCGGTCGAGACCGTCTCCGGATTCGAGTTCACCATCACCGTCTCGTACCCGATCTCGCGCAGCGCGAAGCTGGCGTGCACGCAGCAGTAGTCGAACTCGATGCCCTGGCCGATGCGGTTCGGGCCGCCGCCCAGGATCATGATCTTCTTGCGCGGGGACGGGATGATCTCGTTCTCGTCGCCGTAGCTGGAATAATAATACGGCGTGAACGCCTCGAACTCGGCCGCGCAGGTGTCGACCAGGCGGAAGGTCGTGCCGAAGCCGCGCTCGCGGCGGGCCGCGCGCACCGCGTTCAGGTCCGCCTTGAGCAGGTGCGCGAGCTGCGCGTCGGAGAAACCAAACTGTTTTGCGCGGCGGAAAAGGACCGGATCGATCGACGCGAGCGTCTGTTCCTTCAGGACCAGCTCCATCTCATAGATTTCCCGCAGCTGGTGCAGGAACCACCGGTCGATCTTCGTCAGCTCAAAGATGTCCTCGACCGACAGCCCGCGCATGAACGCATAACGGATGTAGAAAACGCGTTCCGCGTTGGGCGTCGCCAGGCGCGAGGTGATGACGTTGAGCTCCGGCGGCTCGTCGAGCCCGTGTTTGCCACCGCCGCCAAACCCGCGGGCGCCGATTTCCAGCGACCGCAGCGCCTTCTGCATCGACTCCTTGAAGGTGCGCCCGATCGCCATCGCCTCGCCCACCGACTTCATCGCCGACGTGAGCGTGCTGTCGGCCCCCGGGAACTTTTCGAACGCGAACCGCGGGATCTTGGTGACGACGTAGTCGATCGTCGGCTCAAACGAGGCCGGCGTCAGCCGCGTGATGTCGTTGCGCAGCTCGTCGAGTGTGTATCCAACGGCCAATTTCGCGGCGATCTTCGCAATGGGAAATCCGGTCGCCTTCGAGGCCAGAGCAGACGAACGCGACACGCGCGGATTCATCTCGATCACCACCATGCGACCGGTGTTCGGATCGACGGAAAACTGGATATTCGAGCCGCCGGTCTCGACGCCGATCTCGCGGATCACCGCGAAGGACGCGTCACGCATGACCTGATACTCCTTGTCCGTCAGCGTCATCGCAGGCGCAACGGTGATCGAGTCACCCGTGTGCACGCCCATCGGGTCAAAGTTCTCAATCGAGCAGATGACGACACACTGGTCCTTGTGGTCGCGCATCACCTCCATCTCGTATTCCTTCCAACCGAGGAGACATTCCTCGATCAGCACCTCGTGGACCGGGGAAAGGTCGAGGCCATTGGCCGTGATCTGCTCAAACTCCTCCTTGTTGTAGGCGATGCCCCCGCCGGAGCCGCCGAGCGTGAACGACGGGCGGATGATCAACGGCATCGTGCCGATCTCCTCCGCGGCGGCGCGCGCTTCTTCCAGCGACTTCACCGTGCGCGAACGGGCCACATCGAGCCCGATCTTCAGCATCGCCTGTTTGAAGAGCTCGCGATCCTCCCCCTTCGCAATCGCGGTCGGTTTCGCACCGATCATCTCCACGTTGTACCGGGCCAGGACGCCCCGCTTGTGGAGTTCCATCGAGAGGTTCAACGCCGTCTGGCCGCCGAGCGTCGGCAGCAGCGCGGAGGGACGCTCCGCCGCGATGATCTTCTCAAGATACTCCACCGTCAGCGGCTCGATGTAGGTGACGTCGGCGAACTCGGGGTCCGTCATGATCGTCGCCGGATTCGAGTTCACCAAGATCACTCGGTAACCCTCCTCCTTCAGGGCCTTGCACGCCTGCGTGCCGGAGTAATCGAATTCCGCAGCTTGGCCGATAACGATCGGACCAGCGCCAATGATGAGGATGGAAGACAGATCGGAGCGCTTCGGCATGGACGTGGGTTCCGCGAAGGTTGAGAACGCCCCCTGCCGGAGCAAGCGGGAACTCCGCTCTCACGCACCTCGGCGCCGAGGTTCCCCAGGAACGCCCCCGCTCGCGGCAGCCGATCAGGCAGATTGACCGATCGAACGCTCAGCCGAGCGTGCTGACGTCGACGCCCAGCACTTTTGCCGCTGCTTTGCGATCACCCCGACACGCGTGCAGCACCATGTCGATGTACTGCCGCTGCTGCCCCGCGAGGTAATCCTGCAAACTCGGCCAACGTTGCAGCTCCTTCAGCCGCATGGGCAACTGTTCCGAGGTCACAATGCGCGTTTCCGTCGTGGCCGCGATGCGCGTCACCACTTGGCCAAGTTCCACCACATTGCCCGGCCAGTGATACGACTTCAGGACGCCAAATGCATCCTCCGTGAACTCGACCAGGTTGGCGTCGAACAGCGGGTTGGTCGCCTTGCTCTGGAAAAATTTCACCAACGCCGGCAAATCAACCAGGTGCTCGCGCAGCGGCGGCAACGTCACGGGCAAGGAAGCGACCCGATAGAAAAGTTCGTCGTGAAAATTGCCTTCATCAGTCAGCCCCTCGAGGTCCGCGTTGGTGGTGCAGACGAGGCGGAAGCTGTGCGCCGTGTTGCGCAGCACACTCACGAGTTCCTTCTGCATCGGCATCGGCAGACATTCCAAATGACGGAGGAAAAGTGTGCCGCCCTTGGCCTGATGCACCCATTCGCCACCCGCTCCACTCTCGCCCAGCAGGCCCGCGCGAAACGAGGTCTCTGAACTGAGGGAGCAGTCGATCCGGACAAGCTGGGATCCCTTCTCCCCACTGCTAGCATGCAGAATCTCCGCGACCGCAGTTTTTCCGGTGCCACTTTCACCCTGCAGCAGCACCGGAGTGCGCACGCCCGCCAACTTCTTGATCTGCTGCCGCAGCTTCTGCATGGCCGGGCTGGAGCCGACCAGTCGTCCTTCGATGTCAGCGAGGTTGAGCACCGGTCCAAGCGCACCGCTGCGCTCGGTCTGAAACTGCTTAAACTCGGAGCCGCGCTTGAGCGTGGCAATCAGCTCGTCGACCCGAAACGGCTTCTGCAGGTAATCGAAGGCTCCTGACTTTAGCGCCTGGATCGCACTCTCGGTCGAGGCGTAGGCCGTCATGATGATCACGACGGCGTTGGGATCGTACAGCTTGAGCTGCTTCAGCAGCGTGATCCCGTCCATCGGCTTCATGTCGATGTCGGCCAGCACGAGGTCGAAGCGCTCCTGCTTGTACCGGGCGAGGGCTTTCTCGCCGTCCGTCGCGAATGCTGTCGCAAACCCCGTCGGCTGGATCACGGCATCCAGCATTTCGTGGATCGAGAGCAGGTCGTCGACGATAAGAACAGAAGGCATGGGTCAGTCTATCCCGCCGCACTCAGCGCAACGGGGGGCCAAGGGAACAACAGGTTCCCCCGGTTTACAAGCCGCCCGCAACTGCGCCGAGTTGGAAGATCGGCAAGAACATGGCCATAACGATACCGCCGACCACAACGCCGAGGAAAACAATCAACACCGGTTCGATGAGCGACGTGAGAGCCGCGACCGTCGCTTCACACTCGGTATCGTAGAAGTCAGCAATCTTGTTCATCATGCCGTCGACGTTACCGGTCGACTCACCGGCCTTGACCATGTGCTTCATCATGGCCGGGAAGAACGGATTGACCGCCAGCACTTCGGACACCTGGCCGCCTTGGCTGACGTGGCGGGCGATTTCGACGCAGGCGGCTTCGATCTGTACCTTGTTCGACGCGGCTGAAACGATTTCCAGCGTGCGCAGGATCGGCACACCGGAGCGGATCAGCGTCGCATAGGTGCGGCTGAAGCGGGAGAGCGCGATCTTGTGGATCAAGGGCCCGAAGATCGGCGCCTTGACCAGGAACCGGTCCTTGGCCTCACGACCCTTCGGAGTGGCCACGATCTTTTTGAAAAGAAAAACGAAAGCTCCGACGCCCAAAGCCACCCAGTGGAAGTTGTACTTCAGGAAGTTCGAAACATCGATCAGCATTTGCGTCGGCGCCGGCAGCTTCGAACCGAAGTCGGCGAACATTTCCGCAAAGACCGGAATAACGAAGATCAGGAGGACATTGACCAAGGCGATGGCCAAGCCGATCACGGCGATCGGATAGGTCATGGCCGACTTCACCTTCTTCGACAGCTTGACGCTCGATTCGAAGTAGCCCGCGACCTTGCTGAGAATCTCCGAGAGCGCACCGGACGCTTCACCCGCCTCGACCATCGAGATGAAGAGCGAGTTGAAGGCGCGCGGAAACTTTTTGACGGCGGACGAAAAGGAGTTGCCGGAGGAGATATCCAGCCGCACATCGCGGATGATGATGCGGAAAACGGGGTCCTCGGTCTGGTCTTGCAGCGCTTCCAGCGACTGCACCAAGGGTAGACCGGCGGTGAGCAGCGATGCGAGCTGCTGGGTGAAGATCGCCAGCTCCTGAAGGGGTAGCTTGTAGTTCTTCGCCTTGCGTTCGAGCGACTTCTGCTTTGCGAGCATTTGCGCCGACTTCACTCCACCAGACTTGGTCGGGGCGTTCGGGGCGCGTAACGTCCCTGCCGTACCGGCGGTTGGAGCGGAAGAGAGAAATGCCATGGCAGCAGGCAATCGGCACTTCCCACCAGCCGGCAAATCGAAAGACCCTCAAAAAGGGTAAAAAAAGCATCACATTGCTCCGATCGGCCCTCCCAACCACTCGCCAAGCGGCCCTACACGCCCCCAAGTCTTTCGCGGGCCGGAAGCGCGTTTCCACGCGGAAGCTTGACCGCGGCACGAGCCCCGGAATGCTGCTTCCACTGCGCGGCTATAGTTTAGTGGTAAAACCTCTGCCTTCCAAGCAGGTGTCGTCGGTTCGATTCCGACTAGCCGCACCAACCCACCAGCGCGATGAAAAGGGGTGGTCCGGGTCATGAACCTGATCTTGTTCGAGCCCGACGAAGTCGGTCGGCCGCTGGTCTCCAGCGACCCTCGCGCGCAACACCTGGTTAATGTCCTGCGTCGCCAGCCGGGCGATACGTTCGACGCTGGGATTGTCGGCTCCACGCGCGGCACGGGCGTTGTCCGGGGCCTCGATGAAAACGGCCTGCAATTCGATTTTAAGGCCCATTCCCCGCTTCCCCTGCGACGCCAACTTCGGCTCCTCATCGGCTGGCCGCGGCCGCAGACGGCCCGGGATATCCTGCGCGACGCCACGACGCTGGGCGCCACCACGCTCGAGTTCGTGCACACGGCGCGCAGCGATCGCAACTACGCAAGCAGCCCGCTCTGGACGTCTGGCGAGTGGCGGCGTCACATGCTGACGGGTGCGGCGCAGGCCTTTGACCCGCGCATTCCAGCGGTGCGCTGGAATCGCTCGCTAAAGCAAGCGGTCGAGCCCTTCGGCCCAGGCGACGAAGCGCGCTGGGCACTCGATCTCTACGAAGCGACCGCGCCACTGGCCGAGCTGGCCACACACTCCACCGGCCCTGTCAGTCTCGCGTTCGGACCTGAACGCGGTTGGGATCAGCAGGACCGGGAGATTCTCCGGCGCGCCGGCTTCACCTTGGCCTCGCTGAACCTGCCGGTGCTCCGCGTCGAGACGGCAGTGGTAGCCGCGCTCGCGCTCGTCAGCGCGCTTGGGCCGCGTCCAAGCTGAACACGGAGATGGTGGGCTGGCGGGCCCCCTTCCCGATCCGCTTCAAGCACGACCATCCTGCAGGCTCCAGCGGCACGTCGCCTGGCGCCTCGAAGATGACCAATGCCTCCGGCTGGGGTCGCAGCAGATTCGCCAGCCGCTCAAAAAGCACCGGAGCCACGGCCGGAATCCGTTCGTACGGCGGATCGATGAACACCAGATCAGGCGGCTCTGGTTGCGACCACGGCACCAGAAGCGCGTCGCCACGCACCACGGTCAGTCCCGCTTCCGGTCGGCCCAAACTCCGACACACCGCGGTGATATTCTGCCGGACACAATCCGCGGTCCTTCCATGGTGCTCCACAAAGCTGCCACTGGCGGCGCCGCGACTGAGGGCTTCCAGCCCATAAGCCCCACTCCCCGCGAACAGGTCGAGGAAGCGCGCGTCCAACACGCGCGCGCCCAAACTCGAGAAAACAGCCTGCCGCAGTCCGTCGGTCGCCGGCCTCGTTGCCAACCCCTTCGGCGTAACGAGCGGGATGCCTCGGGCTGCTCCACCACTGATTCGCATGACGGTGCGTTAGCCGCGATGGCCTTTCGCGGCACTCAAAATCCACCGGTGTGTCAGCCGCGGCGACCGATCGCGCGGCTGCGGTCGTCAGGCAATTTCCGGGAACCAAGGCGGGGGCACCGGAACAACATTCCCTTGCCAGCCGTCGGATTGGACACTTCGTTAGGGGCCTAATTAGTTGATGTTAGGGTTCCGCCGACTTCGCCCGCGCATCAGCCTGGCTTTCGCGTGCCCGCTCTTCCAACTGCAAACCATGTTCCTTCGCTCCACCTCCTGCGTGGTCCTTGCCTGGGTGCTGTGTGCGCCGTTGGCGGGGCATGCTGCGGAACGGAACTGGTGGCCCTTCAAAGTTGAGCGGGAGACCCAGGTCGGCCGCCCGCCGGCTTGGAATGCCTTCGGACCTTTCGCGTTTTACCAACCACTGGGCGACGGACGCACGGCGGAAGGGCTGCGCCCTTTCTACGTGCAGCGCCATCGGACCACGGGTGAGCCCGAGGGGGGCACTGTCCTGTATCCGCTGATACGCTGGGAACAGGATCCACAGGGGCACCACTGGACTTTTTTCAACCTCATCCACCACCGTCGCGTCTCCACGCCGGACGGCGCGGCCAACCTGAAGGCGTTTGAGATCTGGCCGTTTTATCTGTCCCGACAAACGGGTGAGCCGGAATCGTCGTACCGGGCGGTATTCCCGCTGTACGGGGACGTGCACAACCGCTTCGGCAACGATCGGTGGAAGTGGGTGCTCTTCCCAATTTATTCGCGATTCGAGGAGAACGGTGTCGCGACCATCACCGCGCCGTGGCCGTTCGTGAAAGTCCTGCGCGGCGACGGCAACCGCGGCGTCGAGATCTGGCCGCTGGCCGGCGAGCGCGGCAAACCCGGCGTGTACCGCACGCAGTTCGCCCTCTGGCCGCTGCTCTACCGTCACGAGACCAACCTCAGCGAGCCGGAGCCATCGCTGCAGGCCGGTTTTCTGCCGTTTTACGCCATCGACCGGAAACCGGGGTATCGAAGCGAAACCTACGGATGGCCGTTCTGGGGATACGTTGATCGGACGGAACCCTATCAGTATCACGCTCGGCACTACTTCTGGCCCTTCTGGGTGCAGGGGCGAGGCGATCAGCGGTATGTGAATCGCTGGGCGCCGTTCTATACGCACTCCAAAATTCGCGAAGCGGAAAAGCGCTGGATCCTGTGGCCGCTGTGGCGGGAGGAGGACTGGATCGATTCGGAGCGCGCGCACGAACGGAGGCAACTGCTCTTCTTCCTGTATTACTCGACGGTGCAGCGCAGCCGGGCGAACCCGGAAGCGGCTCCTGCCACCAAGCGGCACTACTGGCCGCTGGCGAGTACGTGGGACAACGGCGCCGGGCGGCGCCAGGTGCAGGTCCTGAGCCCGCTCGAAGTGTTCTTTCCGCACAACGAGCACATCCGCCTCTCCTGGTCTCCGTTCTTCGCAATCTACCGGTACGATCAAACCGCGCCCGGCGAACTGCGCCACTCGCTCCTGTGGGACGCCGTCACGTATCGGCGTAGCGCTACAACCGAGCAGAAGACCTTTCAACTGGGCCCCTTGCTCGCGGTTGAATCCGGTCCGGACGGACGCCGCTTCAGTCTTTTCAACGGCTTGATCGGGCTGGGTCGCACCAGCACGACCGGCTGGCGCTTTTTTACGCGGGGTCGGGCCCCGTCGCTTTCATCTGACCCGGTGTCATCACCATGAACCGTCTCAACACGACCCTGGAAGGTTTCGGCAGCGGCGTCATCCTCGCCTTCCGCGCGCTGGCCTCGCTGCCATCGGCGCCCCGCATTTTGAAACGCGTCGCGGAACAGGCCTACAACGCCGGTTACGCCTCCCTGCCGATCGTCAGCATCCTCTGCTTCTTCATCGGCTCGGTGCTGGCCCTGCAGAGCGGCATCAGCATGCGGGACTTCGGCGCGAAACAATTCATCGGCGCCTTGGTCGGCGTTTCGATGGCGCGCGAACTCGGCCCCGTGATGGTCGCCATCCTGCTGGCGGGTCGCGTCGGCAGCGCCGTCACGGCGGAGCTGGCCTCGATGAAGGTGTATTCAGAAGTGGATGCGCTGGTGACGATGAACATCCCGCCGGAGCGCCTGCTGGTCCTGCCGCGCTTGCTTGCCGTCCTGCTGGTCATGCCGGTGCTCACCATCCTGGCCAACATCATCGGCTGGTTCGGCGGCGCGATCGTCTGCCAGTACGTCGACTTCATCGGCCTGAGTGCCGACCAGTACTTCCAAAGCCTGCGCACCTTCGTCGACATGGGCGACGTGATCGACGGGCTGATCAAGGCGGAGATCTTCGGCTTCACCATCATGCTCATTGCCTGCAACACCGGCCTGCGCACGCGCGGTGGTCCCCGCGAGATCGGCATGGCGGTGACCAAGTCGGTCGTCTACTCGCTCATTGCGATCCTGACCCTCGACTACTTCATCACGGAGGTGCTCGCATGAGCGCCGCGAAACGTAATCCCTGTGTCCGCGACGACCGCAACCCGGTCGGCGTGTCCGTCGAAGGAATTGGCAAAACCTACGGCCGCCAGGTGGTGCTGCAGGACATCAGCTTCAACGTGGAGCCGGGTGAGATCTTCGTGATCATGGGCCCGAGCGGCTCCGGCAAGAGCGTGCTCCTGCGCCACATCGCGGGCCTCGAGGCGCCGACCCACGGCCGGATCACCATCAACGGTCAGGATCCGCGCCTGCCCGAAACGCGCAACCAGTTCGCCCTCGCCCTGGTGTTTCAGTCGGGCGCGCTCTTCAATTCGCTCAGCGTCTACGACAACCTTGCGTTGTATCCATTGGAGCATCGCATCTGCCCGAAGAAGGAAATCCACGAACGCGTGATGCGCGCGCTGCGAATCCTGTCGATTGAGCACGCGGCGCAAAAACTGCCGGCGGAGTTGTCCGGCGGCATGCGCAAGCGTGTGGCCATCGCCCGCGCGCTGGTCATGGAGCCACAGCTCATCCTTTACGACGAGCCGACGAGTGAGCTCGACCCCGTCATGTCCGCGACCATCGCGGAGATCATCGCGACCCTGAAAGAGGAGTACGCGGTGACGAGCATCGTCGTTTCGCACGATCGCGACCTCGCCCTGACGATCGGCCATCGCGTGGCGCTGCTGAATCACGGCCGCCTGCTGGCGGTTGAACCGCCCGCCGGCCTGCGCGCATCCACCGACCCGGTGATCACTGAATTCCTCAATCCGCGGATCGATCTCCGCAACCCTCGTTTCAAGACCCTGGAGGCCAACCCATGAGCAACGCCCAAACCTCGGCCCGCGTGGGCCTTTTCTTCCTGCTAGGCATCGCCCTCGTCTGGGTGACATATCAGGCGCTGAGCGGCAACAAGACCGAAGTGAAGAACGGCTACGAGTTGATCGCCGCCTTCAACACGCTGAAGGAACTCAAGGCGGGCGACGAGGTGCGCATGGCTGGCGTTCGCGTCGGCCAGGTCCGCACCACCCGGCTCGCCGGCCGCAAAGCGGAAGCCGTCCTCCTGATCGACGGCAAGGTCCAGGTGGCCGGTGATGCCACCGCCACCATCGCGATGGCCGGCCTGCTCGGCAGCAACTACGTGTCGATCTCCCTCGGCACCGAGACGGCCGGGGTGCTCGAGCCCGGCTCGCAGATCCGCGCCGTGGATACAGCTGACCTGAACACCATCGTGGCCCAATTGGGCGAAGTGGGACAGAAGGTCGAGGCCGCCCTCAGCTCGTTTTCCGGCGCCTTCGGCGGCGAGTCCGGTGGCGGCGGCCTCATGGCCAAACTTGACCTCATGATCGACGAGAACCGCGAGAAGGTGGGCGCCATCACCTCCAACCTCGAGGACATCACCGGACGCATCCAGCGTGGTGAAGGCACCATCGGCAAACTGGTGACCGACGAGCAGGCCTACACCAACCTGGTGACCACGCTCGAAGAGATCCGCGGCGCCGCCGCGCAGGCCCGAACCTTTGTCAGCAACGCGCAAGGCATTGTCGACCAAGTCAAGAGCGGCCAGGGCGCGATTGGCGCCCTGCTCTATGACGAGGAGACTGGAACCAACATCAAGGTGGCGGGACGCAACCTCCGCGAGTTGTCGGAGAAGCTCAACGGCGGCCAGGGCACGCTCGGCCGCCTGATCAGCGACGACACGTTGTTCCGGGAAGCGCAGAATGCCGTGCAGAAGGTGAACCGCGCGGTCGATGGGATGGCCGACCAGGGGCCGATCACGGCCGTTGGTGTCGCGGCCAACGCGCTCTTCTAGACGACCCGGTTCCGCAACAATCAAAAGGCGGCACTCCAAGGGAGCGCCGCCTTTTTTGTGTTCTCAACGACGATACTCGGGCGCGGTCTCGAGGCCAAAGAACTGCGCGGCGTTGTCGTAGCAGATGCCCCGGATCAACGCGGCCAGCTCCGCCTCATCCGCCGGAATCAAGCCGGCCTCAACGTCCTCGCCGATCATGCGGCAAAGGAGGCGGCGGAAGTATTCGTGACGGACATACGACAGGAAACTCCGCGAATCCGTCAGCATGCCGACAAAGCGTGACAGCAGCCCCAGCTGCGAAAGCGCGTTGATCTGCCACTCCATGCCCTCCTTCTGGTCGAGGAACCACCAGCCGGAGCCAAACTGCAGCTTCCCGGCCAGCGAACCATCCTGGAAGTTGCCGACCATGGTGGCGAAGACGTAGTTGTCGGCCGGATTCAGGTTGTAGAGCACGACCTTCGGCAGCCGGTTCTCCCGATCAAGGGAGTCCAGGTAACGCGACAGCCCGCGGGCCTGCGGAAAGTCGCCGATCGAGTCCACACCGGCATCCGCCCCCAGCCGCTGCAGCAGGCGGCTGTTGTTGTTCCGGAGCGCCCCGAGGTGCAACTGCTTGGTCCAGCCCTTCTCCGCGTCCAGCTCGCCGAAGAACCGCATCATGAACCAGGTGAAGCGGGCCGTCTCCACCGCGCCTGCAGCCTGGCCGCGGCGCGCCGCGGCGAACAAATCCGCCGCCGGCTTTTGGGTGGAGGCG
>JAEWIY010000073.1 GCA_023386835.1 Verrucomicrobiota bacterium
GGTGCGCACCTCGCTGCAGGGTTCCGCCGCCGCGTGGCGCGACCAAAGTGATAGTGAACGCGGCGGCTTCGGTGAAACACCACGCCATCCCGAGCCGGAAATGCTGCGCTTCATGTTGCGCGCCGACACGGAGACGGCCAACGCCGCCGCGGCCAACCTGCGCGCCACGCTGCGCAGCGCATTGCGCGATCCCGTCGATGGCGGCTTCTTCCGGTACACCTCCGATCCGGCCGCCCGCCTGCCCTATTTCCAGAAGCGGCTGAGCGATCAGGCTCGCATGACGCTCGCGCTGCTTGATGCCGCCGAAATCACGGGCGACACCACCTTCGCCGACGCCGCCCGCGCGACCCTCGACTATGTTTTGACGCAGCTCGCCCGGCCGGACGGCGGCTTCCACGCCGGTCAGGACGCTACGGATACGGGAGCGCGGGCGTATTATGTCTGGACCTACCGCGATCTGACGCAGGCCATCGGACGCGAAGCGTCGGCCCTCGCCGAAGCATATGGTGCCAAGCCTGACGGCAACGTTTCGCGGGAGGACGATCCCTCCGCCGCCCTGCTCGGCCAGAACATCCTCGCTGGCGCGCCGAACCCGGCTCACGCCGCCGCGCTCGCCAAACTGCGCGCCGTGCGCGGCCGGCGGCCGGCGCCCGCCGTCGACCCGACCGTCGTCGCGAATGAACAGGGGCTCATCCTGCTCGCGCTCGCCCGGGCCGGACGTGAGTTGAAGGAACCACGGTTCACCGAAGCTGCGCAAGCCACCGCCAGCTTCATCAAGACGACCTTCGGTGACCCGAAAAGTGGGCTGCGACGGCTCGCGGGCAGCAACGCCCCGGCCGGGCCCGAAGACTACGCGGCGATCGCGCTCGGCCTGCGCGCGCTCTCCGGTGACGAAAGCGAGGCCGAGCCATGGTTGCGGGAAGCCGACGCCCGGTTCCTCGATTCGAACGACGGTATTCTCTACACCACGACAGCCGAGCTGCCGCGCGGCCTGTGGTTGCGGCTGCCCACGCCGGCCTCTACCCCGGGCGACTCCATTGCCCCGGCGCCCCTCCGGCTGATCGCGGGCGATCCCTTCCCGGAGCAGCTCGCCGCGCTGATCGCCACACAGCATCGCGACGCCTCTCTGCCGGCCAGCGGTGATGTTCTGCTCGCGCTGCGACTCTACGTCGACCGACTGCCTTGATCCTCATCCCCGATCCCTTGGTCATGATCTCCTCACCTGCTCGTCCGCGATCGGCGCTGTTCACCTGCACGTTGGCCCTGTCCGCCTTGGCCGGGCTCGGTTCACCGGCGCAGGCCCAGCTGCAGCTGAACCAGCAGGAGTACCTGGAGATGACCGGGCTCAACGTGATGCTCGCGCACGATTACTACCCCGAGAGTCATCAGGGTGGAGTCGGCATCATCCAGAATGGCCGCCGCGTGGCGACCAATGGCGATCTCCGGCTCGAACCGACACCGGGCCAGTGGCAGCCGACGCCGGTGGTGGGTCCGCGCCAGGTCGACCGCGCGACCCAGGAAGTCAGCGTCCGGATGACCTATCCGGACGAGTCGAAGAACCGGAAGGGATTTAATCCCATTGTGTATCCGGATCTCCACTTCAGCTACGTGGTGCGCGTCCGGCCGGAAGGACGCGCGTTTCGGATCATGGTCGATCTCGACGCACCGTTGCCGGCTGAGTGGATTGGGCGGGTCGGCTTTAACCTCGAACTTTTCCCCGGGTTTCTCTTCGGCAAGAGCTACCAACTCGGAGAGACCATCGGCATCTTTCCGCGGCAGGCGAACGGGCCCGCCGCATCACCCCAACCGTTGTTGGAGGAGTTTCATCCGGGCCGCCACCTCGACTATGAACTCGCTCCGCTCGGTCGCGGCCGGACACTCCTCGTCGCGCCGGAAAGTGAGGAGCAGCGCATGACCATCGAGGCGGTGCGTGGCGGCGAACTCGAGCTGCTCGACGGCCGCGCGCAGCACAACAATGGCTGGTTCGTCGTGCGCGCCCTCGTTCCGTCCGGCGCCGCCCAGGGAGCAATCGAGTGGCTCGTCACCCCTCATGCGATCGAGGGGTGGAAACACACCCCCGTCGTGCAGGTGTCCCAAGTCGGTTACCATCCCCGGCAGCAAAAAATCGCGGTGATCGAGCTTGATCGCGACGAAACGGAGATCCGACCGATCACGCTGTGGCGTGCCACGCCAAAGGGTTTGGAGAAGGTGCTGGAGGAGCCGGGTCGGGAATGGGGCCGGTTCCTGCGCTATCGCTACCTGCGACTCGACTTTTCCGCAGTGACCGAACCCGGCATGTACCTGGTTCGCTACGGCGACCAGGAATCGTCGATCTTCCAAATTCACCCGGCCGTCTTCCAACGGCACGTTTGGCAGCCGACGCTCGAGTACTTCCTGCCAGCCCAGATGTGCCACATGCGGGTCAACGACCGGTATCGGGTCTGGCATGACACCTGCCACCTCGATGATGCGCGGATGGCCCCGCTCAACCACAACCATTTCGACGGTTACCGGCAGGGCGAGGCGACACTGACCTCGTATCAACCCGGCCAGCACGTGCCCGGTTTAAACGTCGGCGGCTGGCATGACGCCGGCGACTACGACATCCGCGTGGAATCGCAGGCCGGCACGATCCAGTGGCTGGCGCACGCCTGGGAGCTTTTCCGGCCCGCGCACGACAACACGTGGATCGACCAGACGACACGGATCGTCGAGATTCACCGTCCGGACGGAAAGCCTGACCTCCTGCAGCAGATCGAGCATGGCGCGCTGGCCATCGTCGGCGGGTACCGCGCGCTGGGTCGCCTGTATCGCGGGCTGATCGAGCCCGATCTGCGCCAGTACGTGCTGCTGGGCGACGCGTCCGCGCAGACGGACAACGTGATCTTCTCGGGTGAAGTCGGCCCCGACACACCAACGATCGGCCGGCCGGGTTCGCCCGATGACCGTTGGGTTTTTACCGAGGTAAATCCAAGTCGTGAACTTAACGTGGCCGCCGGTCTTGCGGCGGCCGCGCGGGCGCTGCGCGGCTTCAATGACCCGCTGGCGGAGGATTGCGCGCGCATCGCCGAAGACCTGTGGCGTAACGTCGCCGATCCGCAGCCGGCCCACGCACTGGATGCCGCGGTGGAGTTGCTGCAGACCACCGGTCAGGACGTGTATGCCGACTACCTGCGTGCGCACGTGGATGCGGCCGCGTCCCAAGTTGAACGGTCGGGCTGGATCCTGGCGCGCGCCCTGCCGTTGGTGCAGGACGCTCCGTTTCAGGAGAAAGTCCGCACGGCCCTGCAATCCTACCGCAAGCAGGTCGACGAACTGGAGCGCGCCACTCCTTACGGCCTGCCCTACAAACCCGACATCTGGGGCGCCGGCTGGGGCATCCAGCGTTTCGGCGTGGAGCAGTACTTCCTGCACGCCCACGCGCCGGACATTTTTCCCGCGGACTATCTGTTGCACGCGCTCAACTTCGTCCTGGGCGTGCACCCTGGCAGCAATACGGCGTCGTTCGCGTCTGGTGTCGGCGCCAACTCGCTCACCACCGCCTATGGCACCAATCGCGGCGACTGGTCGTACATCCCCGGCGGCATCGGTTCTGGGACAGCGCTGATTCGTCCGGACTATCCCGAAATGCTGCATTGGCCGTTCCTGTGGCAGCAAACCGAGTACTGCCTGGGCCGGCCCACGTCGGACTTCGTTTTCCTGGTTCTGGCGGCCGACCACCTGCTGAATCGTTAACCGCCGCTCCGCTGGCGGTCCGGCACGGGTGGCGCGGCGGTGCGCAAAGCGCGTTTCGGGGTGGTGAACACCGGCCGACCGGTACAGATTCCTGACGGGATCTGGATCGCACCGGTGTTATGCGGCGGGCGATCGTGTGATCCGCCGCCCCCGCAACCCTCCGTTTTCCATGAGCCCGCCCGATCCGCTGGACTCCCTGCTCGACCGCTGGGGAGAAGCGCCTGAAACCACCGCGCTCACGCCTGAAGTCTGGCGGCGGCTGGCCCATGCCATGCCCGCTGCGCGCCGGTCGCCCGCACGCGGCTGGCGCGCGTTGGACATCGTCTTCGGCCGCGTTTCGTTCGCGGTCACCTTTGTGGTCGCGTGCGCCCTGCTCGGACTTTTCCTCGCCGAGATGCGCGTGTCGCGGATCCATCAGGATCGGGACCGCCAGCTCGCGGAAACCTACCTGAAGTTGATCGATCCGCTTCTGGTCGTCTCCTCGAACCGGACATCTTCAGCCCACCCCGGGTCATGAAACACGTTGCCCTCGTACTTCTGTTGGGCGCCTTGGCCGGTTTGGCGGCGCACCTCATTTGGTTCCAAGCCCGGCGTCCGACCGAAGTCGATACAGCCGCCGGCGCACTCACCTGGCTGCGCGAAGACCTGCGCCTGAGCGAAGAGCAATTCGCGCGCGTCAAGGCGATCCACGAGCAGTCCAGCCCGCAGTTTCAGCAACTCGCCGCCGAGGCCGCCCGAATGCGGACCGAACTCGAGGTGTTCGAACGTCAGCGGCAGACGGACGGCGAGATCGATTTTATTGCCTTCGCGCAGTTCGTGCAGATGCGACGCGAGTTTGACCGGGCGTGCGCGGAATCGACCCGCCAGCTCATCGCCGCGACCGCCCGCGAAATGACGGAAGGCCAGCGCGAACGTTACCTCGAATGGTTGAACCCCGCCCGGCGCTTGACCGGCGAGCGCTTCAACTAAGGCCCCTTGCCCCTCGCCACCCCACAGGATCTCGACGATTTTCGGGCGCTGCGGGACGGAGACGACGCCGCGCTCGACCGCCTCATCGCGCGCTGGCAACGTCCGTTGCTCGCGTTTGCGTGGCGCTACCTGCACGACGAAGCGGACGCGCGCGACCTCGTGGCGGAAACCTTCGTCAAACTTTACCAGGTCCGCGACCGCCTGAGGGCCGACACAAACCTGCCCGCTTGGTTGTTCACGACGCTGGCCAATCGCTGCCGCAACCAGCATCGCTGGCGTCAGCGCCACCCAGCCTGCAGCCTCGACGCCGAGCTGGGACAGGGCTCAGCGAAGCCGCGCCCAAACGGACCGGCGGATGACGCACCCGCGCCCGATGAGGCGCTGGCCCACAAGGAGGAGCTGGCCGCGCTGAATGCCGCGATCGCCCGGCTGCCGCACGACTTGAAGACGGCCTTGTTCCTGCACCATTTCGAACACCTGTCGTATCGGGAAATTGGCGACGTCACGGGCTGCCAGGAACGTGGTGTGGAGACGCGCCTGTACCGCGCCCGCCAGGCATTGCGCCAGGCCCTGGCGCCGTTCCACGAGCAGGCGGCCTGCCGTTGACACAACGCGCCGGTTCAATCCCCCGCTTTGGCGCGAAGCCCATTACTCGCGCCGGCGATCCGCCCAGGCCGCACAACTGGCGAGGACGTAAGCTGCCGCCGCGGCAAAAAAGAGCGCCGTCACGCCTGCGGCGAAGCCCAGCAGCGTCGCGGCGGCCGGGGTGACCACCGACACACATCCGTTGATGGCCCACGCCCACGGGATCCACTCGGGCGACCGTCGCTCGAGTTCCCGCAGCCCAAGCGGAAACGCACACCCCAGCGCCGCCCCCATCGGAAGCAGCGTGATCAGGGCCACCACAACCTGCACGCCCAAGGGCGCACTCGCGGTCAGTTTCGACCCCACCGGAAGGAGCACCAGACTGAGCAGGATCAGGAGTGCGATTCCCAGCGTGACCCGCCGGCGGGAATCCGGGCGTGCGTCCCAACGTTGTGAATACCAGCTGCCGATTCCGGCAAACACCAGCAGCCCGGACAACACCACGGCCGCCGCGACCAGCGGACTGCCCAGCCACGCGTGCAGCCGCATCATCAGCCCGATCTCGACAAACATGAAGCCGGTTCCCAGCGCCGCGTAGTACACGAACAACGCTCCCCGCCCTGAACGCTTTCCTCGCAACCAGCCCAACGGCACGAGAATGAGCACCACCGCGAGCCCAAGCAGCTGCACCAGCGTCAAGCCGACCAGCAAGGTCCCGAGCTCCACAAACGGCAGCCGGCCTTCCGGCCACTGCGCCCGTAAACGCTGTGTCTCGCTCCAGCGCCAGAATTGGGAAAACCACGGTCGATCATCGGTGGGCGGTCGCACCAACCACGGCGAATCCCGGTACACTCCCTCCCTGTCACCTGCCAGCAACCGGTCCACTTGGGCAAAGAAGCCGGGATCCGGCCAGGCGTTGAATTGCTCGCGCTCGCCGGGCGTCAATCCGGGCAGTACCAGCGGGTCGAAGCTGCGTTCTTCACAAAAGGCGCGCACCGCCGCCGCGAGTCCGGTCTCGACCGGACGGCGTTCCACCACGAACGCCACCTGCGACCAACTCCGCACGGCCACGAGATGTCGTGCCGGTTCCACGACGCCACGTGCTTCGAGAGACTCGAGCAGCGTCGCCAGCAACCGCACGGCATGGCGGACGGGAAAGTCGAGCGGCGCCGTCACAACCAGCGCACCATCGGGGGAGAGGCGATCCCACGCCTCGGCGAACGCTTCCCGCGTGATCAGAAACTGCTCGCGAGCCGCCCCCAGGCCGGCACTGCCGGGGACTCCCACCGGTGGGAAGAGAATCAGATCGAAGGCTTCTTTTCCCGCGCGCAGATAGTGCCGCCCCGGCCGCACCTCGACCGTGACACCAGGCAGCGTCCATTCCGCAAAATGCTCGTGGGGCTGTGTCTGCAACAATGCCACCAGCCCACGGTGCGGCTCGACTACCATCGTCTCGCTCGCCCCCTGCCGCACCGCGTACGCCGCCGCGCCATCGAGGCCGGTCTCGAGGAGCAGCACCCGCCGACGCTCGCCGCCCACCCAACCCACGGCCGCCGGCGTCCAGTCCCACCACTCCGGGCCGGCCGCTTCCGCCGGACCGAGCAACGAACCGTAACTGTATCCATCAATGAATACCGCCGGCCGCACCGGAAGCTCACCCGCAAAATTTAAGCTCAACGGCGCCGTCGGCCGCAGGCCGGGCGCTTCGATGATCTGGACCCATCCCTGGGCGCTCGCCCGGGCCGCCACAACTGACGCCCCCGGCAGTTCGAGCGCAAAGGCCACGGGCTTGAACTGCGACGGCCGCAAGCTCAAGGGCCAGTGGGCGGCAGCCACGGTCAGCACCAGGACCAACCACAACCCTCTGCGCCCTCGCGTCGCGGCAGACATGCACCCCACTCCCGCTGACGCCGCGAGCAGCGCCGGAACGATCGCCGAACGCCCCGGCTCCAGCAGGCTGACTGCCGCCGCGCCAGCAAGCCCACCGGCGCCAGCCCCCAGCAGGTTCGCAAAATAAAGCCGTCCGGCGTCGCGCGCTCCCGCCGTCAGCAGCACGCTGGTGGCGAGCCCACCCGCCAAAAACGCCGGCAGGAGCCACGCGTACACCCACAACAGCGCCAGCCATTGCCGCGAGTCGATCAGGAGCAGCTGCAGGTCGAAACCGATGGCGGCACCCTGCGAGAACCGCAGACCAACGGTCATCGCCAACGACGCGGCGACGGCCAACCACGGCACAAGGGTGGCGTGACGAGCCACCCAAGCCGACCTCCAACGACTCAGCAGCGTCCCCGCGGCGCCGAAACCAAGCAGCGCCACCGCCACGACCATGTACGCAAAGTTGTGCCAGTGCACGTACCCGAGCACCTGCATCAACACGACCTGGTGGGCCGTGATGCCGGCTGAGAGCCCGGCCAGCGCCACCCGCTGACGAACGCCGATGCCGGCGCTGGCCAGCGGTTCGCGCGGACCGACTGTTGTCATGCCGAATCCACTACGACCGACCGGCCCCACGCACCAGCGGCACAAAACGCACCGCCAACAGCGTCCGGGTGCGCACCTTGCCGCCCCGTTTCGTCACGAGCACGAGATTCTGCGCCCCAAACCGGGGCCCGACCGGGATTAGCATGCGCCCGCCGTCCGCCAGTTGTGCGACCAACGGCGGCGGAATCGTCTCGGCCGCCGCGGTCACCACAATCACCTCAAACGGCGCCTCTTCCGGCCAGCCGTGGTATCCATCCCCCTGCCGCACCTGCACGTGGTCGAGACCGGCCGCGCGCAAGGCCGCTGCTCCGCGTTCCGCCAGCGCCGGCACGATCTCAATCGAATACACCCGCTGGCTGATCGCGCCCAAGATCGCCGCCTGGTAACCCGAACCGGTGCCAATCTCGAGCACCTTGGTTTCAGGCCGCACCTGCGCCGCCTCCGTCATGAAGGCGACGATGTACGGCTGCGAAATCGTCTGACCGTGCCCAATGGGCAGCGGTGTGTCGTCGTACGCGCGCGCCTGCAGCGACTCGGGGACAAACAAATGCCGCGGGACCCGTCCAATCGCCCGCAAAGTCGCGACGTCCTCAATCCCACGTCGTTCGATCTGGTCCCGCAGCATGCGTTCGCGTTCAGGCTCCCGGTCATCGGTCGCCATCACCGGAAGCACGAGCACCAAACCCAGCATGAACCACCGCCGCGGGAACATGAGGTTAGGCTAACCGCCGGCCGGCCCGCCGCAAATTTGCCGCGCCGCTTTCGCCCGCGGCCACGGACTAACGCGTCAGCTGTCGACGAACCCGTTGCGCGTGACTGCGCCGCCAGGCGCCTCACGGGGCGGTGGGTGCCGACGGAGCGGCCGCCGGAGGAGGGGCGCTCGGGCCGGTGAAATTGAACCGCTGTCGCGCGAGCACAAGGACCGGTTTGCCGCGCCGCGTGGGCGGCTCGAACTGCCACTGCGCCACCGCCTGCATCGCCAACGCGGCCAGCTCCTGGTTCTGGTTGGCCGGCCCCACCGGCATCCGCACCCGGCCTTGTTCGTCGATGTAGAAATCGATGGTGACCTCACCGCGCAGGCCACGATCACTCATTTCGGGGGTGTAGATCGGCGACACGACATGCACCGGCGTCGGGATTTGATCGAGGTCCCGCAGGCTCGTCGGCTGATACACCAGCTCGGAATCCTGTGGCCGCAAGCGGCCGAGGTAGTGTTCCACCATGTGCTGGTTCACCACGACGCCTTCGGCCCGAAAGTTAAAGACGACCTCAGATTGGGCGGGTACCGGCTCACCGTCGAGCCGCGCGGGCGTAAACTGCCAGTCCTTCAGCGAATTCACCGCCACGTGAGCCAGCGCCGCGTCGGTGTATCCCACGATGAGGTGATCAACCAGGTGGCCTTCCTCGTCCACCTTCACCGCGATCCGCACGGTCCCTTGCGTCACCCCGCGCGCAACCAAGGTGATCGGGAACGTGGGAAGATTCCGCACATGAATCTTCATCGACTCCAGCACCGGCGCGTCCGTCTGCGCGTGCACCGCCACCGTTGATGCGACGCAACACGCCAAGGCAGAGGCGACCAGGCAGGGCTTCATCGACGTCACGTTGCCAGGAATAACACCGGGCCCACGGCAAACCCTTCAACTTCCGGCCTAATTCACGGGCGCGTGAGTGTGCACCGCCGTGCTCACGGCCCGCTCACCGGTCGCATCCGCCGCGACCTCCCCGGCTTCACCATAGCGACGTTGGTCCAGAGGAATCCGTCCGCCCCGCTGCTCATTCCACCACCACCAGGCGGCCGCCGCGCCCAGCGCTGCGCCCACGCCCACCATGAGGCCGCGATGCTTCGAGGCTTCCAGTTGCCAGGAATGATCCAACGCGCGGTCATCGAAACGTCCCCGCACGCCGTGGTCACCCGGCAACGGCTGCCACAGGTTGTTGGGACGGCCGCTGGAGCGCTGTTCGCCAGTGGTCTGGCCGGCATACCCGGCCCCGGCCAGGTAACGGTCGAGCACACCCGGGATCACCCGATTGCCGAGGATCGCCTTCACCGTCGGTCCGCCGACAAAAAGCTCCCGGCGGCGGTGGTGCGCCATCCAGTGGATCGCCTCAGCGGCCACTTCCGGTTGAAAGATCGGCGGGACCGGCTGCGCCTCCTCGCCCATGCGGTTGAGCGTCCAATCAAACTGCGGCGTGTTCATGGCCGGCAGCTGCACCATGCACAGGTGAACGCGACTCCGGTCATGCGTCAGCTCCGAGCGCAGGGACGCCGTGAAACCCTTGATGGCGTGCTTGGCCCCACAGTAGGCCGATTGCAGCGGGATGCTACGATAGGCGAGCGCCGATCCCACTTGGATAATCACCCCGCGATCGCGCGGCTTCATGAACTTCAGCGCCGCCATGGTGCCGTAAACGGTTCCGAGGCACGTTACCTCCGTGACGCGGCGAAACTCGTCCGGCGCGATCTGGGTGAAGGGCGCATAGACGCTCACCATCGCGTTGTTCACCCAGACATCGATTGGGCCGAGCTCCCGCTCGATCCGTTCCGCCGCAGCGAGCACCGCCGTCGCGTCCGCGACGTCCAACGCACACACCAGCGCGCGGCCGCCCAGGGCATCCACCTCCCGCGCCGCGGCCTCCAGCCCGTCCTCGCCCCGAGCGATGAGCGCGACTCGGGCGCCCGCCTGTGCGAACCGTCGGGCGACAGCCCGACCCACGCCGGCCGAAGCGCCGGTGATCACCACCACTTGGGAGTGTCCGTTTCCGCCGTTCGCTCTCATGTCGGATCCTTATCGTTGAAGGTTAGCGTGAACGTTCGCCGGGAGTTGCCGCCAAAACTCCGGCCCGGCTCCGGTCAACAAAGTGATGATCGCCGGTCTGCGGTCCCGAGACCGTCAAATCGGACTCCTGCGGACTCATTGCGCCATGGTCCGCGGCGGGCCCGGCCGGTTCCGTCGGTCGTGGCTCGGTTACGGTCAAGTGCATCCGCGGCCCGGGGCCGCTTGGCGGTCCCTTGACTCACCCCGGGCGGCCGACAGGCTCGGCGGAAAGCCGGTCTGTTTTTGGACCCCGGGAGCCCCACCCGCCCGCGCGGTCTGCTTCTCTTCGCCTGCCCCTTCCTTTTCCGTGCACCCGCCCGGTTTGTTTTCCGCCACCGACGCCAGTGGCCGCGGTGGATGCCCCCTCGCGCTCCGGCCGGGCGTCTTCACCCGGCCATGAGCGAGTTGACGCAGGTTCTGCAGGCCCTCGGCCGCGGCGAACGGCAAGCCTCGGGCGAACTGCTGCCTTTGGTTTACGACGAACTGCGCCGCCACGCCGCGGTGCGGATGGCGCAGGAGGCCGCAGGCCAGACGTTGCAGCCCACGGCGTTGGTACATGAAGCGTGGTTGCGAATCACGGGTCCGGAAAACCGGTTGTGGGAGAATCGAGCACACTTTTTCGGCGCGGCCGCGGAGGCGATGCGGCGGATCCTGATCGAGAACGCGCGTCGCAAGGCGCGGTTGAAACGCGGCGGCGGCCAGGAGCGCGTGGATCTGGACCAGATCGAACTTGCCGCGACGACCCCTGACGAAAAGGTGCTCTTGATTGATGAGGCGCTGCAGAAGTTGCAGACCCAGGATCCTGAAAAAGCGCGCGTCGTTGTGCTCAAGTTCTTCGGCGGTCGAACCAACCAGGAAGTGGCCGAGACCCTCGGCGTGGGGGAGCGCACCGTCGAGCGGATCTGGGCCTACGCAAAAGCGTGGCTGTTTCACGAAATCCGCAGCCGGCCATGAGTGCACCGCCCCTGCCGCGCGAGGACGAGATCTTCGAAACGGCCCGGCTGCTGGTCGAACCAAAGGAACGGCAGGCGTATCTCGTGCAGGTGTGCGGCGGCGACGCGGCGCTGCTCGAACGACTCGGAGCGCTCTTGGCCGCAGCCGGGGACGCGGACGCCTTCTTTGCCGAGAGCACGACCGCGGTGCGGGGGAGCGCGGTGGGCTCGTCTCTTCGCTCCGCGACCCCATCCTCCGCGAGACCCGACTGGGGTGAAGAGCCACTGGGCACCCGTATCGGCCGCTACAAACTGCTGCAGAAGCTCGGCGAGGGCGGCTGCGGAGTGGTGTACCTGGCGGAGCAGGAGGAGCCGGTTCGTCGGCATGTCGCGCTGAAGATCATCAAGCTCGGCATGGAGACGAAGAGCGTCATCGCGCGCTTTGAGGCCGAACGGCAGGCGCTGGCGTTGATGGACCATCCGCACATCGCCCGCGTCTACGATGCCGGCGCCACCGACCGTGGTTCACCGTACTTCGTCATGGAGTGGGTCTCGGGGGTTCGCATCACCGAGTACTGTGATCGCCATCAACTGACGCTGCCGCAGCGGCTGGAGCTCTTCATCCAGATCTGCCATGCGATCCAGCACGCACACCAAAAGGGCGTGATCCACGGGGACATCAAACCCTCGAACATTCTCGTCAGCCAGCAGGACGATGCCCCGTCGCCCAAGGTGATTGATTTCGGCATCGCACGGGCAACCGAACCGCGCCTGACCGACCACACCCGGTTCACCGGTTGCGCCCAGCTCATCGGCACGCCGGCGTACATGAGCCCGGAACAGGCGGATTTGCGTACCCGAGATGTCGATACACGAAGCGACATCTACAGCCTCGGGGTCCTGCTCTACGAACTGCTCACCGGCCGGACACCATTTGCCTCGAAGGAGCTGCTTGAGGGCGGGCTGGAGGCGATGCGGCGCCTGTTGCTCGAACAGGAACCGCTACGCCCGTCGGCCCGGTTCTCGTCATTGCCCGACGATGAACGGACCCAGACCGCGAGTCTGCGCCCGCTCGAGCCTCAGCGGTTATCGCAGCGGTTGGTCGGCGATCTCGACTGGATCGTCATGAAGGCGCTGGAGAAGGACCGTGCGCGCCGGTATGAGACCGCCAATGGGCTGGCGATGGACATTCGCCGCTACCTGGATCACGAGCCGGTGCTCGCCGGTCCGGCAAGTTGGACGTATCGGCTGGGTAAACTGGTGCGCCGGAACCGCGGCGTCTTTTTCGCCGCAGGGGCCGTCGCGGTGACCCTCTGTGCCGGCTTTGGCACCTCCACCTGGCTTTTCCTCAAGGAGCGCGAATCGCACCGGCGTGCGGTGGCGGCCGAGCAGCAGCAGGCGCGACTCCGCCTGGCCGCCGAGACCCGAGAGAAGATCGCGCAGGCCGCGCTGCTGGTCAGCCAGGAGAATTACGGCGCGGCCGATGAACTCGTGCGCGGCATCGCGCTGGACGAGCCCACGATGGAAGGCGCCGCAGTGTTCCGGGCACTCGGTGGCTGGCACGCCTTGCAAAACCGTTGGGCCGAAGCGGTGGAGCGCTTCAACGTCGTCCTGCGCGTGAACCAGTTGGACAACACGGACGTGGCCACACTCGATCACTTGGAAACTGGCCCCACGTTGATTGAGCTGGGCGACCGCGCCGCTTACCAGGCCTTCCGGCTGGCCGCACTCGAACGCTTCGCCAACCCGACCAGTACGAGTGCCGATCGCGTCCTGAAAATCTGCCTGTTGCGACCGGCGGACGCCGCGCTGCTCGAACGACTCCGGCCCGTCGCCGTGGCTACCACGGAGGCGCACGAGCAGGCGGTCCGGAATGGCGATCTCTTTCAAGCGGCCTGGCGTTCGCTCTCGCTCGCGCTTTGGGCGTATCGCTCCGAGCACGACGCCGACGCCCTGGAATGGGGCCGCCGCTGCCTGGACTGCCCGGAAGCCAATGCCCCGCGAGTGGCGACCGCACGGCTGGTGCTGGCCTTGACGCTTTTTCGGAGCGGCCGACTCGACGCGGCCCGCGCGGAGTTGGCGCAGGCCCGTGAGGCGATCGACACGAAGTTCCGGCAACAGCTGGACAAGGGCACGCCGGTGCAGGGTTTCTGGTTTGATTGGGTCTTTGCGCGCATCCTGCTCCGGGAAACCGAGCAGGCGGTGAGATAGCACAAAGAACGTTCCAGGATTTTTCGGCGGCGGAAGCAGGAATCTGGCGGGTTTGGCTGGGTGTTGGCGCATGTAGGGAGGAGGCCACGCAAACTCGGCCTTCAGCCCTCCCCAACCCTACCCCGCCATGAACCAGTTCGCCTGGTCAAAAGCTCGGTCGCCGCGCCGTCATGCGGCTCGCCGGACGGTCTTCACCGTCGCGCTGCTGAGTGTTTCCGCCACTCCGCTGTTCGCTCAAGTTGTTGACCCGGACACTGAACCCGACGGTGAAACCGTCGTTTTGGACGAGTTCGTGGTCAGCGGCGTGCGCGCCAGCTTGATCACCGCGCAGGAAACCAAGCGCAACGCACTGGTCCTGCTCGATTCGATCGCCGCGCAGGACATCGGCAAACTGCCCGACAACAGCGTCGCCGACGCCCTGCAACGCGTTCCCGGCATCCAGGTCGGCCGTGGTGACGGTGAAGTGAACAACGTGCTGATTCGCGGCCTGCCCAACATCGGCACAACCCTCAACGGCCACGAAATTTTCACCGGGACCGGACGCGGCGTGGCGCTTCAGGACATCCCGGCCGAACTCGTGGCGGGCGTGGATGTGTACAAGTCGAACGCACCGGAGCACATCGAAGGCGGCATCGCTGGCCTGATCGATATCCGCCTGCGCCGGCCGCTTGATTTCGCGGGCCGCGAGTTGGCGGCCGGCGGCCGGGCGATCTACGGCGAAAACGCCGACAAGGTCAGCTGGGTCGGCAGCGCTTTGATCAGCGACCGCTGGAAGACCGCCGGCGGCGGGGACTTCGGCGCCCTGTACGCGACGTCCTACCAGAGGCACTACTTCCTCGACCAGGTGAGCTTCAATTTCCTCTTCGAGCCCGTGCCGAGCAACGGCGTCATATCCGATGAGACAATACAGCTGCCGCTCACCCAAGGGTCGCTGATCGTGCCGGGCGACCGCCGGCGCTTCGCGCACTACCTCTCGCTCCAGCTGCGCCCCCACGAGGAACTCGAATTCTACACCGACTTCCTCTACACGGGCTACCGCAACCAGCGTCAGGTTCATTTCCTGATCGGTTTCCCGCGGTTCGGCGCCTTCCAGTCGGCGGAGGTTTATCCCGGCACCCAGGTGCCCTCACGGCTCGTTTCGGAGAACAACTTCCAGCTGACGAGCACACAGGCCTTCAGCGATCGGACGGACAGCTACCAGGGCGTCGCGGGCGTGCGGTGGCAGCGCGGCGCGGTCCAGGCGAGCACCGAACTCGTGTACAACTGGAGCAGTTTCAAACCCCGCGTCATCATCATCGACACACAGTTCGCTCCCGCGACGCCCGGCACGTTCACGTTCAACTTCAACAACGATGGGCGGGCCGAAATGGGCGTGAGCGGCGCCGATCTGGCAAACGGCGACAACTACTTCCTTTGGGGCCTGTTCGACAATCATGGTTATCAGACGAGCGACCAAATCGGCTGGCGGGCCGACGCCGAATACACGTTTGCCGATGGCTTCTTCAAAAACGTGCAGGCAGGCGTCCGCTACACCACGCGCGAAGCAAAATCCCGCCAGACCTCGGTGGACGACATCGAGCCGGTCGGCGGCCGTGGGGTGGTGCGCGCCACGACGATCCCGGGCTTTGGCAGCCTGAACCCGCGGGGCACCTTCGGCAGCTATCCCACGCGCCACTGGTACGGCGCGGATCCGGACTACCTCTACGGCAACGTGGAGCAGGTGCGGGAACTCTTCGGCCGCCCGCCCGGGGACCCCGGCTTCAACCCGGCCATCTCGTTCACCGATGAGGAAAAGACGTCCGCAGGGTATGTTCAGTTCGGATACAGCACAAACCTGGCTGGTCGCCCGCTGGAGGGTCTGGTCGGCGCCCGTGTCGTCCGGACCGAACAGGAGCTGACCGGGTATCGCGGCACCGACGGCTCGCCGCTCAACCAGGACAAGGACGAGACCGACGTGCTGCCGATGCTGAACGCCCGCCTCGCCCTGCGGGATGAATTGTTCCTCCGCTTTGCCGCCGGGCGCTCGGTCACGCGGCCGAACTTCGCCGACCTGAATCCCGTCGTGAACCTGAACGCGCCAACCACCACCGGCGCTTCGGGGACCGGCAGTGGCGGCAATCCGGACCTCGAGACGGTGAAATCAAACAACTTCGACCTGTCGCTGGAATACTACTTCGCGCGCTCCAGTTACGTCGCCATCACCGGCTTCTATCGCGAGATCGAGGGCTACGTGGAATCCTACGCGGAGCTGGAGACGATCAACGGCCAGCCCTACACCATCACGCGGCCGCGCAACACCGGCAAGGGCGAGCTCCAGGGCGTCGAGTTCACCTACCAGCATTTTCCCGAATCGCTGCCGGACCCGCTGCGGGGCTTCGGTATTCAAGCCAACCTGACACTGATGGACGGCGACACGGACGCGCAGGATCCGTCCAATCCGAATCCCGGCGCGCGCGTCCGGCAGCCGTACGCGCAGGTGGCGAAGACCGCCTACAACGTCGTCGGCATCTACGAACGCAGCGGCTTCTCCGCGCGGCTGGCCTGGAATTGGCGGGGTGAATACACCGATACGTTCAACGGCCCCAATGCCGCCGGCAGCCCGTTGCGGCAGATCATCGTCAAGCCGCGTGGGCAGCTGGATTTTTCCGCCAGCTACGACCTCCGTGAAAACGTCACGCTGACCCTCGATGCGACCAACATCCTGAACAACCGTTACCAGGACTACTTCCACGACAAGCATCTGTATCCACGCGACACCCGCGCCTACGATCGTACCATCGCCCTGGGCGTGCGGTTGCGGTTCTGACGAAGCACACCGCGCCACCGCCCTGCCGCTTCACGGCAGGCGGCGTCATGCGGACGTACGACAGAACGCCTTTGCTGCCAAGCCCAACGCCGGGCTCATGACGCTGCCTCATGCCCCGCCGCCTGGTCACATCCCTCAACCCCGCCGACCTCGCAGCCGCCGCGCGTCGCGTCGCGCGGCTCGAGTCCGATCCGGAGCTGGTACCGCAGATCCATCACTACTGCGACCGCTGGTGTGAGCGCTGTTATGCCCGACCTCGTTGCCTGTCCTACCAGCTCGAACAAATGCGCCAATCGGTGCAGGGCTGGGCCCGGCGCGATCCGGTGCACCGGTCGTCTTGGGAGCAGCTGACTCGGGTGATCGCGGCTAAACTTCAGCGGCTGGAGGACGACACCGCTCGCTCCAACCACGACCTGACGAACGCCGTCGAAGAACGCGCCGCCCCGTGGTACACGTCTTCCGAAGCCGTCACCTTGCTCGCTGATGCACGTCGGTATCGTCAACGAGCGCGGGAGCTCCTGCTGCGTTTGCCAGCCACACTGGTGGCCTCGCCTAAGCCGCCTGACCTGAGTCACAACGCCCCGTGGGCAGATGTTCGTGACGCCCTCGAGGTGGTGGATTGGTTTGTTTTTTTCATCGAGGCCAAGCTGCAACGCGCCGCTGCATCCCGGTCCGAGGAAGCCGGCCAGGCCCTCGCCCCCCAAGTCTCGGACGCCGCGGGATCAGCCAAGATCGCCCTGATCGCGATCGACCGATCCTTGGCCGCCTGGGACACGCTGAGGCGGAATTGCGCCGGCGAGGCGGATGCGATCCTCGACCTGCTCGCGCACCTGGAACGACTGCGCGCGGAAACCGAACGGTCGTTTCCGGACGCCCGGCAGTTTCATCGCCCCGGATTCGATGACACCGGGCTCAGCCGAAACGAAGACGAAGGCCCAGCTGAGCGGCGGAATCGCGGATGACCGTCACCCGCCGGTCGTCGACGTCGAGTCCGATGAAATCGACTTGCATTGCTGATTGGGCGGCGCGGCTTTGCGCCGCGACAGCACTGGAGCGTTGAGCGACGAAATCCTCAATCTTGCGCTCGAGGTCGTAACCTTCGGTGAAAATGACAGGCGTGGGCGTACTCATATTCGAGGCGCTGATGGTGCCCAAACGGCCCAGGACCCGCTACGCGCCGGTTGACCAACTTTGCGCAGATCCCACGGCACTCCTCGGCCGGCCATCTGTCATCGTGGAGCAACTACCCAGGCCAGTCGGGGAGTTTTTGGAAGAAGTGTCACCCTGCGTTGGCGGATCGGGTATTTCGTGGTTCAATTTCCCCATCTCCTCCATGTTGTCCGCTCCCGTCGCTCCTGCGGCACGATCGATTCGCCTGAAACCGCGTTTGAAGGAAGCCCGTGAAGAAAAGGGGCTTTCCCAAGCCCACCTCGGCCGGTTGATGGTGGAAAAGTTGGGTGATACATTTCGTCCCAACCACGTCGGCCTGTTTGAACTGGGTTATCGTGACTCGACCTGGCCGGAAGTGGAGGCGCTCGCCGCGCTGCTCGACGTCGACCCAAACTGGCTCGCCAGTCGCAACGCCGCCGCGCCCGCGTCGACGTCGACGAGTCCCCCCGTCGGCGCCGGGCTCGCTCGCGCGCACGAGCAGATTGCCCCGACGCCCGCTTCTCCCGCACCGGCAGGAAACACTCACCCAGCCCCAACCTCCTCGGCTCCCAACACCGCTGCCGCCGAACCCTCTCGCCTGCCGCCCACGGAGATCCCGGCTCGGAATGGCACGGTGGAGGTCGTTTACCGAGAGCAATTGGGCCAGCTCCTGAGCAAGGCCAATCAGACTTTGCTCGACCGCACCCTTCGTCCGGCGGAGTGGCGCGCGTGGCGCGGTTATGCTGAACGCCTGAAGGCCGCATTGCGCGCCTTGTAGTTCACGGTGTGGCATCGCCGCGGCCGGTGCAGGAACGGGCCTGCCGGATCCCGTTTGACTTCGGCCACTCCGCCGCGGTCCTCTTTTTCTTATCATGTTACCTCGTCGTGGCTTCCCTACGCTGGCGTTCGCGCTGGCCGCGCTCGTTAGTTCCGCCCTCGCCCAGACGTTTGGCGAAGGCCCGCTCGCCGCGGACACGACCGCTCACCTCCCGCCGATCGCGGTCGACGGCAACCGATTCGTCAATCCGGAGGGAGAGACGGTGGTGTTCCGTGGGCTCGCGCTCTCGGATCCGCACGCGCTGCTCGAGCGTGGCCAGTGGGGCCGCGGTTACTTTGAGGCCGCCCGCAGCTGGAACGCAAACCTGGTGCGAATCCCGGTTCATCCCGCCAGCTGGCGCGAGCTCGGGTCGCGTCAGTACTTGGAGCTCCTCGACAACGCGATCCAATGGGCCGGCGAGCTGGGCCTGTACGTGATCATCGACTGGCACACGATCGGCAATCCGCTGACCGACGTGTACCATCGAGACAACTACATCACCGACCGCGGCGAAACCTTCCGTTTCTGGTACACGATTGCCTCGCGTTATGGCCGGAACCCCACGGTGGCGTTCTACGAGCTCTTTAACGAGCCCACCAATCGTGGCGGCCAGATGGGGCGGCTGCCGTGGGCGCAGTACCGGGCCTACATTGAGGAGTTGATCTATATGCTTCGGCAGATCGACCCCGACTGCATTCCATTGGTGGCCGGATTCAACTGGGCCTACGAGTTGCGGAACGCGAAAGAGGACCCGCTGCCCTTCGCCGGCGTCGCTTACGTCTCGCATCCCTATCCGCAAAAACGAAACCCGCCCTGGGAACAGCAGTGGCTGGCGGACTGGGGTCACATGGCGAGCGAGTACCCGGTTTTCTGTACCGAGTTTGGCTTCATGAGCGAAGACGGGCCCGGTGCACACATCCCGGTGATCGGCGACGAAACCTACGGCGAAGCACTGGTCGCGTTCATGGAAGCTCGCGGCATCTCGTGGACGCCGTGGGTATTCGACGCGCAGTGGTCGCCGCAGCTGATCGAGGACTGGAATTTCACGCCGACGCGGCAGGGACGCTTCTTTCGCGAGAAGATGCAGCAGCTGAATCAGGGCGCATCCGCTCCCCGCCGCTGAACGCGGCCGGAAAGTTCGGGCTTTGCTTTCGACGGCGCACCGCTAGCCCGTAGAGCGGTGAATTCACGCTCGCACTACGACGTCGTTATCATCGGGGCGGGCATGTCCGGTCTGGCCGCCGGGATCCGGCTCGCCCACTTCGGCCGGAGTGTCTGCATCTTCGAAAGGCACAACGCTGTCGGCGGCCTGAATTCCTTCTACAGCATCGCCGGCCGCAAGTACGATGTGGGCCTGCACGCGATGACGAACTTCGTGCCGCCCGGCGTGAAGGGAACGCCGCTGACGAAGCTCCTGCGCCAGCTGCGCATCGATCGCGATCAGTTTGCCCTCTGTCCGCAGAAGCGCTCTCGCGTCGCCTTCGGCGCCCGTGGCGAGTGCTCGCTGACGTTCACCAACGACTTCGCCGTGCTTGAGTCGGAGATCGCGCGCACGTTTCCGCGGCAAATCGATGGCTTCCGCCGCCTCGTTGAAGTGGTGCGCACCTATGACGATGTCTCGCTCGGCGCCAAACCCGAGTCGGCGCGCGCGATCGTGCGCCAGCACATCACCGAGCCGCTGCTGGAAGACATGCTCTTCTGCCCGGTCATGTACTACGGCAGCGCGACCGAGCACGACCTGGAGTTCGGCCAGTTCGTGATCATGTTCAAGGCGCTCTTCCTCGAAGGCTTCGCGCGCCCGCTCGAGGGCGTGCGCCTCATCCTGCGCGTCCTGCTCGACAAGTATCGCGAAGCCGGCGGTGAACGCCGGATGCGCTGCGGTGTGCGAAGCCTCACGATCCGGGGCGATCGGGTTGCCGCGCTGGTGCTCGACGACGGCAGCGAGATCACGGCGGATCACGTGCTCAGCAGTATCGGCGCGCCGGAGACAGCCCGGCTGCTCCAGCCCGTGGAGCCCGCGCCGGAGGCGGCTTCGACTCCCACTCCGCCCGTCGGTCCGTTGAGTTTTGTCGAGACGATCAGCGTCTTGGATCGTCAGCCGGCCGAACTGGGCTGGGGGGAGGACACGATCGTGTTCTTCAACGACAGCGATCGCTTCACCTACGCACAGCCAGCGGCCGCATTCGACCCGCGCAGCGGCGTGATTTGTTTTCCCAACAACTTTCAGTATCCGGCGGGCCAGCAGTTGCCGGAAGGCCTGTTGCGCGTGACGTGCCTGGCGCGTTACGACGCTTGGGCGGGGCAACCGGAGGAAGCGTATCGCGCCGCCAAAGCTCAGGCCTACCAGGAGGTCGTGCAAAGCGCGCAACGTTTTCTGCCGCCGCTGCCGACCGGCGCCGACCTGTCATCGATCACCGTCGCCACCGACATGTTCACGCCGCGCACGATCACCCGTTTCACCGGACACGCCGGCGGCGCGATCTACGGTTCACCGGAAAAAATCCGCACCGGCCGCACGGGTGTGCAGAACCTGTATTTGTGCGGCACTGACCAAGGCTTCCTCGGCATCGTGGGCGCGATGCTCAGCGGCATCAGCATGGCCAACTTCCACATCCTGCAGGGCGGCGGCAGTTCCGGCCAAGCATGAGTCCGTCCGTCGTCGGGTGCCCCTACGGCGGGGCCGAACGCTCCTGCCGCAGCGCCTCCGCGGCTCGCCGGCGCTCCCGCCGGGCGCGGAGCAGGTGCCACGGAAAAAAGTACACGGCGTACACCGCGGCGTAGACGGCGAAGTGATCCAGCTTCAGCGCGTGCACCGCCGCAAAGAAGAAGATCAGCAGGTGCATGCGCACGACGTTCTTGTAAGGTGCGAAGAGTGCCTTGCCATTGGCCGCGTGCCGGCGCCGAGGCACACCGGACCGGACGGATTCGGCGATATTGTCCCGATCCGCCACGATCTCCGGGCGAAAGGCGGCACGCTCCGCAAGGAACGCCACCGGCACAAACACCCAGTATCGCCGCACCACCTCGGCATAAACGGCCCAGCCGGGAAATCCGCCCGCGCGGGGGTCCACGTCCGCGACCGGGAAGAACTGGTGCAGAAAAACGGAGTGTCCGAGGTGGAACCCACCAAAGTGCACCGTGAAGAATGCCAGCATGAACAGACTGCCGCCCAGCGTTGCCAGCAGGCCTGCACTTCTCACCCAAGGCGAATGCGCCGGCACAGCTTCCTCGCTGGCACCGGCAATCAGCTGCCGCATGGGTTGGCTGATGTGCCAGACGAGGATCGTGTAGCCGACCACCAGGCTCGAAAGCCACAGGCTCCAGACCAGATCCGTCGTCTGCCAGTTGCGCCACCACGCCACCGCCAGTCCGCCGGAAAACGCGAGCGCATCCAGCCAGGCACTACGCCAGGTGATCGGGGCAGGGGCAGTCATTGGGCCGAACGGTGGATAAAGGGGCGAACCACGCGACGTGTTTGAAATGCCCGACGAACGATTGGCGTCGAGTGAAACCAGCTGCGTCCCCGCCCCGTCCACTACGGCGCGGTCGCGGTCGATCGTGTCGCGCAGCGACACTCGAAACGTCTCTCCCACGCGCACGGTCAGCAGCCGTTCCGGCTGGCGTACGAACGCGGCCCGCACCCACCCCGCCGGTTCATCCATCGGCTTCGGAGCTCAGTTTGAAGGTTTCGTGATGGATCGGCACAAACGCGCGCGCGTCCCATCGTGCGGCGCAACAGAGTGAACTCCGGCCGAAAGTCGACCCGTCGCTGGGTCGCGCGGGCCGGACACGCAAACGGCTGGCCCACCCGCGGCGGACCAGCCGATTTGCCTGCAAAATTGGGTGCTTACTTAATCCCGAGCAGTTCGACCTCGAAGATCAGCGCCGAGTTGGCCGGGATCTTCCCGCGCGCTTGCGGGCCATAAGCGAGTTCCGGCGGGATCGTGAGCTTCCACTTGTCGCCCACCGACATCAGCTGAAGCGCTTCAATCCAGCCGCGGATGACGCCCGTGACAGGAAACGAGATCGACTCGCCACGCTCAACGGAGCTGTCGAACACGGTGCCGTCGATCAAGGTGCCGTGATAGTGCACCTCCACGGTGTCGGTGCTCTTCGGCTTCGCGCCGTTGCCGCTCTTGATGACTTCGTACTGCAGCCCCGAATCCGTGGTCTTCACACCGGGACGCTTCTTGTTCTGCTCAAGGAACGCCTTGGCCGCGGTCAGGTTGGCCTCACCCGCCTTGGCCATCGCCTCATTGGCCCGCTCCTGCAACGTGGTGAACGCGGCGCGCACATCCGCTTCGTTGACGCGGGAGTCCTTGCCCTTGAGCCCGTCTTCCAAGCCCGCCTGCAACGCCGCCTGATCCGGCGCGAAATCCTTCTGCTGGTTCAGGTCGCGGCCGAGGTTGTAGCCGATGCCGTAGCTCGCCCGTTGCTCGGTCGACGTCAGGTTCTCGGCCGCCGGGGCGCCGGACGAGGAAGCGTTTTCCGAGTTCCGACCGCACCCCGTGGCGAAAACGGCGGCGGAAAGAAGCAGGGCGGAGAGCAGGCGCCAGGAGCGCAGGGAAGCAAATGAAGTCATGCGTGCCCCGACCGTAAGCGGACCGCCCCCGGGGGAGGCAATCGCCAAACCGCGGGGGATTCGCGACCCACCCGGAAAAGGGCGTGCCGGGAGCCGAGGGTCGGCTCAGTCGCCATGCCGTGATTAAGTCTGCCCGAAGCAGGCGCTTGCCGAGAACAACGGCTTGGTTGTGACTCCCACCTCTAAACGTCCGCCTCGGCCGTGATCGCCCGATGAAAATCGCCTTCATCCTCAACCCGCACTCCGGCGGCAACCAGCGCCGCCCTTGGCTGGCGAACACGATTCGAAGCTACGCTGAAAGTCGCGGGATCGAGGCGCAGCTCTGCCTGACCGAGCGAGTCGGGCATGCCACGGAACTGGCGCAAGCGGCCATCGCAGCGGGTTGCGATCGCGTTGTCGCGATCGGTGGCGACGGCACGCTCAACGAAGTCGCGCGGCCGCTCATCGGCACCTCGGTGCGCCTCGGCCTGTTGCCGAGCGGTTCAGGCAACGGCTTGGGGCGGCACCTTGGGCTGCACCGGCCGTTCACCACGGTCCTCGACTGGGTCACCCATCCCGAACCAACCACCCTCGCCGTTGACACGGGTGAAGTGAATGGCCGCCCGTTCTTCAACGTGATGGGGCTGGGCTTCGACGCGGACGTCGGTGATCGCTTCAACCGGCTCGAGCAGCGCGGCTTTCTCGCCTACGCGGGTGTCACCGTCGCGTCATTACGCGAGATGCGTCCGTTCTCCTGTCGCGTCACCCTCGATGGGCAGACAGAATCGCTCGACGCGCTGATCATCGCCGTCGCGAACTCGTCCCAGTACGGCAACCGCGCGTTGATCGCGCCGGAGGCGGACGTCGCTGACGGCAAACTGGACTTCGTTCTGGTCAAACCCGTCGGCCTGGTGGGCGCCGGAACGCTCGTGCCGCGGCTTTTTCTCGGCAACCTTGATCGAAGCCCGCTCGTGCGGCACCAGCAGGCCCGGCAGATCGTGATCGAACGCCCTGGGCCGGGACTGGTTCATACCGATGGGGAGACTTTTCAGGCGGGTGAACGGCTCGAAGTGACCGTGCGCGCCGGCGCACTCCAGATCATCGTCCCACCGGAAACGGTCAGCGGTCGGGCGGTCAGCGGTGGAGCCGTCTGGCCGGCTCGCGCGTAACCCACACAATCGGCAAACACAGGGCCGCTCCGGCTCAACGCACCGAGGCGCCAACGTCCGGCAAGCGGGGAAAATGCCGTGCCAGCGGGCGCCATTCACCGGTGGCGACCGTTTCCGGCTTCAAAACATAGTGCGCGGTCGTGGAGAACAGCCGGGTTTCGTTCTGGCCGAGCTCGGGCTCGACAGTATCGGCGAAATCCATACGCGCGACGATGCGGTAGAGCAGCCCCGCCGCGGGATCGCGCTTCAGCTCCACGTCGAGTTCCTGCACGGACGCGCCGAACCACTTGAAGGCCACCTCAAACGTGTTGCCGAGATAGTCATCCACGTCGCCGTACGTCTGCTCGCCGAGTTCCGCCTTCAACTCCTCGTGGAACATCTGCTGCAGGCGCGCTCCAGCGACCGGATACGCCGGGATGCGAATGCGCGCCCGGTTGTCGTTCAGCGAAACAATCTGCGCGATATCGGCTTCGTACGAGGTGCGCACGTTCTGGCAGTACGCGTACACATCCTTCAAGCCGGCGACTTCCTCCGCCGTCAGGTTCAATTCCTGATGCTGCGCCAGGATGCCATCCACCGTCTCCGCCATCCAGCTCTCGCCGAGCAACGGCCCGTGCGTTGGGGTCGGCGCTTCCGCTGGCGGGGTTGGTGCAACGGGCTCTGGCACAGGCGCACGCGGCGGCCCTGCCGCCACGACCGCCGGAGGCGCCTTCTCCGCCACCATCACCGGCGCTGGCATCGGGGCTCGCGTGGCGGCTTCTTCGTGCAGGTAGAACCATTGCAGCCCACCAGCCACGACCAGCACCAAGCCGACTGCGACGTCGCTGGCCCTCATGCGTGACTGCGGCCGTGGGAACTCATGGCGGCGACACCTCTAACAGAGACGTCGGCTGTCGCAAGTACCTGCGGCAACTCCCCGGCCCGCGGTACGTTTGGGGACGTGTCAGTCGGCCGCCAGGACGGCTGGCAGCTCGATCGTGATGTCCGCGCCGATGTCGAAGTACTCCACACGAACCATCGGTCGGCCGCCCATGTGCATCTCCTCAGCGGCGGGTAATCCGGTCGCCGCGTCAATCAAGAGCCGCTCTTCCATGCCCATGCCAAAATCCTGTTCTGGACGTCGCCGAAACGACCGCATGGCTCGCCCATTGAGGGTTTCCTCACCGACAAACTCGACAATCATGTCGGCTGAATCGTCGAACGTCGGAAGGTCTTCCTCGTCCCCGTTCTCCGGCACGAGCTGCCACTCCCCGAACGCCGCCGCGGCCTGATCGAGTGCACGACGCGCATCCGCAGTGGTTTTTAGCGTCGCGGCTGCATTGACCAGGTTGCTGATTGCGCTGTGCGTTGAGAGCCCGCCGGTCTGCACCGCAGTCAGAATCGAGATCGCCTGCTGCAGGATTGAGCGCGTCGCATTCACCGTCACGCGCCGACGCGTTTTTTCGATCATCGCCAGGATCCCGGGCGCGATCGTGCGGGTCGCGCGTCGATCGCCGACAGTCACCTGCTCCGTTCGGAGCTGGCCGTGCTGCGGCACGGTCATCTCGAAGACCATTCGTGTCCGATCACCGACGACTTCAGTGACCACAGGCGGCAGATTCTGGGCGCCTTTCGGCCGGCCGGTCGGCAGCGTCATCAACGTGATCTCACGTTGCCGGTACGGCTGAGCGTGCAGCCGCTCGTACGCGACCCGGACCTCTGCCGCAGGATCCGCGGGTGGCGAAACGACAGCAGCGAACGAGGACGGCGACAGGGCAACCAGGAGCAGGCCCATTCCGCCCAGACCAAAACGAACGAAGGTGCGCATAGGGGTTTGGGCAGCAGAGGAAACTCACTGAGCGATCGCAAGTTCACTGCGGCACCAGCGCACCGATGCGTAAACCTCGGGTCGGTGGCGCGCGTGCGTTTCTCTGCGGTTGTCCTCCCCTTCATTATCCTCGCCGCCGCCGGATTTGGACTCGTCACGACCACTGTCCCTGCCCTTTCACAGCTTTTCGGCGTGCCGGTGATCTGTGGACCGTTCGAGGGTTGCCAACGGATCCTGGAGGCACCCGCCAGCCGTGTCGCCGGCGTGCCGATCGCATTGCTCGGCACGCTGCTCTTTCTCACCGTGCTCGTCCTACTGCACCGGGGCGGACGGAGTGCGACCGTCCGCCGTGCGTTGATCACGGTCGGAATCGCCGGTAGCGTCGCCAGTGTAGCGCTACAGGTGGCAGCCTACCGGAGTCTCGGACTCGTCTGTCCGTGGTGCGTCGGCGCGGCGGTGTCGCTCGCTGTCCTGGCCGGACTGACGTGGATCCAACACCGGCGAACAAATCAACGACCGATTCCGTTCCTTGCGTGGGTAATCACGGTTGTGTTGGCCGCACTTTTCATCGGTTCCGAGTGGATGATGATGCTGGCACAGCAGCGGGCCTGAAACACCGCGCCGTGGATCCTACACCCAAAAAGCCCGCTGGCAGCACGGAGGCCGGCCAGCGGGCACATTAAGCTTCAGCAGAACCGCGCTGCCAGGCACCGCGGTCGCGGAGGTGTCTTAGAAGAACGTCAGGTACTTGCCCTCGGCGAGGCGCTGGATCAGCAGCGCGAGCTCCATCGCGTGATAGTCGCCCCACATCGACGACTCGCCACACGGCACCTTCTGACCCTTCGGCACGTAGTCCCAGCCGTTCGGCCGATGGTACACGCTGTGAAGGATCAGGCCCTGGTGCTTGCGATCGGTCGACAGGTACGGCTCGTCGAACAACGTGTCCGCAATCGTCAGGCCGGCCTGCAGGTAGCGCGCACCGGCCGCTTTCTCGCCCCGGGCAGTGAGCCAGCGCCCGAGACGGATGAAGCCCTGCGCCGAGATGGCGGCCGCGGAGCTGTCCACCGGCTCCCAGGCGTTGTAGGGATCGGCCGGCTTCTTCGTGAAGTCGCCCAGGCGATGTGTATTCAACGCAGCACTATCCCAGTACGGGATGCCATCACGCGCCGCATAGCCGTCGATGTAGTAGTCGCTGGCCGCTCGGGCGGTCTCGAGGAACAGGTCGGTGACAGCGCGCCGTCCGCCGACGGCGTCGAGATCGGCGCCGCGCACCGTATCCAAAAACTCAAGCTGCTCGGCGAAACCGCAGATGATCCAGGCGGCGCCGCGGGTCCACGTCGTAAAGGGCGAGTAACCCTGCTGCGAGCTCGGGCAACGGAACTGGCCGTCGTTGCGGTTGAACACCGATTCGTGGGCGACGCGGCCGCGCACATCGTAGCTGTCGCGCCCCTGCCCGAAGAACACGTTGAAGCGCGCAGTCGTCGCGGCGTGTTCAATCGCGCGATGCAGCAGATTGATCGGCCGGTCACCCTCGCCCATCAGCGCATGGCCAAGCTGATGCGCCACCACGAGCGAACGCATCGAGCGGATCGTATCCGCAAAGAGCGACTGCGGGCCGTTGAAGGAATAGACGTAGCCGCTCGGGGCGACACCGGCGGAACCCTTCACGGGCGACCACGGTGTGCGGTAGGCGGTGGTGGCGTAACGCGCACCCTGCACCGCGCCGGAAACCTTGAGCGCGAGTTCGCAGTAGTTGACCTCGTCCGGCGTGCCGGTCGTGCGGCCCTCGAGGATCAGGCGGCGCAGGTTGCCGTAGGTGGAAACATTGTTGAAGCCGTGGTCATGCACACCGACGTGTGAGACATGCGACGCCATGTGCCGCAGCGTCTTCTCGCGGCCGAGCTGCAGGAAACGTTCATCGCCCGTGGCGTCGTACTGCAGGAACGCCATGCCGAACTGGAAACCCTGCGTCCACTCGGTCCAGCCGCGGGAGGTGTACCGGCCCTTGACTGTGAAAACCGGTGTGCCCTGCGCCGGATCCCACGCGCGATCGATCGCGGTGATCTTCTGGCCGGCGAGTTCGAACAAGCGCGTGACTTTCTTTTGGAGCCGCGCGGGCGTGAGTTTGCCGTCAATCTTCATGAGGAAACAATCAGTGTGCGGTCGCAGCCGGGCGAAACAAGGCCGAAGCCGCCCGTGCAGCGGGTTCGTGCTAGCACGGCCGGCAACGTCCAGCTGCGCCCTCGGCCGGTGCCTCGGAAAACAACCGCCTCAGCCTTCGAACGTGGTCAGCAACTCCGCGTAGATCTTGGCACTGTTGACCAACTCACGGACCTGCGCGCGCTCGTCGACCGCATGAAACCGCTGCCCACCCGGACCGTACCCGAGCGTCGGGATCTTCAGGTGATGCGAGAAGAAGTGCATGTCGTTGAACCCGGTGGAAACGTTGAACACCACCGGCGCCCGCCGCACGTGACTCACACACTTCGCCATCGCATCGAAGAACGGGTGCTCGGGCGCGCTGAAACACGGGTGATTTTCGGACACCTTGCGCACCGTGATCCGGCAGTCGGGAATCTCGGCCGCCGCTGCGCTCAACGCCTGACGCATCTCGCGCTCCGCCGACGCGACGGTTTCGATTGCGAGCACGCGGCGGTCGATGCTGAACCGCGCTTCGGCGGGCACCGTGTTGATTTTCCCCCCGGGTCCCTGGCCGAACACGCCGCCGACATTCAACGTCGGCCGCATCACCACGCCTTCGGGAGTCGCGAACGTGCGCCGCGCGAGGGTGATCTTGTGGTCTTCCAGCGCGAGCACCAGCGCGGCCATCTTCTCGAGGGCGTTGATGCCGCTTTCCGGCCGGGAACCGTGGGCGGCGCGACCGTGCACGATCACCTCAAGCCAGACCACACCGTTGTGGCCGCAGCACACCGCGTCCTGCTCTCCCCCTTCCATCACGACTGCATAGTCGGGTGCGATCGGTGCGTTCTCCACCAACCACTGCGTGCCGAGGACGGAGTCGGTCTCCTCATCCGCGGTGAACGACACTTCCACATTCAGGCGCGGCTGCACTCCGGTTGCCCTCAGCGCGCGCAACGCGAGCAACAGCGACGCGATCGAACCCTTCATGTCCGCCGTGCCGCGTCCGTAGATCCAGCCGCGCTCCACCACCCCGCTAAACGGGTCGTCGTGGCGCCACCTCCCCGACACTGGCACCACATCGTAATGTGCGTTGAAGTGCACCGTCCGTCGCGCCCCGCGCACACGCCAGTTCCCCAGCACATTGTAGCGCGGGCAGGCCCACTGATCTTCCGGCAGCACCGCGCGCTGCTGAGCTTTTGTCGGCGCTAATCGCCGGGCGCGCAGGCCGGTCTCGTTCAACTCCCGCAACAGCCGCGCAGTGATGGTCTCGTACGCGGTGCCGGGTGGATTGGTTGTATCGACCCGGACGAGGTCGCGCAGCAAATCGAGCAGGTCGAGCACGTGTTCATCCAGGTAGCCGGCAGGCGTGCGCGAGGAGGCCATTGCAGCGAAGCTGAACCGACGCCGCATGGGGCCAAGTCGAAAACTCGTCCCGATCCGGCGTTCGCAACCGCATCCGCTGATCCCCTTTTGACAGCGGCAAACCGGTTCTCATGCTCGCACGCATACCCATGGCGTCTCTCGCTGATCTGCGTAAGGACTACTCTATGGCGGGCCTGTTGGAGAAGGACCTCGCGCGCGACCCGTTTCGCCAGTTTGAACGCTGGTTCCAGGAAGCGGAGGCCGCGAAGCTGCTTGAGCCAAACGCGATGACCCTCGCCACCTGCACGCGCGACGGTCGTCCGTCCGCGCGCACCGTGCTGCTGAAGGGCATGGACTCGCGCGGTTTCGTGTTCTTCACCAATTACGAGAGCCGCAAGGGTCGCGAACTCACCGAAAATCCACACGCCACGCTCGTCTTCCCGTGGCTTGCGCTGGAGCGACAGGTGATCGTTGAAGGCACCGTGACCAAGGTCAGTCGCGAAGAGTCGGAAGCCTATTTCCACACCCGCCCACAGGGCAGTCAGCTCGGCGCATGGGTGTCGCAGCAGAGCACGCTGGTGGCGGATCGCGCCGCGCTGGAGGAGGCGTTTCGGACGGTGGAGAAACGCTACGCCGGGCAAACCATTCCGATGCCTCCGTATTGGGGCGGCTACCGCGTCGCTCCCGAAACGGTCGAGTTCTGGCAGGGGCGTCGCAGCCGCCTGCATGACCGCCTACGGTATCGACGACAGCCTGACGGCTGGGTGATCGAGCGGCTGGCCCCGTGAACTCCCGTCCCGGCACCCGCCCCGCGCGCCGAGGTAAGGTCCGGGCCGCGACGCCCGCACCGCTGCTGGCCCGCGCCCTGCGCGAGTTTCGTGAAGGTGTGCTGATCGCCGACGCGCGCCTCGGGGTCGACGGCCTTCGCATCGCCTTCTGCAACGCCGCGCTGTGTTCAATGAGTGGATACAGCGAGCAGGAGCTGTTGAACCGGGGGCATGGCTGCCTTCATCTTTCGGACTCCGACTTGGCCGGTTTTCGTCGCTGGTACCGGCGCGCCACGCCATCAAGCGTGCTGACCGGCGAGGGTTACTTGAATCACCGCAACGGCGTGCAGGTCTACGCCGCCTGGACTTTCAGCGGACTCGCGGACGCCCGCGGCAAGATCACGCACTTCATCGGTTCGTACCGCGACATGACGGAGAAGCGCCGCCTGCAGGATGCCCTCGTGCACGCGCAGCGTCTCGATGCGGTCGGCCGGCTCGCCGGCGGGGTTGCGCACGACTTCAACAACCTGCTCTCCGTCATCAACGGCTACTGCGAGATCCTGGCGGACACGGTGGGCGACAACCCAAAGGCGCGAAAGGAGATCACCGAGATTCACCGCGCCGGGCAGCGAGCAAGTTTTCTCGTGCGCCAGCTGCTGGCGTTCGGTCGTCGACAGACGATGGATCCGCGGGTGATCAACCTGAACCTGTTGATCCGGGAGAATGCCGACATCCTGCGCCGCCTGCTCAGCCCGGACACCCAGCTGCAGCTCGCCCTCGACGACACGATCGCCAACGTGCGCGTTGACCCCGCGCAACTTCAGCAGGTGCTGCTCAACCTGACGATCAACGCGCGCGACGCGGTGGGACCCGGCGGAATCGTTCGCCTCGGCACCAGCAGCCGCGAAGTCCGCACGCCTCCAAGCGGGCGCGTGCCGCAGTTGCCACCGGGTCGCTACATTGTCCTCACGGTGAGCGACAATGGCGCCGGCATGGATGCCGAAACGCAGGCGCATCTGTTTGAGCCCTTCTTCACCACCAAGGGAGAAGGCCGCGGCACCGGTCTCGGGCTTGCGCTCGTCTACGGCGTGGTGGAACAGAGTGGCGGCCACATCCTGGTGCACAGTGTGCCGCGCATGGGATCGACCTTTGAGATCCTGCTGCCGGAAGTGCTGGAACCGGCGGCCGCGATCGAAGGATTGGTCGTTTCTCCGCTCCCCGTCACGAAGGGTCATGAGACGATCCTGCTCGTCGAAGAAGACGAACTCGTGCGCAAGATGGTCGCCGGCATTCTGACCGCCGACGGTTACCGCGTGCTTGCCACCGCCTCCGCCGGCCCGGCCTGGAAAATGGCGCAGCGCGCGCAACATGTTCACCTCCTCATCGCGGACTGCGGTCACCGCCGGACCGACACGACGAAGTTGGTTCGTCGGCTGCGCCAGCCGTGGCCGGTTCTGCGCGTGTTGTGCACCAGCGGTCCGGAATTTGAACCGTTGCCCGACGTGCTGCCGGAGTTTCAGGGCATCGTCACCAAGCCCTTTGCGCTCAGCACGGTCTTGCGGGCCGTGCGCAAACTCCTGGACGCCACCGAGCGCCGGCCGCGACGGCGGAAAGCGAGGACGGCGTGAGTCGCGCACCCGTGCCAGGACGGTTGTTTCTCGTGCGTCATGCCCACGCGGTGACGGCGGAGGAACACGCCTTGCGACCGTTGAGCGAGCGCGGGCGGGCCGATCTACGGCGGCTCAGCGCGTTTCTCGCGGCAAGCGAAACCTTCCGTCCCGCTCAGTACTGGCACAGTCCGCTCGTCCGCGCCGCGCAAACGGCTCAACTCCTCGCCGCCGCGCTCGATCCAGAGGCGCTGCTGGTCGAAACCGACGGGCTGCGCCCAGAAGACTCGCCCGACGCAATGGCCGGGCGGCTGGCCAACTACCCGATGACGCATTCGATCGCGCTGGTCGGCCACGAACCTCATCTGAGCGCGCTCGCCACGTTGCTGGTGCGCGGCAAGGACAAGCCGGCCGCGTTCGTGCTGCGCAAGGCCGCCATCGTCGCCCTCCAGCGAACAGAGGATTGCCACAAACGCGATGGCCGGCCCCGCTGGCAGGTGCGTTGGCACCTTTCACCGGAACTTCTGCCGGGCGCGACAACACTCGGTTGAACCGTATCCACGCCAAGCGCACTCGTCTCAGTCGTCTCAGCCACAACAATGCGAATCCTGCTGACAGGGGCATCCGGACTGGTGGGGGGCGCCGTGGCTCGCCTCGCCGGCACCACGAACCATCACGTGATCGGCGTCGTCGGCCGCTTTGCGGGTGCCTTGCCCGGCTTGGCGGAGCGACACCAAGTCGATCTGACGCACACCGCCGCGGTGGAACAACTCTGCGCCTCTGCACGACCGGATGCGGTGATCAATTGCGCTGCCGTCAGCGAACCCGCGGATTGTGTGAGTGATCCCGTGCGCGCGCAGCAACTGAACGTCGCGCTACCGGCGGCACTCGCGCGGTGGTGTGAAGCCCACGGGGTTCGATTGCTCCACGTTTCGACCGAACAGGTGTTCGACGGGCGAAAGGCACCGTATCGCGCAGATGATCCGGTGCATCCGATCAATCCCTACGGGCAATCGAAAGCCGAGGCGGACGCCGTCGTGCGGCACGCGGCGCCGAAAACCAGCACGGTTCTCCGCGTGCCGTTGCTGATGGGCAACAGTCCGTCGCAACGACGCAGCCTGCACGAACGCCTGCTCGCGGACTGGCTCGCCGGACGCACGCCGCGGCTGTTCACCGACGAGATCCGGCAGGTCGCGCACGCCGACAGCGTCGCCGCCGTCTTGCTCGAGCTGGCGGACCGACCTGGGCTGAGTGGCGTCTTCAACTGGGCCGGAACGACCCCGGCGTCGCGCTACGAATTGGGAATCCGTTTGCGCCAACACTTCGGTTTGAACGAAACCGCCGCCCCGATCGTGGCGGTCACGCGCACGGACCAACCGGAGGCGAGTCGCACACGGCCGGCCGATCTGCGCCTCGAACTCGGAGCGCTGCCATCGCTCCTGCGGACGCAGCCGCAGACCTTGGACGAGCAACTGGACCAACTCGTGTGGCCGTGGGTCCTGCCGCGGCCGTCGGATCAAGTTTGAACAGCTGGTAAAGGAGGCGCGAATCGATGTTTGCGCTAGGCTCGGACGCTGCCGGCTGTTTTCCCTGAGACTGACGCATGATCCTCGACGTCCTTCCCCAACGCAGCGACAGCGCCGCCGGGAACATGGCGGCGGATTTTCTGCTGCTTCAGCGGTATCCAGACGCAGGACACGCCCGGTTGCGCACGTACGGCTGGTTTCGCCCCGCCTTCACTTTCGGCGTCAGCCAGAAGATCGCGTGGGTCCGCACTCAATTGCCGTTGGATGAGCCCGTCGAGCTGGCACGGCGCCCCACCGGGGGCGGTTTGGTGGATCATCGCGACGACTGGACTTACGCGCTGGTGATTCCGCGCGGTCACGCGCTGTACGATGCACGAGCCATTGAGAGTTATCGCACCGTGCACGAAGCGCTGGTGGCAGCGCTGCACGACCTCGGCGTACCGGCAAGGCTGCAGCCGCCACCGACCGACAAGACGACACGCGACGCGGCCGCGGGCACCTGCTTTCAACGCCCGGAATCCTTCGACGTGATCCGTCCGAATGATGGCGCGAAGATCGCGGGCGCCGCGCAGAAGCGGAATAAACGGGGTCTGCTTGTGCAGGGCTCGCTGTGGCGACCGACAGCCGGCGCGCCCGATGGTGACGAGTTGGGCGAACGATTTTCGCAGCACCTCGCCGAAAGACTTCGAGCAACGCATCGCGCCACTCCGTGGCCGGACTACGGTGAGGACGAACTCTCTGCGACCGCGGAACAATTCGCCTCCCCCGAGTGGACGGAGCAGCGCTGACCGGTGCATCCCCTCGCTGACTTGCTTAGCGCGGTCGGGTTGAGCCACCCGCTCACGTACTCCGCGATCGTTGTCATCGCCTCGTGGCTGATTCTTTGGCGCGTGGAGAGCTGCCTCGATCGAGGTCTCGAAGGAACGGCGCTGGGCACGCTGATGCTGCCGTACTGCTCCGGTCTCGGTAACCTGCTGTTCGTGCTCCTCATCCTGCGCGACGGCGGCGACACGGAGGAGGTGGTGGTCAACGCATTGGTCAACAACGTCACCAATCTGACGCTACTGCTCGGCCTGCCGGCGCTGATCTGGGGACTCGTGCTGATCCCGCGGGGCACCGCGAAGAAAGCGGGCAGCGCGCGACGTTCACGCAATGGCCAACTGGAACAACAGCTCAGCCGACTGTCGGTCCTGCTGACGTTGTGCGCCGTTGCGTTCTTCACCGGCGCCGTGTGGTGGCTTGGTCGTGATGGCCAGCTCGACGCCACCGATGGCGCGGTGTTGATCGGTCTCTTCCTGTTTTGGCAGTGCATCCAGGTTTTCGACACCTTGAAGAACAACCTGCAGCGCAATGTCCGACTCGGACCCATGCTGATCGTGGACACGGCAGTGGTGCTCGCCTCCGCTTGGTTGTTGTACGAGAGCCTTGAGTGGATCGTCGGGTGGTTGTCGTCCTCACGTCACCCTTGGTTCAACGCCGATCAACTGGGCTGGCTGACCGGATGGTTGCTCGTGCTGCCCAACGCCTTGGTCGCCCTGTTCTACGCGGCGAGGCGCCGGGCCGACATCGTGTACAGCTCGCAGGTCGGCGACGGACACATCTGCATTCCGCTCTGCCTCGGCCTCTGCGCGGTCGCGACGCCGATCCCGGTGCCGCCGATCCTCGAACCGGCGCTGTGGCTGTTGCTCGGCACCACCGCCGTGCACGTGGTCAGCCTGCTGCTCTTCGGTCGATTGCCCCGACTGTTCGCGGCGGCGCTCGTGCTCGCCTACGGTTGGTTCGTCTACACGGGCATGCTGGCCTGAGAACGTAGGGTGACGCCCTCATCGACCAGCGCGGTGCGCGTGTTCAGACGAGCGGATCCTGCTGAAAAGCTTCCGCCAGCTCGGCGAACGCACGCTGCGCCGGCTTCCAACCCGGCGCGCTGCGAATCTCCTCCATCGTGCGGCCCGTGTGGTTGAGCAAGAGGTAGCCGCGCTCTCCCACGCGCACGCACGCGTCGAACGCCGTGCCCTCCGCCTCGAGGGCGAAAACAAAATCTCCAACGGGCAACGGACGACCGACCAATTGCGCGAGCAGGGCCTGCACATCGGCGAGAAACGTCCGACGAAAATCCTCCGATCGCGGTCCTTCGTACGCTGCGATCGTCGCGGAACCTCCCTGGACAACGATCAAGGCCCACTCGTCGAACACGACATCGCCATAGAGCGAAGCGAGGCGGCTGACGGAGCGTTGAACGGCGGCGCGAGCAGCGGTGAGATCCATGCGCTCCTCATGCCAAAACGCCGGGACGCCGCAAGCCTCCACCGGGCGGCGCCGGGTTATATCCGTTATCCGAATACGCGGATAGGGCCTGATGGCGGACAACAAAAATCTTCAATCCTTGTCCACTGCACACTTGCAATTAGTCACAACTCTTTGATGCTGCATTCACGCGGCGCATGGTGCGCCAAGTGTCCGCGCGATGCGAATCAAGCGGGCGAAAGATCAGAACCAATACAACGATCCCCAAAAAGGAGAACGATATGGCTAAAGCCAAAAAGACGGTGAAGAAGGCCGCGAAGAAAGCTCCGGCCAAGAAGAAGACGGCCAAGAAGAAGAAGTAAGGCCGAGTCACCGACTCACATCTGTGCAGCCGCCCGTTTTCCGACGGGCGGCTGCTTTGTTTTCCGAGGTTCACACCGCAGCGGAGCCCGCTCTCCGCGTAGATCCTTCCATCGACGTTCGTCAGCGAAGACAGCGCACGCGCGTGAGTACCGCGGCGGAATCAAGCGCCGCCGGCACCGTGATCAACGACTGCCCGGACCGAGCGTCAGTTGAGGTCCCAACCCGGATGTTTCGACGGACCCGGCCCCACGAGTTCCAGTTCCTCTTCCTGGTGCGCGGCCGCTTCCTCGGGCGGCAACTCTTCCAACGGCGCGAACCGTTCCGAGGTGAACCCGAGTTCCTGTTGCCCTTGGTGAAACGGATCCGGCGGGTTGTGCAGTTCTTCGAGCAACAGCCCGACCGTCGCGGTCTCGCCACCCTTCACGATCTTCTCCCGCCCGAGGAAGACCTCGCGGATGGTGTACGTGACGCCCTTCACCGGCAGCTGCTTGTAGATCGCCCGGATGATCGGCGGGAAGGTATCGTTGATGCACACGACGCGCTGACCTTTGACCATGACGTATCGAATCTGATTACACGAAGTTCGCAAAGCGCCGCTCGCGGGTGAACGCCACGGCTCGGGAGTCCGCTACTCGATCCGGCCTTCGTCGAAATCGATCAGGTCCGGCACGCTCTTGATGTCATCCACCCGATCGGCGCAGCCCATCGCGGTCAGCGCCTCACGCAGGAACGCACGGCCCGCCTCCGTCATCCCCTTTTGCACCAGCTCGCGGTTCCACTTGGCCGCGCGCACGTCGGCCGGGAACAAGGCGCGCAACGTCTCCTCCACCTCCGCTTCGTCCGTCGATTCATGCACGATCTTCTCGACCGCGTTGGGGTCGATGCCGAGGTGAAGACAGAGGAAACGATCGAGGCCGCGCTTGTAGTTCTTTGCGTAGCTGGGAGGCAGCGCGCCATGGACCTTCACGTACCGGCACTTGGCGAGAAAGCGCGGAAGGTAGAGCAACCCGGTGCCGCCGTGCGCGAGGTACGGCGACGGCAGGCAGGTCAGAACATCGCCTGAAGATCCCGGAATCGGCCGCGACGGCATGGGTCAGCTCAGGAAGGAACAGATGTATTCACAGACGCCGGACTTCACCGCGATCGTGAACCCGGAATTGCCCGGCACATCAAATGCACCGCCGGCTCCGTACGTCTGCACTCCGGTTCCACCGTCGAGCGTGACCTCGCATTCACCCGCCACGATTTCCATCCGCTCCGGCGCACCGGTGCCGAAGTGATAGGAACCGGGCTGGATGGCACCAAGCGTCTTCTTGCTGCCGTCGGAAAACCAGACGGTGTACGAGACCACGTCGCCGTCGAAGTAGACGTTCGCCTTCGTTTGGATCGTGACGCCGGAGAATTCGGTGGGATGTGCCATGACGAAAGGAGCAGTCGACCGATGCGAACGACGCGGTGCAAGCAACGATTGGTCGCTCGAATCCGTCAGCGTGCTGCGGCGACGGCGTGCGCGAGAGCTTCCTGCAACGCTTCAAACCGAATCGGCTTCGTCACGAAGTCATGCATGCCGGCCGCAAGCGCCTCGTCGCGGTCGCGCTTCGTTGCCGCCGCCGTCAGGGCAATGATCCGCGGCGACCCCACGATATCGAGGGTCGTGCGAATCGCGCGCGCGGCCGCGAGTCCATCGAGCACCGGCATGTGCACGTCCAGCAAGACCACGTCGTAAGCTTCACGTCGCAACGCCTCGACCGCATCGGCGCCGTTGTTCACGGCCTGCGCGAAATGGCCGAGTTGAGCCAACATCAGCAGCACGACGCGTTGGTTCACCGCATTGTCTTCCGCCACCAGGATGCGCAGCGGCGCGTGAGTGGAAGGGAGGCCGGACTCTGCGGCGGCAGGCTCCGCCAATGTTGCAACGCGATTCGCAACCGCAGACTCGAGGCCTTGCTCGCACGCCCGCAGGAGTTCCTCCGGCTTGAGCGGTTTGTGCAGCAACACGTCGGTGCCCTCAAACGCGCGACCGGACCGCACGCTGTAACCCACCACGCAGCGCGGGCGGTGCGCGGTCGGCAGTCGCTCCAGGAGCTGCTGACCCGTGCCGTCCGGCAGCCCTTCATCCACCACCAGCAAATCGTAGCTCTCCGGTGCTTGAAGTTTGTGTCGTGCACCCGTGATCGTTTCCACGACCTCCACCTGCATTCCGCACGTCTCTGCGGCGTGGCGCAGTATCCGTTGCGTGGTGGCATTATCCTCGACCAGCAACATCCGGCGGCCCCGCAAGCTCTCCGGAAGCACGCGCGAAACGGATGCGACCGGTCGGATCGCAACCGTGAAAAAGAACGTCGCGCCGCACCCGGCCTCGCTCTGCACCCACATCCGCCCGCCCATCAACTCCGCCAGGCGCTTGCTGATAGCGAGACCCAGGCCGGTACCACCGTGGGTGCGCGCCGTGGAGCGTTCGAGTTGGGAGAAGGGTTGGAAAAGACGGTCCTGCCTTTCTTTCTGAATACCGACGCCGGTGTCGCGAACGGCAAACTGCAGCACGCACGTCGAGGTCTCGTTCGCTGCGGGAACACGTTGCACCTCCACAACAATCTCGCCGTGTTCGGTAAACTTCACCGCGTTGCCGACGAGATTCAGCAGGATCTGCCGCACTCGGACAAAGTCCCCGCGCACTCGCAACGGCACGTCGTCGTGCACCACCGCGACCAACTCGAGACCCTTCGCAAACGCCCGTCCGGCGAGCGGATCGAGCGCTTCGTCGATACAGGGACCGAGAGCGAACTCCGCGTCGTCCAATTCCAGATGGCCCGCCTCGATCTTGGAATAATCGAGGGTGTCATTCAGCACGCCGAGCAGGGCGTCGCCGGAAACGCGGATCGTGCGCAGATACTCCCGCTGCTCCTCCGTTAGCGTGGTGCGTTCGAGGATGTGAGCCATGCCGATCACGCCCGTGAGCGGGGTGCGGATCTCGTGGCTCATCATCGCGAGAAAGGCGGACTTCGCCTGGTCGGCCAACGCGGCCTCCGTCGCGAGCGAGTTGGCGCGCGCGATCGCCGCCTCCAGCTGCGCATTCATTTGCTCAAAGGCGTCACACGCCGCCAGCAGTTCGGCCTTCGCTTTTCTTTCCTCGGTGATGCAGTGCCGCACCACCCAGATCGCTTCAGCGCGAGCGGGCGACTCACCCCACGGCTGCAACTCCCAACGCGTCCACTGCGTCGTCCCATCGTCCGCCAAACTCGCCATCTCCTCCCTTACGTGTTCGCCGGCTCGGGCTCGTTCGAAGGCCGACGTCCAGTGGGGAAACGCGTCTTCCAGCACGGGAGCAGCCAAACCGCCCGAGCGTGCCTTGGGCACTCGTTCGGCAAATCCTCGGCTCCGCCCAATGAAGCACCCTTCACGATCCACCGCCGCGACCGCCGTCGGCAGGTCATCCCACTCTGGTGTCCAAATGAGCCTCCGTGCGCCGGGAGGCGCCGCGGTGAGGTTCTGGGGCACCGCCAACAACGGCGTGGCGCGAGCAGGGCGGGCGGCTAAAGAAATCACGAGGAGAGGGGGACTTCACCCCAGAACGTCACAAAGGAACTGTACTTTAGATCCTGCCCGTCCAACCCCGCCCTTCTCTAACGGATGCCGGCGCCGGCGTCGTGCGCTGATGTTGTACCTCTCTGGTTCATTGACTTCCGCCGGCGCGCACAAAGCATGCTGCCACCCCCCATACCCCAATGCGGCTCACGCGTTTTCTGTTTTCCGGCGCGAGCGTGGCCGGATGTCTGTTGCTGCCTCAACTGCCCGCGGCCGAACCGGCTTCGACCGAAGAGATCGAACAGTCGGTCCTCCGCTGGTCCCAATTGCGCGCGGAAACGAGCCGCATGGAGTCCGAATGGCGTTGGCAGGAACAGGTGCTGCGCTCCACGCGCGATGCGCTTGAACAGCGGTTGCAGCAACTCGAGGACGAACGGGACACACTTCGCGCGGCCCACGGGCCGGAACTCGCCGAACTCGAGACGCTCACCCAACGCAACGCGGAGAGTCGCGCGGCGCTGACGACGGCCACCGAGACGTTGACCGCCCTCACCGCTCGCGTGCTCGCGATGCGGCCTCGGCTCCCGCCCCGTTTGAACGCCGCCATCGACCTGCCAGCACGCAGCTTGGCGGATCCGCGGTTGCCGTTGGCTGAACGCGTGCAACATCTCGCCGCGATCCAGGCGCGCTGCGCGCAATTCAGCCGGATGATCACCTACTCCGAGGAAGTCATCGAACTGAATGCCGATGAGCCGCCGCGTCTGTGCGAGGTGATCTACTGGGGGTTGGCCGCCGCCTATGCTCTCGATCGGGACGGTGAACGCGCACTGCTCGGCTCGCCGACAGCGGAGGGCTGGCGATGGGAGCCGCGGCCCGAGCTCGCGACCGACGTCGCCCGTTTGCTGGCCGATCATCGTGACCAACAGGAACCCGCCTTCACCTCCCTGCCTTTTCGAGTGATCCCATGAGACCCCGCAAGAGCTGGATCCTCACCCTGGTTGGGCTCGCGACCGCCACCGGGCTGCTGGCCCAAGCCCCCGCCTCCACCCTGTCGGAGCGGATGCGGGAGGCGAAGATCAGCTACGAACAGCCGTTGCAGCAGGCGACCGAGGAACTCCAGGCGACGCGTGAACGCATCACCCAGGAACGCGTGCCGCTGGTGGAGGCCAACCGGGAGCTGCAACAACGCATTCTGAGGCTGGAGACCGAGTTGCGCCTGCTTCGCCACGAGGCCACACATGCAGAACAGCTGCGGCGGCAACTCACGCAGGAGAGCGAAGAGCTTCGCCGCAACCTGGGTTATGTGCGCAGCACCGCCCAGGAACGCATGCAAGACCTGACCGCTCACCAGCTGCCGGGTGAAGCGGCTTTGCACGGCGCAGCCCTTTCCGAGTTGCAACATCGGCTCGACGCCAGCGCCGGCACACCCGACGTCACGGCCGCCACCCAGGCGCTCGAAAGCGTCTGGGAGCACCTGGAAGAACAGCTCGGCGGCTACGTCGCCCCGGGACGGGCGGCGGCACTACATACTAATACACTGGTCACGGGTCAGTTCCTCTGGGCCGGGCCGGAAGGTTACTTTCGCTCCGATGACGGGAAATTGCTCGGCGTGGCGCGCAGTCGGGACGGTGGTGAGGCGGTCATTCACCCGGTGCCCGCCTGGTCCGCGGAATCCGCCGCCGCACTCTTCCGGGGCGAGTTGGGCACCGTGCCGTTCGATGGATCCGGTGGTCAGGCGCTCCGCTTGGAAATGGCGCGCGGAACGTGGCGCGATCACATCAAGAAAGGGGGAGTGATCGGCTATGTGATCCTCGCGCTCGGCGGAGTTGCGGTGCTGATCATCGGCTGGAAACTGCTGGACCTGCGGCAACTCTCTGTCGAAGCACCGCCCCAAGTGCGCCCGGTGCTGGCGGCAGTACGCGAACAACGGCTCGACGATGCGCGTGCGACTGCGCGCTCGCTCCGCCCGCATACCCGGGAGTTGTTCAGCACGGCGCTCGATCTGTCGCACCGCACCAAGACCGCGATCGAGGAGCAGCTTTACGCGCTTCTGCTTCGTTGGCGGCTGCACCACGAGCGCCGGCTCCCCCTGCTCGCCGTGATCATCACCGCCAGCCCGCTGCTCGGCCTGCTCGGCACAGTGACGGGCATGGTGAAAACGTTCACGCTCATCACCGTGTTTGGCACCGGCAACGCGGACAAGTTGGCCAGCGGCATCTCCGAGGCCCTCGTGACGACGGAGCTCGGCCTCGCCATCGCGATTCCGACGCTGATCGTGCACGGGTATCTCTCCCAACAGGTCAAACGGCGGCTGTCCCTGCTCGAGCGCTACGCCGTCGAGTTTGTCGCGGCGCACGAAGCCCGCGAACCGACCGCCACCATCGTTTCAGTCTGATGCTGGAGCCGGCCCTCGAACTTCTACGGCAGGGTGGATCGGTGATGATCCCGATCGTGGTGCTGTCCTGTGTTCTGTATCACGCGTCGCTGCGGCTGCTGATTGAGCTCCATCGCTCGCGTCGCCGTCTGCGCCACCCGAGGGCGCGATCCGCGCCCGCAGCTCAGGTGCAACTTTGGCAGTACGACCTGCGCGAGCTGTTCCGCTCCCATCGGCAACTGATCGGTGTGCTGATCGTGGCGGCTCCGTTGCTCGGGCTGTTGGGCACCGTGATGGGCATGATCAGCACCTTCGAAAGCCTGGCGACGCCCGAACTGCGCGGCTCGACCCAAGGACTGGCCCGCGGCATCTCAATGGCCCTGGTCACCACCGAAGCGGGGCTCGCGGTGGCAATCCCGGCAGTCCTGATGCTCTACTACGCGCAACGGCAGATGCAGAAAGCGCTGCAGGAACTCATCGCGCTGGAGCAGCGCGTCACCGGGCGGGAGGTGGCCGCGGTATGATGCGCAGCACGGCCAACGAATCGGCGTCAGAAACGCCCAACATCGACCTCGCGCCGATGATCGACTGCGTCTTCCTGCTGCTGATCTTCTTTATCGTGACGAGTGTCTTCGTGCGCGATCCCGGCGTGGAGGTCGAACGGCCGGATGTCAGCGGCACCGACTCCGCCGAACGCACGGCACTGCTCGTCGCCATCGATTCCCAGGATCGGCTGTTTTTTGACGGCCAGCAGATCGAGCTCGACCAAGTCGCCGCCTTGCTCCGGCAGAGCGCGGTCGATCCCACCACACCGGTGATCATTCGGGCAGACCGGCGCGCCTCCCATGGTGTTTTTGCCGCTGTGTACACGGAAGCGAAACGCGCCGGACTCGCGGAGGTCCAGTTCGCCACCACCCGCACCGAAACGCCCTGAGCTCCGCTGCTCGATGAGCGCCAGCGAGTCCACGCCCCCCACCGCCGCCCCGATCGCACCGACCGTGCAACCCTCCGCCATCGTGGCATCGACGTTTGATCCCGCGCTCTCCGATCGCAGTCCCTGGAGCGTGCATCTCTCCGCGGCGCTGGGGGGCGCTGCGATCAGCCTGCTGATCCTGCTCGCGCTTCATTACGCGCAACACGTGGAGTCCACGCCACCAGCCGTGCCGCCGCGCGAGCTGCGCGCCGTCGCCCTGCCGCCATTGCCACCACCTCCGACCGTGGCCACGCGCCAGCCGCCGCCGCCGGAGTTGATGGAGATGAATCCGGTTCCGACCGGCAGCCCGATCACGTTTGTCGTGCCGATCGACCCGATTCCGGTGCCGCATCACTACGCCGCGCCGATGATCTCGTTTTCGCCCGGCGATTTTCGGCCGGACAGTCGTCCGCTCCCGCCGCCCTCGGACCACATCTTTCATGCGGTGGAGGTCGACCGTATCCCGGTGCCCATTTACCGAAAGGTCCCGCGGGTCCCGCACGACATGCTGCGCACCCTCTCGGACACCAAGGTGCGCCTGACGTTTGTCGTCAACGTGCGCGGGCAGGCGGAGAACATCACCGTGCTGAAGGCGGAGACGAGGGAGTTCGGCGAACTCGTGGCCGAAGCCGTCGCGGAATGGCGCTTCGAACCCGCGGTGAAGGACGGCCGCCGCGTTCGCTGCTTCGTCCTGCAAGCCGTCACCGTCAAACCGCCAGGCGGCGGCTCACCGTTCTCGGTCGATTGAGCATGCGATCCGTTCTCCCGTCCATCCGCTCTTTCCGGTCGCTGCCTGTACTGCTGGCAGCACTACTCTCGATCGCCGCCAAGGCACCGCCGCCAGTCGCACCGCCGGCGCTCGACCCGCTGAAAGTCGTCAACCAGAGCTACGGTTTCCTGCGGGAACGCGAACCCGAGATGTCGGAGGTCGAGTACGCGTTGTACGAACGCATGCTGCCGATCGTGGAGACTGCGCCCGAAACGGCGCTGACGCTGCTCGAGACGATGCTGGCGGACGACAAACCCGAGAGTGCCGCCTTCGAGTTCGTGCTGGGCAATGTCTATTTTACACTCAAGCGGATGGACGGAGCCGAGCGGCACTATCGCAAGGCGGTCGATCAGTACCCGACGTTCCTGCGGGCTTGGGTAAACCTCGGCGCCGTTCACTTCGCCGCCGAAAAATACCGCGAGGCGATTCCGTGCTTCGCGCGTGCGGTGGCCCTGGGCGATCGCGACGCGGCCACGTACGGATTGCTCGCCGCCTCGCTCCGGCACGCAGGCAACCTTTTTGCCGCCGAGTCCGCCTACAAAAGCGCGATGACGGCCGATCCGCTTAACCCGGACTGGATCAACGGCCTGCTGGAAATCTATCTCACCACCGAGCAGTTCGGCCCTGCCACCGCGCTGGCGCGCGAACTCGTGCACGTCCGGCCCGAAGAGCCGCGGCACTGGCACCTGTACGCCGGGTTGCTCGTCCGGCAGGAGCGGTCCGCGGAGGCAATCGCTGCTCTCCGACTCGCCGCCGACCTGAAGCTTTTGACGCCCGATCTCTGGCAGCTGCTCGGAGACCTTTATGCCGAGGTGGGATTGTCCGCGGCGGCGGGCGACGCGTATTCACATTCTGGTGACAGTGTTCAGGGCCCCCGCGCCCTCGTCTACGCGGAGGTGCTGCTGGATCGCCACGACTGGCGGGCGGCCTCCGAGGTCCTGAACGGCCTGCCGGCTCCGGAGAGCCGCACAGACCGGGCGCGATTCCTGCGCATTCGGGCGCGGCTGGCCTGGGCACAGAACCAGGAGCCGGAGGCCCGAGCATTACTCGAAGAAGCGCTGACGCTGGATCCCTTGAACGGCCCGGCGCTGCTCGCCCTCGCGGAGGTTCACCGCGGGCAGAACCGTCTCGCCGAGGCGGAGATCTGCCTCGAGCAGGCGGCGCAAGTCACCGACTCAGCTTTTTCCGCGCAAGTGGAGCTCGCGCAACTGGCGCTCCACTTGCGCGATTACCCCCGTGCGGTCCGGCACACGCGGTCCGCGCTCGAACTGCAGCCTTCCCCTGAACTCGAGGATTTCCTCACCCGCCTCAACGCGCTGGTTGACCATGAAAACTCCGCGTCTGCTCCCTCGTCCTGATCTTTTCGGACGACTCCTCTCCGGGCTGCTCCTCGTGGGCGCTCCGTTGGTCCCGGCCGCACTGCACGCCGCTTCATCCAGCAATCAATATCAACTCTTCGTCGGCCTCGACCTCGAGGTTCCGTGGAAGGAAGGGTTTCGCTCCGTGCGCAACGCCGTTAACCGCAACCTCGGCGTGGAGATCGAAGCGGATGGCGAGCTGCACCGCGTCCGATTGGAGCGCGCCGGCAATCTTCGTATGCGTCGCGAACTCAAGGTCAGCCGCGCTCCAGTGAAGATCGAAGGTCTGAATACCGAGCGTTGCTACTCCATGTGGAACGACCCGGCGCGCACCTGGATGCGTGCGGAGATCACGATGGAGTCCCAAACCGAGGTGCAGCTGCAGGAGGTCACACACGACCTGCTGGGCATGAACAACCTTGTAATCACGGAAGGCTTCATTCCGGCCGCGGTGAAGGAGGCCCTCCGGGACGCGCAGTTCCAGAAGGCGGAAGACCAATACATGCGCATTTCACGGCCGAAGTTGACCGATCAGGGATGGGCCGATCGCATCAACCAGGAACTGGACGCGGAGCAATTCGACGCCATCGAAGCGATCTTCGACGTCTCCGCGGCCGAAACCATCGCCGACGCCTATGTCGTCCTCCTGACCAACTACAAGGTGCCGGGGCGGACCGAACCGTATCGTTTTATCTACACCCAGGCGATCGGCACCGTCGACAGCCGGCCCCGACGCGTCCGGCTGTTCTCGGACGGCCTGCCCCCCGGTTACGAGATCATCGACTCGTCCGTTCATCTCTATGCCTACGGCACGGAGTACGCGAGCAACCTGTCGGAAAAAGCCGTCGACGTATCCATGGAACAGGCGATCGATCTGCTGATCGCGTCGCACCTCAGCTCCAACCGCGGCAAGACCCTGCGGGCGCAGCCGATCTGGCAGACCGCGCCCGCCAACTTTCGGTCCCGCCTCGACATCAAGGCGCTTCCGCGACGAGCCACCCTTGAGATCGACGAAAAGGGTCAGGTCCAAGCGGTTCTGGATGACGAAGGCCAGCCGCTGCGGTTGACCGGGCTCGCCCAGTCGGTGCTGACCGATACGCGCTACTTGCCGGCTTTGGAGAACGGCGCGCCTGTCGCCAGCACACTTCGGATCGACCCCACCAAGTATTTCCAGTAGCTTTCGGGAGCGCGGCGTGCCGGGGGCGTCATCCCGGCACACGTGAACGCTCATGAATGCTCCACGCCTCCTCCCCCTCGGTGTGTCGCTGCTGATCGGGGTCTCCAACCTCGCCGCCCAAGCGCCCGATCGCGGCGAAGCTCGCACGACCAACCCAGCTGCGTCCCAGTACCAGCTTTTTGTCGGACTCGATCTCGAAGTTCCGTGGAAAGATGAATTCAGACCGATTCGCCGGGCGTTGAACCGAAATCTTGGCGTGGAGATCCACGCCGATGGCGCACTGCACCGGGTGCTGCTGGAACGGGTGGGCAACGTTCGCATGCGCCACGAACTCAAGCTCAGCCGGGCGCCCATCAGTATTGTTGGATTGAATACCGAGCGTTGTTACTCCCCGTGGGCTGATCCCGCCCGCAAATGGATGCGGGCCGAGATCACCATGAGCTCCCAGTCGGATGTCCAGATTCAGGAGACCACTGCGGACATGCTGCGCCTGGATCAGCAGGTTCTGTTGGAGCCATCGCTGGGAGGCCCGTCGCTGGCGGAACTGGAGGCAGCCCGGGCGCAGCGTGAAGCCAGATACGAGCAATCACTCATCGTCACGACCGCAACGAATCTCGGCGATCGCGGTTGGTCCAACCGGCTCAATACCGACTTGGACCAGGAATTGTTCGACGCGATTGAGGCCACGTTCCAGGTCTCGGCCGCGGAGACGATTGCAGATGCGTATATCG
>JAEWIY010000042.1 GCA_023386835.1 Verrucomicrobiota bacterium
CGGCCGTTTTGTTTCCGGCAAGTGGCACGCGCCGCTCCCGCCAGCTGCCTCAACGATTGGCAGGCGTACCACCGGCGAGGAAACGCGGGTCCGTGGGGACCTGCAACGCGGTCACGATCGCGTTCGTCTGCTGGGCGAGGCCGACCACCCCGACGAATTCCTGGTATTGTGCATCCGTGAGGCCTTTGGCCCGGGCTGCTGCAGTGTGACTGTGGATACAGTACGTGCAGCCGTTCGTGACTGAGACGGCGAGGTAGATCAGCTCCTTCGTCAACGGATCGAGACTGCCGGCCCCCATCACCTGTTTCATCTGCTCCCACACTCGTTTGAGGTTCTCGGGCTGGTGCGCGAGCGCCTTCCAAAACTGATTCACGTCGTCGGTTTTTCGAGTGCGGCAGATGTCATCGTAGACCGCGCGCACTTCGGGTGGGGCATCCTTGTATTCAAGCAGGGTGACGGTCGCCATGGAGTGATCCTAGGGACGACCGATGGCGCGGCGAGCACGTCGTGGTGATCCTTTCGCGCAGATCCGGGTCGATGAGGCGCTATGCCCAAGAAAAAAGCGCCCCTGCCGAAGCCGAAAACGAAACATGGTGCCTCCACGCGTGGGGCTGCCACGACCAAACGTTCGCGGGCCGATGCGGCCGCCGATGCCGGACGGACTCTGCGCACCGCCAAATCGTCCGCCTCTCGCCGGCGCGGACTCCGCCGTCTTGATCGTGATGCTGATTCCGGTCTGGGTCGCAACGTGACGCGGTCGGCTCCGCCGCGCGGCAAGACCGCCAAGAAGAAGGCGACCAGCACTGCTCGGGCGCGGACCAAAGCCCCCAAGAAGAAGACCACGCCACGGCAGCTGCAGGCCAAAGGTCGCACGTCCGCCCGCAAACGCCAGACGGCGCGGAAGTCACGTTGACGGTCGGATCCCGTCCTTGCGCCGTCGCGTAGGGGCGGCGGCAGGACACAACAAAGCCGTCGCATGGAGCGCGACGGCCTTGTCTGGTGTTGGCGTGCGCGTCGTTCCTCTGGAGCGGGGCGCAACGCGTCGTCGGTCTCGGTCAGGCGGCGGCGCGCTGCTGCGCGACCATCGCGCGAACCTCGTCGCCGGTGATCGTCTCGCGTTCGATCAGCGCCTCGGCGATCGCATCGAGCGCCGCCCGCTGTTCGCGGAGCGCCTCGGTGGTGGCCGCGTAGTTGCCGTCCAACAACGCCTTCACATGCGTCTCGGCTTGGTGGAACGTCTGCGGGCTGGCGAGCGTCTGTTCGCCGTTGGGGCTCGAGAGGGCCATGAAGCCGAGGGGCGACATGCCCCATTCAAACACCATCTGGCGAGCCAGCCGCGAGGCTTCCTGGATGTCGCCCGAGGCGCCGCTGGTGATGCTGCCGATCGCGAGTTGTTCCGCGACGCGGCCGGCCATCAAGCAGCGGAGCCGCGTGATCAGCTGTTCCTGCGAATAGTTCAGCAGGTCGCGTTCGGGCGTGAAGTGGGTGCTGCCGAGTGAACGTCCGCGCGGGATGATCGTGACCTTCTGCAGCTTCAACGAGTCCTCGCCTTCGAGGACCTGCATCAGCGCGTGTCCGGCTTCGTGATACGCAATGACCTTCTTGTCGTGCGGGGTCATCGCACGGCGCGTTTCCCGGCCCCAGTTGATCTTGTCACGCGCCTCGTCGAGGTCGCTCATCGTGATCGCCGGGTGGCGGTGGCGCGCGGCGTGAATGGCGCCTTCGTTGAGCAGGTTGGCGAGGTCCGCGCCGGAGTAACCGGGAGTCGCCTTCGCGATTTCCTGCAGGTCGACGGTCTCGTCCAGCTTCACGGAGCTGGCGTGAACCTTCAGGATCGCAACGCGGCCGGCGAGATCAGGCAGGCCGACCGAGACCTGACGGTCGAAGCGGCCGGGGCGCAGCAGCGCCTTGTCCATCGTGTCCGGACGGTTGGTGGCGCCAAACACCACGACGGCATCGTCGCTGTCGAAACCATCCATCGCCACGAGCAGCGCATTCAGCGTCTGGTCGTGCTCCTGTTGGGCGCCGCTGCTTTCGCCGGAAGCGCGCTGGCGGCCCACCGCGTCGATCTCGTCGATGAAGATGATGCTGGGCGCGGTTTCCCGGGCTTTCTTGAAGAGCGAGCGTACGCGCGCCGCCCCGACGCCGACGTAGAGTTCAACAAAGTCCGAGCCGCTCAGGCTGTAGAAATGCGCCTTCGCCTCGCCCGCGACGGCCTTGGCCAGCATGGTCTTGCCGGTGCCAGGAGGACCGACGAGCAACACGCCCTTCGGCATCCGTCCACCGGTGGCGCGGAAGCGGGCGGGATCCTTCAGAAAGTCGACCACCTCGCGCACCTCGTCCTTGGCTTCGTCGCAGCCGGCGACAGAGGCAAAGTCGACCTTTGAGGTCGCGGCGCGGAGCCGGTTGGCGCCGAAGTTGGTCGTGCGGCCCAGCACGCGCTGGAGCACGACGATGATCAATCCGAGGACGAGCAGCAGCCCGAGTCCCTGCATCACGCCGTGCACCACGACCGCGGCACGATCGCGTGTGGTCCGCGGACGCGTGCTCGCAGCAGCAGCGCCGTCCATTTCGGCGAAGCGCTGCGCCCGCAGTTCGCTGAGATCCGCATCGGTCAAACGCGTCGTCGTCTCGACGGTCTCACCTCCGCGTGTGGCCACCAAGTCGGCGAGACCTGCGACATGCGAGCGGTACAGGATGCGGCCACCCGAAAGTTCGCCAGCTTGGGCGGCGGCGAGAAATTCCACCGCATCGAGCCGGCGCACCGCGTTCGCCGAATCGGCTTGGGTCGCAGTCGATTGCGCGAGGTAAACGTCAGCCCCAACAGCGGCGAGGAAAAGGCCGAGCAGCGGGAGCAACCAACGGACAGGCAAAGTGGGCATCTCGCCTCCCTTTGAAAGGGCGAGGCAGGCCCTCGCCAGCGTTATGATTACGTAGGCGCCCCACGTCGCGGTGTGCAGGGCCATCGCGACGCGATCAGGGCGTCGATGCGAGCCGGGGCGGTCGAGCTGCACTGCTGTTGCCCCAGAGCAGGTTACGCGTGTGGTGGGTGCTGGTTTGGTCAGCTCAAACCCGGGCTGAAATGCGCCCGCAAAAAACGGGTAAACTTACGCCGGGGTCACGAGTTCCGTGGCCGGCGGTGCCGGAGGTACAGCCGGCGGATGAGCTCGGCGGAGATGGCCAGCTTCAAGAGATACACAACCACGAGCACCCATAACCGGCCGCCTTCCGGGTGGAGCGTCAAATCTCCCAGCGCAATCGTGACGTAAGCTCGCGCCGTGTAGATCAAGAGCGTGATCGGCAGGTAGATCCGCAAAGGCACGTCGGTGAGCGCGAGGAAGTAATTACGAACCGAATACGGGATTCCCGGCACGATCGCGACGAGGGCGGACACCGCCACGTCGTCGTCCTTGGGAATGTGCGGCAGGTGGTGACGGCGCCGGCTGAGCCAGCGCTCGATCGGCTCGCGCAGCAGCCGGCGGGCGATGAAATGGCTGGCCAGCAAGTGGAAGGCCGTCAGCCCGGCCACCACGGCTCCGCCGAGCAGGGGACCGAACTTCATGCCAATAACCAGGTAAACAGCAGCGATCGAGAATCCGCCGAGGGGCAGGATCGCCATGGCCAGGAGGCTCCACGTTGTGTCCAGATCGGCGAGGAACTGCGGAATCGCCCGCCAATCCCACCGGGGTGCGAGGGCCCACAAGAGGCCCCCGACGAGAGCCGTGGCCACTGCGCCGAGCACCAGCCACCGTGCAATCTCGCGCCGGCTGCGCTTCCGCGTGGACCGCGCGCGGTGCGGCGGCGTACGCAGGGGAAGCGGTGGGCGGGCGATCGGCATGACGGAGGGCCGCAGACCGTGCAGCGCCGCCGCGGTGCCCGACGAACACCCGGATGGCCCGGGTGCGGTTTGCTCGAAACCGCAAGGCCGTCATGCTGCCGGCAGTTCCCCATGTCGCGCCGACCTCCACACTCGTCGCCCCGGGCCCCTCGGGCTTACCGACGGTCCGAAGAACCGACCACGTCAGGCGCCGGTTGGCGGCGACGAATGCACGAGATCATCTTCGAGTCGGACACGCGGGGCGGCCGGCTCTTCGATATCCTGCTGCTGGCTGCGATCATTCTCAGCGTGGTGGTGGTCAGCTTGGAAAGCGTGCCGGCTGTCGAAGCCCGCCACGGTTTTCCACTGCGGGTCGCTGAATGGGTCGTGACTGTGCTCTTCACCATCGAGTACGTGCTGCGCCTCGTCGCGGTGCAGAGGCCGCTGTTGTACGCGCGCAGCTTTTTCGGTGTGGTCGATCTGCTCGCGATCCTGCCGACGTACCTGAGCCTGTTCGTGGGTGGCGCTCAATCGCTGGCGGTCGTGCGCGCCCTGCGCCTCTTGCGCGTCTTCCGTGTGCTCAAGCTCTCGCACTACTTGGGCGAAGCACGGCTGCTGGGTGCCGCGATGCAGGCCAGCATGCGCAAGATCACCGTCTTCATCCTGACGGTGCTGACCACCGTGCTGATCGCGGGGGCGGTGATGTACTTCGTGGAAGGCCCCCAGCACGGGTTCACCAGCATTCCGCTGAGTGTGTACTGGGCGATCGTGACCATGACGACGGTCGGGTTTGGGGACATCGTGCCCGGCACGCCCCTGGGCCGGATGATCTCCTCGCTCTTGATGATCCTGGGCTACGGCATCATTGCGGTGCCCACGGGCATCGTCAGTGTCGAATTGGCTGAAGCCACGCGCAACGCCACGAACACACAGGCCTGTCCCCAGTGCGGTCGGGAGGGTCATAGCAACGACGCGCAATACTGTCGATTCTGCGGCGGCAAACTGTAGGGGAAACGGCACGACACGATCGGCCGAAGACCGCCGCCCCGGAAATTTCCCGATGAATGCGACGGGAGCGTTCGCATACGACAAATCGCGCGCAGGCGGTTATGGTGCCCGATGAAGCACAATGCGCAGAATGCCGCCCCAGGACAGAACGTGCCGCGTGACTCCGACACGGCCGACGCCGAGGCCAGCGACCGCCGGCATGTGCCGGGTGCGGACGATCGCAACGCCCTCGACGAGGATCAGTCGCCGGAGCAGGGCTCGTTTCCGCCGGACGCGCCGACCGTGGGCAAGCTCCACAACCGGCCGCCTCAGGGGCAGGGCCAACTGGATATCGGCACCGGTGGTGACGCCGGTCGCCCGGGCAAGACCGGCGTGACGGGCAAACCGATTCCTCCGCGCGGTGACGTGCGGAGCTGAAGTGGAGGACCTCACCATGGACGGAGCTCCAGACGATCGGGTGCGGCGTTATCCACCGGCTCCGCCCCCAGCGGGCGCCAACGCACCCGTGCCGCCGAAAGAAGAGCCGGCGCAGAGTCGCACCGAAGGTGCCGCTGAACCGACGCGGGTTTCCCGCCGTGAGGCCAACTTGCCGCCCAAGGAAAAAGCGGAGCAGACTCGCACTCCCGGACTGATGGGACCGGATTCTGGTCCGGCGTCGTGAGGGCAATCGGCGTTAGGCTGTAGGCTCTAAGTTTTAAGCTTTGAGCTCTGGCGGTTGGCGCTGGCCGTGGTGCGTAGCCGAAAGACGGATACGCTCCTTTGCTTATGCGGTGCTCGGCTTCTCAGGCCGGGCGCCGAAGCGGCAGGCGTGGGCGCTGAAGCCGGCGCCGAAACTCGTCAGCCACCAATCGCCGCTCCCGTTCGGTTGATCCTCCTTCAAGGCTTCCGCGAGAGCGAACAGCACCGACGGGCTGCTCATGTTGCCGAATTCCGCGAGGACACGACGCGAGGCGTCGAGACTGAGGCCACCGAGCCGCGGCTCGATCGCATCGAGTACGTCTCGGCCACCGGGATGAACAATGGCCCGCGCAATCGCTGCGGCGCCGGCGCGCTGCTGTTCCGCGTCGAAGAGGCGTTGCACGGCTTGGCCGGCGAGTTGTGGCACGGTCGGATGGAGCAGGTTGCGGAGTTTGCCGTCGCGTTGTTCGAAACGCAGACGGTCGCGCAGGGCGGGCTCGTGCAGGGTCGTGAAGCTGTCGCAGCCGAGCGCACGTTCGTCGCGCGGCTTGCTGCGCCAGAGTGAGGCGGCGGCGCCGTCGGCGAAGAGGCACGCGCTGACCAGCACCCCGGGATCATCGTCGACGTAGAAGGCGGCGGAGCAGATCTCCACCGAGATGCAGGCCACGGTGGCGTCCGGCTGGCCCCGCAGGATGGCATCGGCGGCGCGCAGCGTCGGGATGGCGGCGCCGCAGCCGAGACCGACGAGGTCCTGCAGGAAGGTGTCGGTGCGCAGCCCCAGCTCCTCGGCGACGTAGCTGGTGAGTCCCGGGCAGAGGTAACCGGTGCAAGTCGAGATGAGCAGCGCGTCGATCTCGGAGAGCGCGATTTTGCCGTCCTCCGCCGCCTGCCGAAGGGCGCGGCTGGCCAGTCGCGGCGCCTCGCGGCGGAACACGGTGTTCAGTTCGTCCGGTGTGCGGGTGTACAGCTTCTCCACTTCGTCGGCTGCAAAATGCCGCTTGTTGATCCCGCTTTGCGCGCCGGCGAGGATCGCCCGCAGGATGAACATCGAGCGGCGCGACAGCAGCTGGCGGAGCTCGGAGCGTGTGGCCAGGTCCCAGCACTGCTGCTGGGTGTAACTGGAGCCGGGCACGGCGGTGGCGAGAGCGTGAAGATACATCCGGTTTAGTGGGAAAGGTGATACAGCAGCCGAAAAGGAAGGAGCCGCCGCTGCAGCAACATGACGAGGAGCCGCTGGCCGCGCGGCTGCAGCAGCCACGGGTGCAACAGGCGGGCGGCGAGCAGGCGGCGGCGGAACAGTCGCCGGAGTTGGCGTTGGATCAAGGTGACGGTTTCGCTCCAGTCCGCGCCCTGCTGGCTCCATCGGCGAAGCGGCTCCACCGCCGCGGCGGCGCTTTGCAGGGCCATCGCCATGCCGTGGCCGGTGAATGGCGGAATGGCCGCGTAGGCGTCACCGAGGGCGAGGGCGGCCGACTCGCGCGGTGGCGTGGCCTGGAAGTGCACGCCGGCGACCGCTGCAAAGGCATCGGGACAGATCTCAGCGTCGTCCAAGCGACGCGCCAGCGCCTCCAATCCCGCGGCGCGCAGGTGGCGTTGCAGCGCCGTGGTCGGCGCGCCGGAAGGCACCCCCCGCGGGGCGAACAATCCGCAAACGTTGACCCGCCCGTCCTGCACGCCCGCCAGCCCTACATAGGCGCCGCGCCCAAGGTGCATCTCGAGGTCGCCCTCGAGCGACAGCCGGCGGGCATGCAGCTTCAGGCCGACCCAACCGCCGGGCTGCACCCGCCGCCCGCTCGTGACGACGCGTCCGGCGCGGGGCCCGCGATCCGTCACCCGGCTGTTCTCACGCACCTCTCCGCCCGCGGCGCGCAGGGCCGTGGCCAGTTGCGTATCCAGGAATTGGCGACTGACGCCGATCGCGGGCGCTGGCAGGGTGGTACGCGCCGTTTCGCGCGACTCCACGAACCAGGTGGTCTGGCGATGCCGCGGGCAGGCTTGGATCCAGGGCGTCAAATCGAGGCGGGCGATCGTGGCGGCATCCAGCCCGGCGATGAACTCGCCGCACACCTTCGGTCGGGGATAGCGCGCGGCTTCGTGCAAGAGAACCGGGACCCCCTGCCGTTGCAGGGCCAGCCCGAGCGACAGCCCCGCCAGGCCGCCTCCGACGATTTCGATCGGACGTGGCGATCGGGTGCTCATGCCTTGTGTGCGCTCAGGCGATACGCGCCCAACCACGTTTCCCGCACACGACACTTCCAGGTGGAGCTCCGCCAGCCGAGCGCCTCAACCAGTTCGTCACCGCGAAAACCGGCGGCGATGCTCGCGGGCGCGTCGTGCCGCGTCACCTCGTTCAAGCACAGGATCGGCGTGAGCAGCCGCAGGCCAAGGGCGGCGCGGCGACTGCGCCGGGGCTCACAGGCGAGGAAAAGCCGGAAGTGCGGAGGCAGTGCGGCGCCCAACGCAGCGAGTTCCTCTTCGTTGAAGTGATGGAAGACAAGGTTCCCAACCAGCACGTTGAAGTCGGCCCAGCCGGTGAAGGAGCGCAGATCACCCCGATGCCAACGCGCCGGATCGGGCCAGCTGGCGGGAGTGGGCGCGAGGTCGAGCGCGTGCCAGTCGACTCCGCTCGGAGCCAGCCGGTGCAGACCGGCGTCGCCCGCGCCGATTTCCAGCACCCGATCGCCGGGCCGCAGAGTGCGCGTTAACGTGCGCTTCCACCACCATGGGTTGCCCATGCAGCGGTTGAGCCAGCGCAAGTCCCGCCGGCTGCGTTGCGCTGCGGTCGAGTCCGCCGGCAGGTGGTCGAGCAGTTCAGGAACGACGAGTCGGGTCATGCGGGCCGGGGTGAGCGGGCGGGAGACCGCGGCGGCAGGCGATTACGCCCAAGACAAGCCACCCCACGGCAAGCGGAAACTCCACCGCGGCGTCGAGCAGGTAAATGGGGCTGATCCGATCGTCCGAGACGAAGATGACGTCAACGATGCCGAGGCTGGCCGCCTGCCCGCCGGCCACGAGCGCCCAGTCGCCATTGAGGCGCCGCCGCTGAGCCGCGAGCGTCAAGGCGACGCCGGTGACCGCCAGGAGAGCGCCCACCGTTTGGACCAGCCACGTGTCGACCTTTGGTCCGGTGACGACGAGAAAACTCGGCAGGTGGACCACCGGCCAGGCGCCGCTGATCGCGTAGAACAAGCCATGCAGCAGCCCCAGCCAGCGAGCCGCAGGGGAACGCCAGAGGGAAGCCGTGGCCGATTCAGGTGAGTTCATGAGCGCGGGGTGGCGTGAGGCCCGACCCCGGACCGCAGCGGGCGCGCTTCGCTCCCGGTTGAATTCCGATTCTGCGTCCGGAAGCAGGCCCGATGGAAAGTTCTTCGATCCGTGCGACCTTGCGGCCTATGCCCATCAGCACACGCAAGATACCCTCGGCGGGAAGCGGGACCACCAGCCGAAAAAAGTTCCCCGACGCCAAAATTTCGGTGCCCGGCAACCGGGGAGTGAAAGTCGTTTACGCGGTGACCATTCGAAAGCCGGCGGCCGAGCTCTTCGCCTTCTGGCGCAACCTCGAAAACCTGACCCAGGTGATCAAACACCCGGTGTCGATCGCGCGGACGTCGGACACCGAATCGCACTGGAGCGTGACGGCGCCGGGCAATCGACGCGTGGAGTGGGACGCGGTGATTTTCAACGAACACCCGAATGAGTTGATCGCCTGGCGATCGCGCGATGGCGCCGAAATCCGCAATGCCGGCTCGGTCCGTTTTGAACCTGCACCCGGTGACGAGGGCACGGAGGTGACCGTGCAACTGGAATATGAGCCACCGGGCGGCAAACTGGCCGCTCTCGTGTCGAAAGTGACCGGCGAAGAAGCCGGCCAGCAGGTGAAGGAAACGCTGCGTCGCTTCAAGGCGCTCATGGAAGCGGGTGAGATTCCCACCATCGAAGGCCAGTCCGTTGGCCAACCCCAGGGCAAACAAAGCGGAAGGAAGGGCAAATGAAGGCAGTCACCTGGATGGGCAAACGGCGCGTGGAAGTGCAGCGCGTGCCGGATCCCACGATTTTGAATCCACGGGACTGCATCGTGAAAATCACGTCCACCGCCATCTGCGGGTCGGACATCCATCTGTACGACGGTTACGTGCCGACGATGGAGAAGGGCGACATTCTCGGCCACGAGTTCATGGGTGAGATTGTCGAGGTCGGCTCCGAAGTGCGCGACCGCAGGGTCGGGGACCGCGTGGTGGTGCCGTTCACCATTTCGTGTGGGCGCTGCACGCATTGTGTGCGCGAGCAGTATTCAGTTTGTGACAACACCAATCCCAACGCCTACATCGCCGAGCAGCTGATGGGCTACTCGCCGGCGGGATTGTTCGGGTACTCGCACATGACCGGCGGCTATGCCGGCGGCCAGGCGCAGTACGCCCGCGTGCCGTTTGCCGATGTCGGCCCGATCAAGATCGAAAGTGATCTGCCGGATGAGAAGGTGCTGTTCCTGTCGGACATCTTTCCGACCGGCTACATGGCGGCGGAGAACTGCGACATCGTGCCGGGGCGAACCACCGTGGCGGTTTGGGGCTGCGGGCCGGTGGGGCAGTTCGCGATCCGCAGCGCGCTTCTGCTCGGGGCGGCCAAGGTGATTGCCTTGGACCGTGAACCCGAACGACTCGCGATGGCTGAAGCAGCGGGCGCGATCACGATCAACTCGGAGGATGAGGAGGACGTGCTCGACCGGCTGAAGGCTTTGACCGGCGGACGCGGCCCGGATGCGGCGATCGACGCGGTCGGCATGGAGGCGCACGGTTCGGCGTACGACAAGGTGAAGCAGACGCTGAAACTCGAGACCGACCGGCCCTTTGTGCTGCGCCAGGCGATGCGCGCCGTGCGCAAAGGCGGTGTGCTGTCCGTGCCCGGAGTGTATGCAGGATTCCTCGACAAACTTCCTTTCGGCGCGGCGTTCAACAAGGGCGTGACGTTCAAGATGGGGCAGACGCACATGCAGCGTTACCTGCGACCGCTCCTGCGCCTGATCGAGGAAGGGAAGATCGATCCATCGTTCGTCATCACCCACAAGGTGCCGCTGACCAAGGCGCCGAACGCGTACGACATGTTCGTGAACAAGAAGCGGGGCTGTATCAAGGTGGTGCTCGACCCGACTCGCTGAGATCGACGTCCACGGCCGCCGTCCGGATGTGACGGCGGCGAGGACGACGGTCCTCGGATCAGCCGGAAGAAAGCGCGGCGACGAATCGACAGACCAGCGTGCCTGCCTCAGGGTGCGGCCTTTCCCCGCATGCTGCTCTACGCGCTCACGGTCTTTCTTAGTGCCTTTCTGTTGTTTCAGGTCCAGCCGCTGATCGGGAAATACATCCTCCCGTGGTTCGGCGGCAGCCCCGGCGTTTGGAGCGCCTGTCTGCTGTTTTTCCAGACCCTGCTGCTGGCGGGGTACGCTTACGCGCACGTCCTCGCAACGCGGGTCCGGCCCGTGCGCCAGGGGCTCGTGCACCTGATCGTTTTGGCCGCGGCGCTGCTCTTCCTGCCGATCATTCCTTCAGACGGGTGGCGGCCGGGGCCGGCCGAAGATCCCACCGGCCGGATCCTGCTGCTGTTGGCGGCGACTCTTGGTCTGCCGTACTTTGTTCTCTCGGCCACCGGGCCCTTGTTGCAGCGCTGGTTCAGCCAGACGCATCCCGGAGTGTCGCCGTATCGGCTGTACGCGCTGTCCAATGTGGGCTCGCTGCTGGCGCTGCTCAGTTACCCGTTCGTGTTTGAACCGGCCCTGTCACGGCAGGCGCAGGCGTGGGGCTGGTCGGCGGGTCTGTTGGTTTTTGTTGTTCTCTGCGGTGCCTGCGCGTGGCGGCTGCGCCGCCAGGCGCAAAGCGATCCGAGTCTCGACTCGGTGAATACACGGGAGGCGCTGCCGGCGAGCGAGCGCCCTACTGCGACGGATCAGACGTTGTGGATCGTCCTGCCGGCCGTGGCGTCCGTGCTGCTGCTGGCGGTCACGAACAAGCTGTGCCAGGACGTGGCGGTCATCCCCTTCCTGTGGGTGCTGCCGCTCGCGCTGTACCTGCTGAGTTTTATCCTCTGTTTCGATCACCCGCGGTGGTACCGCCGCGGGTTCTTCGCCGGATTGATGACACTCGCGATTGGTGTCGTCTGTTACCTGCTGGCCGAGGGCAATTCCGCGCCGCTCGAGCAGCAGGTGGTGGGTTATACGGTGCTGCTGTTCGCGGCGTGCATGGTTTGCCATGGCGAGCTGTACCGCGTGAAACCCGCACCGGTCCTGCTGACCCGGTACTTTCTTTCGATCTCGGCCGGCGGAGCGCTGGGGGGATTGTTTGTCGCCCTCGGTGCGCCGGCGCTGTTCGACCGCTACCTCGAGCTGCACGTGGGTGTGTGGGCGCTCGCATACGTGATCGGCGTGGTCGCGTTGGTGCAGCGCTCGCGCGTCCTGGTCGTCGCGCCGTTTCTCGGACTGCTACTGGTGGGCTTGGTCGTGCCGGCACTGGAGGTGGAATACCCGGAGGGCTGGCTGGATTTCCTCCTCCTTTACTGGGCCGAGCTGAAGCTGTTTTTCCTCCAGTACTGGAAGGAGGCCGTCGGCCTCATTGTCGCGTTTCTCCTGTGCTTTGGAGACCTCCGACGGGGCTGGAGCCGGGAGTGGTTGCCGCGCCAGGCAGGATTCGCGCTGCTCCTGTCTTTTGCGCTCGGGGTCGTGCTGGTGCTGCAAGCCGGCAAGCAGGATGCCTCGGCGCTGGCGGGCGGGCGCAACTTTTACGGGACGTTGCACGTTTTTGAATACAACGCGCACGAGCCGCGCGCCCACTACCACCTGTTGCGGCATGGAGGGACGACGCACGGGCTGCAGTTCCTCGCGCACCCGCAGTCGACCTGGCCGACGTCCTACTATGCCCGCAGCAGCGGGGTGGGGCTCGCGGTGGCGCAGCTCCCGGCTTATCGGCCGCGGCGGATCGGTATCGTTGGACTGGGTACAGGTACGATGCTCGCGTACGGCCGGCCGGGTGACGTGTTCCGCGTGTACGAAATCAATCCGGCGGTCGAGCGCATCGCGCGTTCACACTTCACCTACCTCGAGGAGACGGAGGCGGAGGTGCAGATCGTGATGGGGGACGCGCGGCTTTCGATGGAGAACGAACTCGCCCGGGGCGAGCCGCAGCAGTTCGACCTGCTCGTGCTGGATGCCTTCAGTAGTGATGCCATTCCCGTGCACCTGCTGACGCGCGAAGCCGTGGAGATCTATCGTCAGCACCTCGCGCCGGGTGGTGCGCTGGCGGTGCACACGTCGAACCGCTACCTCGACCTCCGGCCAGTGGTGCAACGACTCGCGGAGCACGCCGGGTTGCACATGGCTGTGATCCAGGACGACCCGGGAGACGAGTGGTGGTCGTACCGCACCACGTGGATCCTGCTGGCGGAACAGTCCGCCTTCCTCGAGGCGGAGCCGATCAAGGATGTGACAGACGACTTTAAACCGATCGAGGAGAACGTGGCTTTGTGGACGGACGACTACGCGAGCCTCTTTCCGGTCCTGCGCTGACCTGAGGTGATCGCTTCACGGGCGGCGACCGGGCGTCGGAACCGGAGAGTTCCGGATCGGTCGAGGGGGTGATTTCAATTACCCCCGGGCGACTTGCCCGTCCGCCATGTCATCTCCGCTTACCCACCAGACGTCTGCAGGCGCGCCCGCGCGACGCCGTGAGCCCCAACGCTCGCCCGAGGAAGAATCAGCGCGGAAGAAGAAACGTTGGTTGTGGATAGCCGGAGGGATCGTGGTCCTGCTGGCGACGTTCTTCTTTGTGACGTCCGCCCGGACGATCGGTGATCCGATCGAGATGAGTTATGGGCCCGACGATCCAGCATTCCGAGATTCCACTTCGGCGTTGCTCGGGCATGCGTTTACCGACGGCAACAAACTGGAGACGCTCGTGAACGGCGTGCGCATCTTTCCTGCGATGGTGGAGGCGATCCGATCGGCCAAACGCTCCGTGACGTTCGAGACGTACATCTGGGAGTCGGGCATGGTGAACGACCAGTTTATGGCGGCCTTGATCGACCGCGCGCAGGCCGGGGTGAAGGTTCATGCGATCGTCGACGGCGCAGGCTCCTTCAAACTCGATCGGTCGGAGATGAACCGGATGAAAGACGCCGGCGTGCAATTTGTCTTCTACGACCGTGAGCACTGGTGGCAGATCAAGCCGAACATCAATCATCGCACGCACCGGAAGATCCTGGTGATCGATGGCAAGGTGGCCTTCACGGGCGGCGTCTGCATCGGCGACCAGTGGTATGGCGACGCCGAATCGGAGGACGTTTGGCGCGACACGCAGTATCGCGTTGAGGGACCGGCGGCAAAACACCTGCAGGGGATCTTTGCCCACAACTGGCTGCAGACGACGGGCACGCTGCTGCACGGCCCGGATTACTTCCCGCCGGATGAGACGCCCGGGCGGGCGTCGGTGCAGGGTTGGCAGAGTGGACCACGTGAAGGTCCGGAGTACGCCCGCAAGGCACACCTGCTCGCGATCGCCTCAGCGCGCAAGTCGATCAAACTTTCTCACGCCTACTTCGTGCCGGATGACCTTGCCATCAAGATGCTGGTCGATGCGCGTCGACGTGGAGTCGAGGTCGAGGTGATCGTGCCGGAGAAGAATGATTCACGCATCGGCCGAGGCGCCTCGCGTTCCCGTTGGGGTCCGCTCCTCGAGGCCGGCGTCCGTTTCTACCAATACCAGCCGGCGCTCTATCACTGCAAAGTGATGATCGTGGACGACATCTTCGTCACCGTGGGTTCGGTGAACTTCGATAACCGCTCGTTCCGGATCAACGACGAGGCCAACATCAACGTGCTCGACCGCGCGTTCGCCCGCGAGCAGCTCCGGATCTTTGACGAGGACAAGGCCGGTTCGCGTGAGCTGACCCTCGCCGAATACCGCGACCGTTCGATTTGGGTGAAGCTCGGTGACGAACTCAGCGGCCTGCTGCGCTCCCAGCTGTAGCAGCGACGCCCGCCCGCGCCGGCAAGCACTCACCGGAGACCTCGTCGCGTGAGCGCGCGGCGCCGCAGGCAGGTCCGGCGGACAACGTCTTCAGTTCAGCGAGGTCTTCACCTCGACGTTGCCGCGGGTTGCCCGTGTGTAGCAGCACATCTGATGCGCGTCGCGAATGATGCGTTGGGCATCCGCCTCGTCGATACCCGGCAGGGTCACCAGCAACTCGACGGTGAACGGCTGCGTGGCGGCGTCATCCGTGTGATGATGGACGCGTGCGGTGACCATCGAACCCTTCACCGGGTGTTTCCGCTGCTGCGCCACGTATCGAATCGCGCTGTGAAAACAGGCGGCCCAAGCTGCGCCGAAAAGGTGCTCCGGCGTCACGCCTGAGGGGATCTTCTCGGATGGCTCCTGGAACTCGACCCGAAAGCCAGCGTCAGCACTTTCAACAGAACCGGTCCGACCTCCTTGGGAGACGACCTCAGCGAGGGTAGCGTGGGTGGTGCTCATGCCAGCCCAGAGTGGTGCGCGCCGCGCTGGTTCCCCGAACGGGCGTAACGTCGGGAGAATCCCCGGTGCATTCAGGCTGGGCCTGGCAGGGGAACCAAGTCTGCGGGGACGAATCCACGCCCAACGCCGGGCCCGGCGTTGATTGTCCGCGTCGCGCGGCGCCTGTCCGCCCGGGCCAGCCCAACGTCAACCCTTCCTGCCATGAACGAACGATACGCGGTGACGCTTAACCGGGGTAGCATCCGAATTTATAAAGTTGAACAGCCGGTCGGCCAGACGACGCCGGGATTTCAGCCGGTGCAGCAGCTCGACATTCCGGCCGGTCGTACGCCCTTCAATCAGTATGACACTGACCAGGCGGGCCGGCATCCGAGCCAGCCGCAGCAAGGCGGCAACTACAAGGGCATGTCGATCGACGAGCGGTTGCCGGGCGAACGTGAAAACGAGAAGCGGGTGTTTGACGAGGTCGCGCGTGAAGTGAACGCGTTCCTGGCCGAGCATCCAGCGGCGGAATGGGACTATGCGGCGCCCCCGGGTGTGCATCAGGCCGTGCTGGAGCGGCTCTCGCCAGACGTGCGTCAGCGTATTCGACAAGCCCTGACAAAGGACCTGACGAACATGCCCGCCGGGGAACTGCGCACACATTTTTCCGCCTGACGCCGCTCGCGGCGAAGCAGGAGAAGTCTCGAGCGGCTCATCCGAGTTCGCTTTGGCTTTGCGAATCCGCGCCAGTCGGGACACCGTCGCCTTCCCCTGTTTCCCCATGAATATCCCCCTTGTTGTTCGTGCCAGCTGGTGCGGCGCTGTTGCCGCGCTGACCTTCACCTCGGCAGTCTTCGCACAGAAAGCCGGACCGGATGCGCGGTCCGGCCAGAACTTCATCGAGACGCCGGTTTACTCGCTCGAGGAGGATCGTGAGATCCTGCAGGCGTTCGAAGGCCTGCGCGTCGCCGATGTGACGGACGGAATGGACTCGGTCGGCCTGCACAACATCGGCCTGATGGATCATGAGATCGCGCCGTTGTGGAAGGATGCGAAGGAGTACAAACACCGGATCATTGGAGTCGCGGTCACCGCGCGTTACGTGCCGACCCAGCAGCCGCCGGCGGGCAAACGGGAGGAGGCGGATTTCGATCGCTGGGTGGGCGAGTTCTACAACACGCGTTCAAGCGAGCCTTTCATGGATCTGCTGCGCCCCGGCTCCGTGCTGGTGCTGGACGAAGCGCCCAACGCCGACGTTGGTTCGATCGGATCCAACAACATCATGGCGTGGAAGCAGCGCGGCTGCGTCGGCGTGATTACGGATGCCACGGCACGCGACACGGACGAAATCATCACGCAGGAAATCCCGCTCTATCTTCGCCACGCCGGACGAGGAATCCGGCCCGGCCGGAATGAAATGGAATCCGTCAACCGCCCGGTGGTCGTCGGGGGTGTGCTTGTGATGCCGGGCGACGTGATTGTGGCTGACGGTGATGGTGTGGTTGTCGTGCCGCGCGCGCATGCGAAGGCCGTGGCGGCGTACGCACACAAGATCCTGCAGGGCGACAAGGAAGGTCGCCGCAACTTGTACAAACAGCTGGGACTGCCGGACGACGCCTCTGTTCGGTAGTGGTTTGGGCACGACACGCGGAGACGCGTGCTTCCCGCGTCGCATGCCGGGGCGCACGCGAGGATGCGGTGAGCCATCGGCCGACCGGCGCGCCGAGGGCTTCCGCTGGCGCGCGGGTGGGCCGCTCAGCCTTCGGCGGGCTGCAACTGGCGACTCCGATGCGTGAACTCCATCAGTTCGATGCGATTGCCATCGGGATCGCTCAACCATGCCTGGAGAGAATGATCGATGCCTTCCGAGATGGGACCGACCTGCGCTCCCCGTCCAAGCAGGCGTTGGCGCACGTCGTCCAGTCCAGTGACCTCGAGGCAGAAGTGGCTGTAACGGTTTCCGGCCTGCAGCGGCTTGAGATCGCCGCCCCATTGTTTGGCGGCGAGGACCTGATCGAAGATTTCAACAAAAGTCGTATCACCGCAGCCCAGATAAACGCCAAACTCCTCATTTTCGGCGTTTTTGAACCGGAACTGCACCGTCAACCCGAGTACGTCGCGGTAAAACGCGATCAGGCGGGGCAGGTCGTTGGTCATCAGGCACAGATGGGAGAGGCGGCGGATCATGGGGGAGAGGAGGGGTGCGAAAGGGAACTCGAGCGGGCCCGCTCCTGGCAATGGCGAAGCAGCTGCCGCGAGCTTGGGAACCGCATGCCGCCGCGTCGCTCTGTGGCGGAGAACAACCCCCGCTGACCCATGAATGCGCGCCTGCCCCTCCTGATCCCGCTGCTGATGCTAGCCGGGCTCGGTGCGGGCTGCCAGACGACGGCCTCAGCACCTCAAGTCGACTATCCGGCCTCGTACGATATTCAGGTCGGCACTACAGCTGCGACCACGGACGAGGCGGGACCGAAGAGTGGGCGGACGGCGACGCAGCAGGTGCAAGTGGTTCCGCATGAACTGCTCTATTACCGCGTCGATTCGCCCGTCGATGTGATTGTGAGCGTGTACGAAAACCGAAACGGCGATCACGTGCTGCTTGGCCAGATGCGCGGCACCAGCTTTACGACGTCCGTCATGCCCTCCACCGGTAACGTGGAGTTCAGTTTCGCGCCCTCGACTGTGAATCGCACCGGCACTGTCCGGTTCACCTTGTCGGACTCCCCGATCGTCGCCGTGGCGGCGGTGGAGTGATCGCAACGTGATTAGGCCGGGCGGCTGGTTTCTCCGCCGAGCGGGTTAACGTTCGCACTCCTGGCACGTCGCGGTGGTAGTAAACGTCGGCCTTCCAATCGATGGCCGAAAGCAGAGAAAGGCCGGACGATGTCCGGCCCTCGTTAATACGCCGGTGCTTACACCAGCGGACCAATTGATCAGGGATTCTCGCGACGCCGACGAGCAGCCAGCATCAAGTCATGCTGCGCTTCGTCCACGCCTTCTTGGGCGAGGCGGGCGGAGGCTTCGTTTTCGTCGTCCGCCGGCATGTCAGGCACATGGTGACCTGTATTGGCGGCGGGATCACTGGGGTCGCGCCCCAATCCGGTTTCGGCAACGTCGTCCTCGGGTGAACTGACGGGCAGGGAATGGCCACGCAGTTCGCGTGCGGCCTCGGCGAGATCTTCCTGGGTGTAGGAACCGGAGCCGCGAATCTCGGCGAGCTCTTGGGCCCGCTGCTCGATCCGACGGTCTCCCTCGTTGTTGACTTGGGAGGGCAGAATTTTGCCCTCGGTGTTCGGATGCGGTCTCATAAAGGGGATGGGCGGCCGCGGCCGCGGGGCGAAGCGCTGGAGACACGCCCGTGCTAAAGTCCCGACCCCTCCCACCCGCCGAGGTTCGCCGGGGTAGCGCAAAAACTCACCGCGCCGTCCGGTATGCACCGGGCACTCCAACCTTCGAGATGGCGAACGGGTCCGATCGCAGGCAGCGCGGCGCGGAAGGCTCGGCGCAACTCGCGAGAGAGTAATGCCAAAAGCCGCCGAAACGATCGGCGGACCGCCGGCCGCCAGCAGTCGCTTGACAACCGCTTGATCGTTCACGCGCACGGCAACCTCCGTTACGAGGAGGTGCGGCAACGCGTTGATGTCAACCAACTGTCAGCCGACCGGTTTGCTGCGCAGCCGTGTGACGGTTTCCAGCACGGCGCGCTGGCAGCGCTGCGGAGGCAATCCGCGCAGCACCAATTCGCAATCATCCGTCACCCGCTCGCCCATTTCCGGCCAGATCTCCGGGATGTTTCCGGCGCGATGGGCCTGCAGGACCGTATTGGGTGTGTGGCGGGCGCGATGATCCGGCGGGATGGGCTCGTCCGGCCAGACGTCGATCGCCGCGCGAATCCGTCCGCTCGCTGCCGCGTCCAGCAAGTCGTCAAACACCACCACGCTGGCGCGGCTGATCAGGACCACGATGCTGCCCGGCTTCATGACGGAAAAGTGGCGGCGATCGATCGCGCCCTGGTTTTCGGTCGTAGTGGCCGCGAGGATGAAGACGACCGCGGCGCGGGTGAACGCTTCCTCCAAGCTGACCGGCACGGCGCCCATTTCGCGCAGGACCGTGGGATGGATCCAAGGATCATGGATCAGGATCTCGCCACCGAAGGGCTTCAGCAGCGGCAAGAGCGCGCGGCCCAGGTTGCCGCAGCCGATCAAGGCGAGCGGACGTCCGCTCAACAGGATCGAGTCATGGTTGTCGCCCTCGCCGTACAGGGTCTCCGTGCCATTCCGGATGGCGGCATCCGCCTGCGGGATGCGCCGAGCGCAAGACAAAGCGAGGCCGAGAGCCATTTCGGCCACTGGGATGGCAAAGACCGGACCTGTCGCAGCGACGTGGATACCGCGCCGATGGCATTCGGCGTAGTCCACATTCGGGAGGAAATTGCTTTCGACGTTGAAGATCGCCCGCAGGTTGGGCGCGCGGTCGAGCCGTTCCTTGGGCAGCGGCGATTGTCCGATCAAAATGGTCGCATCGGGCAGATGCCGGTCGATGTGGGCCGGATCGGCCTGGGCGGCACCGTCGTGCCAGATCACTTTGCCGAGCGCCTCGAGCCGCTGGCGGGTTTCGGGGGTGAAGATCAGATCGAGCGGACGCGGGTGGGGATCGAGCAGGATCAGCGGACGCATCCGTCGACGCTGCGGAGGATGGCGGCTGGGGTCAACGGAGCCGCGCCGCGCTGTGACTTGTCACGGTAACCGGGAAGACTATCCTGCCCAACTGTGGGCGCGAATCGTTGGAAAATAGCCGTTCGAAGCGCGGGTTTGGCGGTCTGGCTGACCTGCCGTGGCTGGTGCGTGGACGCTCCGTCCGCCGCCCAGGTTCAGCCGCTGAAGGTGGTCCAGACGACGGACGTGCTCTCTCCGGAGACGTTTGAGCCGATGGACCCGCCGGCCGGCGAGGCGACGGCGCTGGTGCACGTGGATGCGGACGGGCGGTTGCTGGACGTTCTGGTGACGCACAGCAGTCGTACGCTGTACGGGAACTTGGCGGAAAAGGCACTGCGCGAGTGGCGGTATGAACCCGCCCGGCGAAACGGAGAGCCGATCGCGGTCCGGCAGACGGTGCGGCTGGTGTTCGAACCGCGACGTGCGGTGGTGACGCTCACGCCCATGGCCACGCTGGATCGGTTGGTGGCGCGGGCCGGTGGCGCCGAGCTGGCGGCCCATTTGTCCACTGGCGCGGAGCTGGACCGGCCGTTGCAGCCCGTTTCGGTCGTATCGCCGTTGCCAGTACAGGAAGACGACGAGTCGGAAAGCACGATGCCCGCGCGGGTCGTCGTGGATTTCATCGTCGATCGCGAGGGCCGCCCCCGGATGCCGGCGATTGTGACGGCCACCACACCGGTGCACGGAGCGTCGGCGCTGCAGGCGGTGGAACAGTGGCGCTTCGAGCCGCCGTTGCGGGCGGGCCGACCCGTCGCGGTCCGGGTGCAGCAGGAGTTCCGCTTCGAGGCGCCCTCATCCTGAGACGTTGGGGAAGCCCGCCGGGATCGCCCCGCCGGTCACCAAGTCGGGGCGGAGAAGTGGCACGAGGAAATCGTTTTCGCAGCCGCGCGGCGCGAGCACGTGCGCTTCGCGGGCGGCTTGGGTCAATCGTCGGGTGAGCGCGGCGATTCTCTGGTCATCCTCGGGATCGAGCTGACGGGCGGTGGGTGGCAGGGTGAGCATGGGCATGATGAGCATGGTTGGTGATGATGCTCTCGCTCCTCCTGCGCCGCGTGACCTCAGGGCCCAAAAAACCCCTCCGGTGCGGCACCGGAGGGGCGAAAGCCTGGTAGCGTTCAGCCCTCTCGCGGTGCGCGAGTAACGACTACGGCGACGGAAATAACGACGGACGCGCCGGCGGCGGAGCGGCGGGAGGCGTCAATCGTTGAGGTTCCGTGGGCGAACATTGCCCCGCAGGCCGCCAAAGATGCGGCCACGCGTCAAGTGTCGATTCCGGTGATTTCGTAACAGGTGAACCATGACGCGGCCCGGCGGGTCCGTCGGGAATGGCAACCCGGATCGTTTCCCCGGAGGTCGCGCGTGCGCCTGTGCCTGAGACACGCGATCTCGCCAAATTGCGGGCGGCGGCCGCGGGTTGCCGGGCTTGTCCGTTGTGGCGGACGGGGACACAAACCGTGTTCGGCGAAGGTCCTGCGCGGGCGCGGGTGTTGCTGGTGGGCGAGCAGCCCGGTGATCAGGAAGACCGGGCCGGGCATCCGTTTGTCGGGCCGGCCGGACGGTTGCTGGACCGTGCGCTGGAGGAGGCGGGCATCGATCGCGGCACGCTCTTCGTCACCAATGCGGTGAAACACTTCAAGTGGGTCGCGCGAGGCAAACGCCGGCTGCACGAGAAGCCTGCGACCCTGGAACTCGCCGCGTGCCGTCCGTGGCTGGAGGCGGAGGTGCGGGCGGTGCGACCGGAGTTGATCGTCTGCCTGGGCGCCACGGCGGCGCGCAGCGTCGTCGGCCGGGTGGTGCGTGTATTGACGGAACGAGGACAACGCCTGCCGACCGAGTTCGGCGTCGAAGCGCTCATCACGGTGCATCCGTCCGCGTTGCTGCGGCTGCGTGACCGAACGGAGGCGGACGCTGCTTTTGCGGCCCTGGTGCGCGACCTGGAGCTGATTCGCGACCAACCGCGGCGGAAGGCAAAAAAAGCCCCGTCCAAAAAGACGGGGCTCGAGGGATCGGCCGGTTAAGCGGTGTTCAGGACGCGGCGGGCTCGCCGAAGTTGACGGCGAGCGGCGGTTGGCCGCTGTGGGCGGCGTTCCACTCCTGCACGAACTGCTGAACGGTTTGTCGCCACTGTTGGCGGGCTTGCGCGATCTGCTGTTCCTGCTGCGCCAGCTGCTCGTAGCTCTTTGCCAGTTGCTCGACCGCCTCGGGTTTGAAAGGCAGGCGACCCGAGGTCTTCAAGTCCAGGAAAAGCCCGTGGGCGCGGGAACGTGCCGCGGCGAACTGGGATTGGTGCGCGGCGATCTGGTGATCCCAAACGCGCGCCATCATGGCGAAGCTGTCCGCGCGCAGCCGGTCGACATTGGGCTGAGGCACCTCGGGCTTTTCCGGTGGTTCGGGCGGAACGAAGAACAGCGGGGCGTTGCCGACGATGGCCGCGCTCCCTTCAAACGCCGGCATGAAGCGCTCACGGGAGATCACGAGTTGCAGCGCCTCGTTGTCGCGCGCGGCTCCGGGGAATTCGGCGACCAATCGGTCCACGATCAGAATCGCCTGCAGCCCCTCCTGGTCGATGGCTGCGGTCCATTGATTGCCCTGCTTGGTAAGCGGCGTGGACCAAAACGGGTAGTTGTCGCGATTGGTGGCGCGCAGGACGGCACCCTCACTGGAGGCC
>JAEWIY010000072.1 GCA_023386835.1 Verrucomicrobiota bacterium
TCGCTCCGAGCCGCGCGTCAAAAAGCGGCGCCCCAAGACCTACCAGCTGCTCACCCAGCCGCGCAAAAAGATGGTCGTTTCTCCCTCCCGTAACCTCAAATGAGCCCGGCTTAACTTAGTGCCATTCGTGTCTGGCACCATTCCTATATTTGGCCAAACAGGCGGTGGAACTTCGTTCACATCCGGGATGGTGAACACGAACAGGGGGGGATCGCTGAACTATTCAGCCACGACTACGACACCTGCAACTTTCGGACAGACGGGCGCCATTCCGTACCGTCGCACGGAGTACGACCGATACCTCACCGTTGCCATCTATGATTTGGACGTTGCCGAGGGTGATTCCGCACCAAAGGTTTTCGAGGGGCGAGCCCTTAGCTCTGGCTCAAGCTCGGAACTAGCGATGGTGATGCCCGCAATGGTGGAGGCGCTTTTCAAGCGGTTTCCCGGGATCAGCGGAAAAGCCGAGACTATTTCAGTTCCGATGGACCGTTGAACATCGAATAGTTCGTGCTCCAGAACTAGCTGGCAGTGTGGGCTCTGGCGGGCACGAGTAACGGCCGCTGCCGATGCTTGACAGACTCAAAACTCCCCACGCCGCGCTAGATCGGTGCCGTCCGATCGGCCTCCCCACCAGATTGGCTGAAAAGGCACTTGGACAGAACCGTTCTCAGCCAAAAATGCCGGCTGAAGAATGGTATCGGTATGCACCTTGGCTTCGCCCTTGATCACGACTGCAAGAAGGCGTCAGCACAACCTGCGCGAGGTCAGCGTCCGTCACCGCGCCGGCACCTTAAGCTTGGTGCGGATGTGCGCCTCGATCTCGGCTAAGTTATAATAGACGAAATGGCCGAGTCGGTGGTGAGGAATGCGGCGGAGCTTTGTCCATTGGCGAAGGGTGCGAATTGATGGCTCCTTCCCCTTGGGGAAGATTCCGCTGAATCGTAGGTCAACAATGTTGACTAGTCGATTAGGCTGCGAGCTGTCAGAGATAGATTCGTTCATACAGATGGTGTCGTCGTCAACTGACGGCCGTGTCCCACATCTGGAACATCTCTCTCTTCAAGATCATCGATGAAACCGGCTCTAGCCGTGAGTACACGGGTACATGCGCCTCGAGGCCCCGACCTCGATTGGCCTCTCGCGACTAAATGCGCAGCAGCGTTCGGGCGGCAGGTCGACACACTTCCGACTGGCTGGGCATCGATTGGAGCGGCTTCAGGTGCGTCAGCGGGCAGGTGCGGCGACCAGATTCCTGGAGCAAAGAACCCCAGCGTACTGGTTTTTCGAGCGCCTGCTACAATCAGGCGTATTACGTTTTCGCGTCAGCTACGGAGAACTGCTATGGACGCGTAACAAGACATCCCGCCTCGGGGCTCCGGCAGACGCGAAGCGCTGCCGGAGGATCTGTCATGTCGTCGGGACCGATGCGTATCGAATCCACACAATGCTAACTGGCCATCCGGTGTTCTGGCGCCCGCAGATCCAAAGAGGCGGACGGCTCGGCGTTGATCACACCACCCTTCGGGAAAATCGCGAAGAACGCATCTGCCTCTTCCTGGCTCTTCAAATCCAGGTAGTGCTTCCGGATGATCGCTTCGGAGTTGCCGGCCTGAATGGCTGCTTCGCCGAACGAACGGAACTTAGCCACGAACATGGAAATGAACGTATGGCGAAGCACGTCGTGGGTGAGCTTGAAGCGATCGCGGAATTTCGCGCGTCGCTTCTGGAAATCGCCCGGAACGATCGGGAACTTGTCCAGCGGGTAAGCGATCAGCCAAGCGGCAAGATTGGGCTGAATTGTAATCTGCCGCGGCTCCCGGACCTTCGAGACCTTTACCGGCACCTTGATTACGCCGGTCCGGAGGTTCACGTGTTCGGTCTCAAGCTTGCTGATTTCGCCGTCCGGGACACCGGGACGAATCCCCGCAAAAAGGCACAGCGCAAAGTACGGTATCCACCGCCCCCCCTCGAAGGTCTCGAAATACTCCATCAGCTCTCGTGACTGCTCCACCGTAAATGTAGTGGCCATTCCGCGACACTGGCGCAGTCGAAAGTGCGGCACTTTCGGGATAGGGTTCTCGTTGATCCAACCGCGCTGGAACGCGTACTTGAAGAACGTCCCGAGCGTACCGCGCTGGTTATTGTACGTTTTGAGGCCGTTGCCCCTTCTCTCCAAGAAGTCGGTGATTGCTGGCGGGACGATCTCGGCAATCGTTTTGCCGGGAAAGTGCCTTTCGAGCCGGCGCAGGTCCCAGCCGATCCGCTTGAGCTGCGCATACCGGATGTTCCCCTCATCGAACTCGTGTTCCTTCGCCTTGATGTATGCGGTAATGCCGTCGCTGAGGGACTTTCGCTCGCGGGGTTCCTGGTAGTTCGCCAAGGCGAAATCGACGTAGAAGGAGAGTGGGTGGCTTTTGCCTTCCATCCGCCGGTAGAGCGCTTCGGCTTCTCGTACCTGAGCCTCCGTCAAGGCGGTCGCAATCGCTCGCAGACCGGAGGTGCTTTGGACCGCCCGGATTTCGAGCACGCCCTTTTCGGCGGCGGCTTCTTCGCGGGTCTTGAAGTTCCTGCGGATCCGCTCGCCATTCAGGGAGCCGGAGACGCGCCAGGAGACGACGCCGTTCCGGTTCTCGAAACGGCGGATGGTGAATTGAGGCTGGTTCATAATGAAGGTTGCCGCGTCAACTGGCAACCTAGCCTCTGGAAAGTGTAACTCCTTGTCTCCAAGGAGCTAAAATGGCGTCCCCACGGGGATTCGAACCCCGGTTCTCACCGTGAAAGGGTGGTGTCCTGGACCGGGCTAGACGATGGGGACGTAAAAAGAACGAAGGGCGGACGCTAGGTCTCAAACCGGGTTGCGCAAGGTGTTTTTTTGGCGTTTTCCTGGCCCTCAATCGGCCGTTTCTCGGGCTGCGTCACCACGGCAGCCGGGCACCCATGTGGTGACGGGCTAAAGTAGCGCTCCCCGCCCCTGCCGGCGGGGTCGGGGCTGGCTCGCCCCCGGCCTGTGGGCCGAGCCGGCGTAAGCTCCTCGAAGTTCGGAATTTTTGCGGCGCGCGGGAGGCCGTCGCCGGCCCGCCCAAGCCAGCGCTGACGGAACCTCGCTTTGGGCGGGGTGACGGATAAACGGTATGCGCCACATGGCCTTCCCTAAGTCCTCCCTTCTCCACGGCTCGCCTGGCTGGCTGCTCGTCCTGCGCCGGGTCTGGCTGCTGGCCCTGTGGCCCGTCCTGGCGGCGGCGCAATCCACCAGCCCGGGGAACGTCGAGCCGATCGTGTCCTCGGAGCCGATGGTCTTCCAAGCCGAGGAGGGGGGCGTGCACGGCGAACTGTTTGCCCCACCCGAGCTCCTCAGCTCCGACACGCGCACCGATCTGGTCTACACCATCACCGAGGAGCCGTTGTTCGGTCGCGTGGGCCTGGCCGGGGGGGAGGACGCCGACTTCTTCCGCAACAAGACCGCGCGGCTCGGCTACTTCGCGTATCGCGCGCAGGAGGATTACTCCGGCGAGGACCATTTCAGCTACACGGTTCGCAACGAGTCGACCGGCCTCGTTTTCCAGAACCGGGTCGTCATCACCGTGCAGCCCCCGCCGCCGGTGACGTTGCAGGAGTTTGAGGTGAGCGCGGAACGCGAGCGCATCCTGAACGTGCGCCAGGTCGCGCTGAACACCCGCCCGAACCAGCCGATTTCCCACAAGCTGCCGAGCCACGAGGACTTCATGATGCCGCAGGATCGCCTGACCGTCATCGATCCCAAGGTCGCCTACGTGCTCGATGACCAGGCGAAGCCGCAGAACGGCACAGCCCGAATCGATCGCGCCACGGGCCAGCTCAGCTACGCGCCGAACCCCGGATTCATCGGCGAGGACCGCTTCCAATATTACACGGTCGACGAAAACAACCCCGAGCTGGGCGTCGAAAACCTCGTGGTTGTGAGCGTCGAGCCGATCCGCCGCCTGAAACAGATCACCGCCGACCGCTCCCGCAGCCGCGAAGTCGACCTGGTGTTTGTCATCAACAACTCGCCCTCGATGGCCGAGCACCAAAGCCGGATCGCCGCCAACCTGAACCGTTTCCGCCAGCTCTTCCATACGCGCGACCTCGACTACCGGATCGGCGTGCTCACGACGGATTTCGTCGATTCCGATCCGCGCCGCCGGCCGGACCAGCAGCGTTACTACAAGGAGGTTCGCTCGGTGGAACTGGATGCGACGGGCGCCCCCGTGCTCGACCGGCGCGGTCGCCCGAAGAGCGCCACCAAACGCGTCGCCAGCAATGGCAACCTGGTGACGCTGCCCGTAATGGACCAGCCTTGGGTGACGCCGCGCACGCCCGACGGCATCTTTGCCGAGCTCGTGAAGGTCGGCACCAACGGTGACAGCAACCGCACCGCGTTTACGTCGGTGTACAATTTCGTCGCCGGTTACTACAACGGCCAGCATGCGTTCCTGCGCCCGGAGGCGACGACGATCGTCGTCTTCTTCATGGACGAGGAGGAAACCCGCATGGCGGTGTGGAAGGAGCAGCGCGACGGCACGCCCCAGGCCGAATGGATCCAAAACGGCACCCTGCCCGAGCTGTTGCAGGAGTTCAACGAGCGTCACCCGGAGAAGCGGCAGACGCTCGACGGCTACATCAACTACTGGGTGCGCCGTCCGTTCATCATCGCGAAGGGCAACAAGCGCGGTAAACTCGAGATGCACGCCGTCGTTTCGCCGAACAACATCTCCCACCGCCGCGCCGCCGAACTCACCGGTGGCACCGTGCTGAACATCGAGAGCGACTTCTCCGGACCGCTGGCCGCCCTCGGCGATCGCATCGCGGATACCGTCGCCGTGCCGCTCGAGCCGGTCGATCCCAACGCCACGCTCTACACGAAGAGCCTGCACGTGCTGGTCGACGGCGAGGAAATCCCGGCCGACCCGGAGAACGGCTTCCTCTACGATGAGCTGACGCACAGCGTCCGCTTCCAGGGTGAAGCCAAGAAGAAGGCGTTCACCGCCAAGATCGAAATCTCGTATGAAGAACACCTGTGACGCCACAGCGGTGAGCACCGACGCGGCGCGGCCGGATCCGTGAGCGGATGATGCCGCAGTATGAGCGGGTGCGCGTCACGTCGTTAAGCACTGAATACAGCCAACGACCACTTTCATCGCGCAGCCGCTGCCAACCCTGCTCCACCGCGTCGGTCCGTTTCCGCGCCTCCACCCTTCACCCCTGATCGTCCCCTCCGATGAGTCGTTCCAAAGCCACAAAACCCCCCTCCGCGTCGGGACGCGACGCGCTGCTCGCCACCTTGCGCACCCGTTTTGAGAAGCACCCTGCCCGCCACCGCGGAATCGACTGGTCCCAAGTGGAGGCGCGGCTGAAGGACAACGCAGCTGCTCTCCGGTCGTTGCAGGAGATGGAGCAGACCGGCGGCGAACCGGACGTGATCGCGCGGGACGCCAAGAGCGGCGAAATCACGTTCGTCGACTGCTCGCCGCAGAGCCCGGCCGGGCGCGCCAGCCTGTGCTACGACCAGGAGGCGCTGAACGCCCGCAAGGAGGCAAAACCGAAGGGCAGCGCCGTTGGCTTGGCCGACGAGATGGGCGTCGAGTTGCTGACGGAGGACGAATACCACGAGCTGCAGAAAATCGGCGAATTCGATACCAAGTCGTCGAGCTGGCTGAAGACCCCCGCCCCGCTCCGGAAGCTGGGCGGCGCGATCTTCGGCGATCGCCGCTACGACCGGGTGTTCATTTACCACAACGGCGCGCAATCCTATTACAGCGGCCGCGGCTTCCGCGCGAAACTGAAGGTCTGAAGCCGTCAGCGCACGCGGCGCGTGTCCTCACGCCGCTGGATCGCGTCTTCACGCGCCGCACCCAGCCGCGCTCCCTTTACGCGCTGGCTGCGCACCCGCCACGCGCGGCCCCTGCCGCTTAGCCGACGATCACGCCACCGGCGCTTCCGCCGGGCCACGGCGCGCCCGCAGCGCCAGCTCGATCTCCTCGACTTTGGATCGACCGAGTGGATACACCAGCAGCGCGGCCCCCTTGAGCAGCGCCAGCACACCCGGGAAAACGGAGAACGCGAGCGTGATGCCGAGGAGTGCCGTGGCGCTCTGCTCGGCGTTGCGCACAAAACCGAAGCGGTCGAGCAGCAGGGGCAGCAGAAAACCGCCGACCATCACGCCGGTCTTTAACGCGAACAGGGAGGCCGAGTAAACCAGCCCGGTCGAACGGCGCCGGAACTTCCATTCGCCGTAGTCGGCCACGTCCGCGTACATCGCCCAGACCAGCGCGGAGGTTGGGCCCATGCAGAAGGTGCCGATCGCGTTCACCGCCAGCAGCAGGCCGAAGTTGTTCGCCGGCAGGAAGTAGAAGGCGAGGAAGCAGACGCCGGTGATGGCCGAAAGCACCGCCGCCAGGATCTTTTTGTCGACGCGGCGCGCCACCGTGCCGAGCGCGGCGGTGCCGAGCATCATGCTCAACATGCCACTGGTCAGGAACACCGTGCTGCGATCGAGACGGCCAAAGAGGATCGGCGAGCCGTCGTCACCCGCGCAGTACTTGAAGTAGAACAGGGTGCTGCCCGAGCGCAGCGCGATGAAGCTGGTCGAGAAGATCGCCACGACCAGCAACACGACCCACGGTCCGTTGCGCACCAGTTCGCGCAGTTCGCCGGCGAGGTGGTTCTTCTGCGTCGGCTCCGGCGTCACGCGTTCGCGCGTATTGGCAAAGGTGATCCAGAACATCACGACCGAGAGCACGCCGAACACCGCCATCGTCAGCTGGAAGCCGAGGACCTCATCGTCACCGCCGAGCGCCCGCACCAGCGGACGAACCAGCAGGCTGATCAACAGGCCGCCGCCAAACGCGCCGACGAACCGAAAGCTCGCCGCCACCGTCCGCGTCCCGGATGACGGGCTGATCACACCGAGCAGCGACGAATACGGCACGTTGATGACCGTGTAGGCCATCAGCATGAGCGTGTACGTGATGTACGCGTAGATCACCTTGCCCGACTCGCTCAAATCGGGACCGGCGAACATCAGGTAACCACAAATTCCATACGGCAGCGCGCCCCAGAGGAGGTACGGCCGAAACTTGCCCCAGCGGGTCGACGTCCGGTCCGCGATCGCGCCCATGATCGGGTCGTTCACGGCGTCCCACAACCGCACCAGCGGCATCATCAGCAGCAGCGCCGACGCCGGGATGCCCCACACATCCACGTAGTAGTACGTCAGGAAGATGTTGAACGTCTGGAAAAACAGGTTCGAGGCGGTGTCGCCCAGCGCATAGGCAACGTATTCGCGCGTGGACAGGCGCTCCGAGGCAGTGGGGTGCTGCATGGTGGCGCAGGCAAGGGCACATCGCGCCCGGCGACAAGCTCAACGCCACCCGATCAACCCGTTGCGCCCCAAAAACCCGGCTCGCCTCTAGCCCGGCGGCCGCGATCCGCGGGTGGGCTGCCCCTCATCAGCCTCCAGCTATCGCGCCTGCCCCGCCCACCGCAACTGAATGGCGGCGCCCCAGCGGTCCAGACAGGTCTCGGCAAACCCAAGTCATTTCGTTTACACCTAACTTTCGACTGATAATCTCCTCGCCTTTCGACCGTGCAGTCATTCACCCGACGGCGGTTCCCCGATATGAACGATTCCCTCGAAGACTTTCTAGAACGTGTCAGGACGCGCGACCCGCACCAGCCGGAGTTCCATCAGGCGGTGGAGGAAGTTGCGCACAGCCTCTGGCCCTACATCGAAAGCCACCCGCGTTACGCGGGCGCCGCCCTGTTGGAGCGGATGGTCGAACCGGAGCGTGTCATTCTTTTCCGCGTGGCGTGGGTCGACGACCGCGGCCGGGTGCGGGTGAACCGCGGCTATCGCGTGCAGATGAACAGCGCGATCGGACCGTACAAGGGCGGCATCCGCTTCCACCCGTCGGTGAACCTCGGCGTGCTGAAGTTCCTGGCTTTCGAACAGACCTTCAAAAATTCGCTCACCACGCTGCCGATGGGCGGCGGCAAGGGCGGCGCGGACTTCGATCCGAAGGGCAAGAGCGACGGCGAGGTGATGCGGTTCTGCCAAGCCTTCATGGCCGAACTCTGGCGTCATTTGGGCCCGGTGACCGATGTCCCTGCCGGCGACATCGGCGTCGGCGCACGGGAAGTCGGATACATGTACGGCTACTACAAGAAACTCTCCAACGAGGTCAGCAGCACCTTTACCGGCAAGGGACTGAGCTATGGCGGCAGTCTCATCCGACCCGAAGCGACGGGTTACGGCTGCGTTTATTTCGCCCAGGAGATGCTGAAAGCGTCGCCAGCGCACTCCGACAGCGTGGACGGCATGACGGTCGCGATCTCCGGCTCCGGCAACGTCGCGCAGTACGCCGCCGAAAAGTGCATCGAGCTCGGCGCGAAGGTCATCTCGCTCTCCGACTCCGAGGGCACCGTGCACATTCCGCAAGGGCTGACTGAGGAGCAGCTGATCTGGGTGATGGCGTTGAAGAACGAACGGCGCGGCCGGATCTCGGAGTTTGCCCGCGAGTTCAAGCTGCCGTTCAAGACCGGCGAAAAACCGTGGTCGCTGCCCTGCGACATTGCCCTGCCCTGCGCGACGCAGAACGAGCTGAACGGCGACGATGCCCGGCGCATGGTCAAGAACGGCACCACCTGCGTGGCCGAGGGCGCGAACATGCCGTCAACGCCCGAAGCGGTGGAAGTGTTCCAGGAAGCGCGCATCCTTTACGGTCCCGGCAAGGCGGCCAATGCTGGCGGCGTCGCGACGAGCGGCCTTGAGATGAGCCAAAACGCGCTCCGCCTCTCGTGGACGGCCCCCGAAGTGGATACGCGACTGCATGCGATCATGCAGAGCATCCACCACGCCTGCGTGCACCACGGCCGCGAGGACGACCGCTACGTCAACTACGTGAAGGGCGCCAATATCGCCGGCTTCGTGAAGGTCGCCGACGCCATGCTGGCCCAAGGCGTGATCTGAGGCGGCTGCCGTGGTCGCGCGGCCCGGCAGCCAAGAGGCCGCCCCATGCACTCGCGTGGGACGGCCCTCACAGTCGGCGCCGCTGCTGCCGCCGCGGTCGCGGATTCCGCGTGGGACGGATCGAGCGTTCAAGCGACGCGACGGCGCAGGTGTCAGGTTGAGGGAGCAGGCCCGTTCATCGGGCGCGCAATCGTCGCCGGCCCAACCGGCTCGACCGCGAGCAGCCCTCGGGCGGCAGGGCCGGACTGCTCGGAACATCGTGCAATTTCGCGACCGACGGGTAGCGTGGGGTCATGCGTGGATCCCTGTCTGTAGTGGCGGCGATGTTACTGAGCGGGTTGCAGGCAGCGGATTGGCAGGTGACGGTGATCGCCGGCACTGGAAGGGCCGGCTGGAGCGGGGACGGTGGGCCAGCCGTGCAGGCTCAGATCAACGACCCCTACGGCATCGTCCGCGGTCCGGACGGCGCCCTCTGGTTCTGCGAGCACGCCGGCCATCGCATTCGGCGGATCGACCGGGAGGGTGTGATCACAACGATCGCCGGCACGGGCACGGCGGGTTACAGCGGCGACGGCGGGCCGGCCGCGGCGGCGACGTTTCATCTGCCCCACGAGCTCCGCTTCGGGCCCGACGGGCATCTCTACATTGTCGACACGGGCAATCAGGTCATTCGTCGCATCGACCTCGCGACCGGCCTCATCACGACGGTGGCCGGCACGAACCGGCGCGGCTACCAAGGCGACGGCGGGCCAGCGAGCCAGGCGACATTTAACGGCCCGCACAGTCTCCAGTTTGGCCCGGATGGCAGCCTGTATGTTTGCGACGTGGGCAATCACGTCATCCGTCGGATCAACACTCATGGCGTCATCGAGACGATCGCGGGCACCGGCCGCCCCGGCCCAACGCCGGACGGCGCACGCTTCGCCAGCACGCCGCTGCACTCGCCGCGTTCACTCGACTTCGATCGCCAGGGCGACCTCTGGCTGGTCACTCGCGAGGGGAATCAGGTTTTCCGCCTCTCTCTTCCAACCGGCCGCATTCACCACATGGCCGGCTCGGGCGAAGCCGGGTTCGCGGGAAACGGCGGCCCGGCGCGGGAGGCGCAGTTGAACGGCCCAAAGGGCATTGCGCTCGATGCCGAGGGCAACGCGTGGCTCGCGGACACCGAGAGCCACTCGATCCGGCTGGTCGAGGCGGCGACCGGAACGCATCGGCTGATCGCCGGCTCGGGCGAGGTTGGAGATGGCGCCGATGGCGATCCCCTCGCCTGCGCGATGAACCGTCCGCACGGCGTGTTCGTCGATGCGGACGGCTCCGTCTACATCGGCGACAGCGAAGCCCACCGAATCCGCGTGCTGCGCCGCTCGCGCTAAGCCTCCGATGCGGACGATTACGTGGCGCGAGGTAAGCTGATCCGGGCCGCCAGTGTAGTCAGCCAGAGGCGATGCGCCGCACGTTCCTCAACGTGCAATAAGGCGCACGGCCTTTGGACTTCCGTTTTCCGACAAGAAGGGAAATCTCGGGCGCGTGAACCCCTTGAATCGCCGGCAATTTCTCGGCGCGGCGGCCGGTATGCTCGCCATGACCCAACTCCCCTCCCGCGGCCTCGCCGCCCCTGCCTCTTCCACCCCACGCACCGTTAAAGTTGGTCTGATCGGCTGCGGCTGGTGGGGTCTCGTTGTCACCAAGGCCGCCTTCAAGGCCGGCGGTGTGGAAATCGTCGGCGTGTGCGACGTCGACAGCGCGCATCTCGAAAAGGCCGCCAACGAAATCGCCAGCCTGCAGGCGAACCGACCCGCGACGTTCAAAGCTTACGAAGACCTGCTCGCCGTGCCGGGCATGGAAGCGGTGATCATCGCCACACCGCCGCAGTGGCACGCGCTGCAGTTCATCGCGGCGCTGGAGCGTGGCCTGCACGTCTACTGCGAGAAGCCGCTCGCTTACGACGTGCGTGAAGGTCAGGCGATGGCGGCCGCCGCGGCGCGTTCGGATCGGATCGTGCAAATCGGCTTTCAGCGGCGCCAGAGCCCGCCGTATCACGCGGTGAAGCGCATGATCGATGAGGGCCGTATCGGCCGGATCGTGCAGGTCGACGCGCAGATCCACTACACCGCGAACCCCGTCAGCTCCGCGCCGGTGAATCCCCCGGAGACCCTCGACTGGAACCTGTGGTGCGGTCCGGGCCCGCTGATTCCGTACAGCCCGCAGGTCGGCCACATGAACTGGCGGTTGGAGAAGACCTCCGGCCAGGGGCATCTCGTCGACTGGGGTATCCATTTGATCGATGCAGCGCGGACCATCCTCGGTGAAGGCGCTCCGCGCGCGGTGTCGGCCGCCGGCGGACTTTACCACTTCAAGGACCGCATCACGACGCCCGATACACTGGTCGCGCATTTCGAGTTCGAACGCTGCCCGGTCATCTGGCGCCATCGCATCTGGGGCGCCGAGGAGTTCGCGCCCGAGACGAACAACGGGCTGTTGTTCTACGGAGAGAACGGGACGATCTTCGTCAGCGACAGCAAATGGATCCTCATCCCGAAGGGTCGCGAGGCGAAGCGGGAGGAGCACGAGGAGCGCGCTGACACGTCGATGATTCACGCCGGCGAATTCCTCGACGCGATTCGCGAGGGCAAGCCGGCCAGCTGCCTCACCGCGGACGCGCATGCGTCCACCACCGCGGTGCAGCTCGCGATGATCGCCTACGAAACCGGCATGAAGGTGGGCTGGAACCACGCCACCGGCGAGCTCACCGGTCCACCCGAAGCGCAGCAACGGCTGGCGCGCCCCTACCGCGCGCCGTGGAAGCGGCCTGCGGTGTGACGCACGTGCCTCGGGCGCGACGCGACGCCCCCGCCCGGCGAAAACCCGAATACCGTCAGCGGCGCTGACTGTATTCGTTTCCCGGTTACGCCCAAGGCGGGCGCGCTTGGCAGCATGCGTCCGCGACGGGTTCAGCGTTCGCGCGTGAGCACGTAGTGCGCGGCCTTGGTCGTCGGCACGTACTCGGCGACCTTGAAGCCGTGGCGCGGCAGATCGAGGCCGCCAAACAGGTGCTCGCCGCGACCCAAGAGGACCGGCGCGACCGCGAGGTGGATTTCGTCGATCAGGCCGGCCTCAAGGTACTGACGTATGGTGCTGGCCCCGCCGCCGATCCGCACGTCCTTCCCTCGGGCTGAGGCTTTCGCTCGTTCGAGTGCCGCGGTGATTCCGTTCGTGACGAAGTGAAAAACGGTGCCGCCCTCCATCGTCAGCGACGGCCGCGCGTGGTGCGTCAGCACATACACCTCGGTGTGATACGGCGGCTCATCGCCCCACCAGCCGCGCCAGCTTTCGTGCGGCCACGGCCCGCGCACAGGCCCGAACATATTCCGCCCCAGGATCCACGCCCCGAGGTTCTCCATGCCACGCCGGGCCAGATCATCGTCGGGTCCGGTCTCGCCGTCCTCTTTCCCCATCACCGCTTGTTGAAAGGTGCGGGTCGGCAGAAACCAGTCGTGCAACGCCATGCCCCCGATCCCCAGCGGGTGATCGAGCGACTGCTCGGGCCCGGCGCCATAGCCGTCGAGAGACACACTGAAGGAACAGACACGAACTTTGGACATGAGCAAGTGGGGCTTCGGTCGTTAAGGACAGGACATCTTTAGGACGAACCAGTCCGTCCAAACGAGACAGCTCACCTCGAAATTCCTCAATCCCCTTTGGCCGGGCTCTGATTTGCGCCGATCCGCCCATTCGCGGGCCACCTTCCGCTTGAGTATTCCGTGTCTTCCGTGGGCTAGGATCCACTGCTTCCGTTGCCCAACGAAATCCGCGCCAGGCCGCCAGCAGCCAGCCTGGCGCGGACCCGCACCCTACGGGACCAAAACCCGGTCGATCACGTGCACCACCCCGTTCACCGCTTCGATGTCGGCGGCCACCACGGTGGCGTCCTTGATCCTGACGCTGCCATCAGCGATCGTGACGGTGAGCGGCGCTGCCCCCTGGAGCAGGGTGGTCACCTGTTGATTGTTGCTGAGATCCGTCGAACGCACGCGACCAGCGGTGACGTGGTACTGGAGAACGTTGGCCAACTGGCTCGGGTTCGCGATCAGCGCGTCCAGCGTCCCTGCGGGCAAAGCCGCGAACGCTTCGTTGGTCGGGGCAAAGACCGTCAGCGGGCCTTCGCGCGAGAGCACCACATCAAGCCCGGTTAGCCGCAACGCGGTGGCGAGCGTTGAGAGCGAGGGCGTCGCCGCCGCCAGGCCACTCAACGTCTGGGCAGCCGTGTCGTCGGCCACCGGACCGGCATCGTAAACTTCGAGCAACCCCACGCCGGCGCTGCCCGATTCCGCGCGGAGGATCGCGCTGTAGACGCCTTGCGGCAGACCGATCAACACCGCCGAGTCCGCGGGTGAAGTCTGGGGAAACGCCCCCACGAGTCCGGTCACGCGATTCAAAAGATCGGCGTCCGGAGCGTCCGCGACCCGGCTGTTGTTCCCGACCACATGGCCGCGTGCATCGTACACCGACACCGTTGGATCACCGAGGGCGTTGGTGATGCCGAAGGCCGCGAGACTTGGTCCGGAACCGCGGATCAGCACCCACCGCAGCTCGTTCGGTTCGGCTTCAATATAGAAGCCGGAGATCAACACATTCTCTCCGACGCCCACCATTCCGCGGCTGGACGTGTTGAGCAGCGCCGCCGACATGGAGGTGGGTGCGGTGAGGAGGGTCAACAAAACAATGGCCAACAAGGAGCGCATGGTGAAGAAGCACGAAGGGTTGAGCATTTCGCCGCCCGGTCATCGAGCGGCATTCACCCTCGACTACGTTTCAGCACCGTGGCTGGATGCAGCCGAACGCACTTTGTAGCGCGTTTTTCGATACGCGGGACTCCGCCCACCCCCGCCGGGGCTCCGCGTCCGTTGGCTTCGACCTCGCCGGGCCCTCCACGCGCGTCGTTCGCGCTCCGCGCCGTCCCGCGTGCGTGCGGCGGACGAGGGAGCTGGGCGGGCGATCAGTCGATGGGTACGCTCGGGCCGACGATCTGAATCGCGCTTTCGGTTGGCCCCCCGGTGCAGCCGAACCGCTCGCTAGAGCGAGGGCTGCAGCAGATCGCGTAATCGCAGCAGCGCCCGCCGCATCCGGGCCTTGACCGTCCCAAGCGGGACCGCAAGACGGGCCGCGATCTCCGATTGGCTCAAGCCATGGAAGTACGCGAGCTGCAGCGCCGCGCGTTGATCGGGCGGCAAGCGGTCGAGCGCGGTCCTGACGGTGGCTCCCAAGTCACCCCAGCGGTGATCGTCCGCCGACGAGGTCTCGACCTCCACGTAGCCCAGGTCCTCGGGATTCGCCTGCGCCAACAAATCACCGCGCCGGCGGCGCAGACGCAGTCGGTCAATGGCGCGATTGCGAGTCAGTGTGATCGCCCAGCCGGCAACCGAGCCGCGACTCGGCTCGTAGGTCCTCGCCTTTTCCCGCATCGCCAGGAAAGCATCGTGCAGGACGTCCTCGGCCTCCGAGCGGTCATGCAGGATGTGCAGCGCGAGGCTGAAGAGCGGACGCGACAAACGGTCGTACAACTCACTCAAGGCACTGTCGTCACCGTCCACCAGCCGCTGAACCAACGCCCGCTCCAACGCCGCGTCAGCTGCTGCTTCCTCCGCTGTCCGTCCGGGCTCGCTCATCGGACGACGCCGCTCGCCCGGGAACGCAACCACGGACGCAGGGAGCGAAGGGGTGTCACGGGTAACATCGCCATGGCGAACGAACCCCAACGTGGGACCGACCACAATGATCGGCAAATGGGTTCTTTCCGTCGGAAGCTGCTCGGCGGGAATCATGGCGACGATTGGTGGCTGCTCGGCGGCCCTTGCTCCTCCGCTCTCTTGGAGCCGGGAACAATCGCTCCCGGCACGGGAGAAGGTATCGGAAGCCGCTGGTACATTCCCTCAACCTACGCGTGAGTGAACGCCCCGGATGCAGTCAGTTTTTGGAATCCGATCACGGTTGTGACGCGTACCTTCATTGGACGTGAAGGCCGGATGGGCTTTGACGCCGTGCTCCCGATGACTTCCTCTTCTCCCGATTCCCGTCGCCCCGATCGACCGATGTCACTCCTGCTCCAGGACCGCGCTCCGCTCTATGTCTCCGGCAGCATGTCGGGCTTCGAGCGGGAGTGTTTCGAATGCGTTCTCGAAGAGCATGACGAGCTGCGCCGGCACGTCGCCGCGCTGCAGGATGCCTCGGCTTCCGTGGCCATGGCCGCAGTGCCCGCGCTCGTCGCGCCTCGCCCGGAGGTGAAGAACCGCCTTCTACGGTCGTTGAGCCTCCCCCGCCGCGAGCGTAACATGGACGCGCTGGTGGTCGCGGACGCGGCGGGGAGAGTGGATTGGGTCAACAGCGCTTTCACTGACCTGTGCGGGTACACCCTGGAGGAGTTGCGCGGCCGTAAACCGGGCCACCTGCTCCAAGGGCCGGCGACCGACGTCGCCGTGGTAGAACGCATACGCGAAGCCGTGCGCCAGGGCCGCCCGTGTCGGGAGACGCTCGTCAACTACCACAAGGACGGTCGCCCGTATACCGTCGACCTGCAGCTTTCCGCGCTCCGGGACGAACACACCGAGGAGCCGGTCTGGTTTATGGCCCGGGAACGCAAGATTGCCGAAGTCTCCGTGCCCGCCTGAGGTGCCGGGGAGTTGCGAAGATTTTTTCCGAGATTCAGGCGGTTTGATTCGCGCCCCTTCGCGCCCTTCGCGGGCGCTCTTTTCCTTGTTTTTCCGTGGGCCCGAAAACCCAGCTGACTTTGGTCCACTCTCAACGACGAAATCCCTCGGCATGAAGACGCAGTACTACACGGCGACCAGCCTCGATGGGTTCATTGCAACGGAGGATGACTCGCTCGACTGGCTCTTCGCCCTGGGCGGCGTGAACGAGTCGAGCTATCCCGCCTTCATCGCCGAAGTTGGCGCCCTTGCCATGGGAGCGACCACGTACGAGTGGATGCTGCGGAATGCCGACAAGGTGATCGCGGAGGTCGGTTCACCCTGGCCGTACACGCAACCGGCGTGGGTCTTCACGCACCGGAGATTGCCCACGATCGCCGGCGCCGACGTGCGATTCGTGCACGGCGATGTTCGGCCGATCCATGCGGCGATGCGCGTACCGGCCGGCGCCAGGAACATCTGGGTCGTGGGCGGCGGTGATCTGGCCGGACAGTTCTTCGACGCCGGGCTGCTCGATGAGCTCATCGTACAGGTCGGCTCAGTAACGCTGGCTCAAGGCAAGCCCCTCTTTCCCCGGCGCGTCATCACTCCCTCACTACGGCTGGAATCCGTGCACCAGCTCGGCCCGGGGCTCGCGGAGCTGCGCTACACCATTCAGCGGCCATCCGACGCGCCCGCGGCCGCGAACCCTGTAAGCGGTTCGTAGCGCCGTCAGACCGAAAACGGAGAGCGACGAGGCGAGGAGACCGCCAACAACTCCAAGGCTCAGCGCCGGCGCCGGAGCCTAAAGCGAGCCACCGACTCGCTTCTAGTCGTCACCCACATCGAACTGGCGCGACTTGCCGGTGGTGACGTCGATCGTGACCGCGTACTCCCGGCGATCCCCCTTCGATCCGGCGACGCTGGCGGGCAGACGCTGGCCGACAAAAACAACGTCACGTGTCGTCGGCAGAAACCCGTAAATGTCGGCCAGACCGGTGCTCGTCCGCCACACGATCCGGCCGTCGTGACCAAGGCGGATCAGGTCCCAGGGCACGTCAGGCCCAAGCTTGGGC
>JAEWIY010000149.1 GCA_023386835.1 Verrucomicrobiota bacterium
GCCTGGTGCTGTTGACGCTTGCCGGCACCCGCTGGGTCGCTCGCGAGGTGCATCGGATGCACGCGGACCGATTCGATCGGGTGGTCGACTTGGTGGTGCAGGCGCTGCGGAGGCAATTTCTCCCAACCGAGCAGGCGATGATGAGCCTGTCGGCGCTGCTGGAAAACAGCCAGTTTTCACCCAACGCCCAGCTGTGGAGTAATCACGTGCGGCTGGTGGAACCCTATCTCGGCCCTGGCGTGACCGGGCTGGGCTTCGCCAAGCGTGTGCCGCGCTCCGAGGCCGACGCGGTGGAGGCAAAGATGCGGCAGGCCGGCTATCCCGACTTCACCGTGGAACGCGACGGCACGCATGACGTGTTGTATCTGGTGACCAACAACGCTCCGTTGCCCGCGAATGCCGGCGCGCTGGGCAAGGACATCGCCAGCGGCACCACTCGCCGCGAAGCAGCCGAAACCGCGGCGCGCCGGGGAACGATCGAGCTGACACGTCGGATTCGGATCATTGAGGGCGATGAACGGTTGCCCGGATTCCTGATGTTTCACCCGGTGTATCGCGGTGGGGCCGCTCCCACGGACCAAGCCGCAGGCGGCGAGCACATCGGCTGGGTTTACGCGTCGATCCGGCCAGATCTGTTTTTCGACGACACAACGGACAACGCGGCCCGCCACGTCGCCATTCAGATCTACCAAGGAGAACGGACGACGCCGGAGGCGCGCCTGTATTCGAGTTCGAAAGACACCGGGCCGGTGGCACAGCGCTCGTTCACCAGCACGCGCCGCGTGGTCGTGTACGGGCAACCTTGGACTCTCTGGGTGGGCACGGAGCCGGCCTTTGACCGGACGGGGCGGACGGTCGTCACTCGCGGCGTTTTCTGGGGCGGAATGATCGTGTCGTTGCTGGCAGCCGGTTTGACCTGGTCGCTGGGCACCGCCCGCCGCCGGGCACTGGGTTTGGCTGAGCAGATCACCGCCGACCTCGCGCGCACGGAAGGCGAAGCGCGTCGGTTGGCCTTGGTCGCGAGCCGGACCGCCCACTCGGTGCTGATCGCCGACCGCGATTGGCGCATCCAGTGGGTCAACGAGGCTTTCACCCGGCTGACAGGTTTCGAACTGCGCGATGTGCGGGGCCGGCGTCCGGCGGAGCTGTTCCTTGGCCCGGACAGCCGGCGGGAAACTCAGCAGGCGATCGAGCTCGCCGATTCACGTGGGGAGCCGTTTCGCGGCGAAGTGCTCAATTACCGCAAGGACGGCTCGACGTTCTGGGTGGAGCTGGAAATCCAGCCGCTGCGCGACGACAACGGGCAGCACACCGGTTACATGGCGCTGCAACTGGAGATTTCGCGGCGCAAGCAGATGGAAGCGGAACTCGCGGAACGCATGCGCGAGATCCAGCGACTCGCGCTGGTGGCCAGCCGCACCGCCAGCTCCGTCGTCATCATGGATTCGGAGTGGCGGATCGACTGGTGCAACGAGAGCTTCACCCGACTTTTTGGATACACGCTCGCCGAGGCGCGGGGACGTCGACCAAGTGAACTGCTGCACGGTCCGGCCACGTCGCTGGAACTCATACAGCGCATCGATGAAGCCGCGGAACGCGGCGAACTGCTGAACTGCGAGATCGTCAACTACACGAAGGACCGGCGGATGCTGTGGGTGCGGCTCGAGGTGCAGCCGTTCTTCGGCGACGACGGCGAGAAACTCGGTTTTCTCGGCCTGCACGTGGACATCTCCGAGATGAAGCGGCAGGCCTCCGAATTGTTGGCGGCCAAGGAGGCGGCGGAACAGGCGAGCCTGGCGAAGAGCCAGTTCCTCGCGATGATGAGCCACGAGATCCGCACGCCGATGAACGGTGTGATCGGCATGAGCTCGCTGCTGCTGGAGACGCCTCTGAGTCCGGTCCAGCACGAATACGTCGAGACGATCAAGCAGAGCGGCGACGCGCTGCTCACCATCATCAACGACATTCTCGATTTCTCCAAGATCGAGTCCGGCCGCCTGCACCTCGACGACGAGCCCTTCCTGTTGCGGCCCTGCATCGAAGGTGTGCTCGATCTGCTCGCGCCGCGGGCCGACGAGCGGCGCATCGAGCTCCTGTATGACATTGGCCATGACGTGCCGTCGGAAGTGCGTGGCGATTCGACACGGCTGCGGCAGGTGTTGGTGAACCTGATCTCCAATGCCCTGAAGTTCACGCATCAGGGCGAGGTTCTGCTGCACGTGCGCACGGTCGAGTCGCAGGCCCGTCGGCGGGTCATTGAGTTTTCGGTCCGCGACACCGGCATCGGCATCCCCGCCGAGGCGTTGTCGCGGCTCTTCCAGTCGTTCACCCAGGTCGACGCCTCAACCACGCGGCGGTTTGGCGGGACCGGGCTTGGGCTGGCCATCAGCAAACGGCTCGTCGAGCTCATGGGGGGGCGCATGCGCGTGGGAAGCACGCCAGGCGTCGGGTCGAATTTCTCATTCGCGCTACCGTTTGAGGTCGCCACGGAGTCCGCGCCGGCCGTGGCCGAATTGCAGGGGCGCCGCGTGCTGCTGGTCGACCGTCCCTCCACCCGGCGCGCGATCCTGGCGGCGCAGGTCGAAAGTTTTGGCGCGACTGCGGTGAGCGCGTCCTCGCCGGAAGAAGCGGCTGCGTTGATCGGTCGAGAGAGGGTTGAGGCGGTGGTGCTCCACCTCTGGTCGGACGAAAGGCCTGATGAGACCGGGATCGAGGAACTGGTGGCGCAGGCGCGGCAACGTGATGTGCCGGTCATGCTGGTGGGCTCGCCCGGCGCCCGGCAGGCCCTGCGCGCGCCGGAGCGGTTTGCCGCGTTCCTGAGCAAGCCGGTCAAGCCGGAGGCGCTCGCCTTGACGCTCGCACGGGTTTTCCGCCGTGCGGTCACGACGGATGAACGAGCAGCGAATGGTCCGCGCGCACCAGCGGTCGCGCAGGCCGAGCAGATCCTGTTGGCCGAGGACAATGTGGTAAACCAGAAGGTCGCGCTGCATATGCTGGCGCGACTCGGGTATCAGGCGGACGTCGTTGGAAACGGAGCTGACGTGCTTGCCGCGTATCAAAGGCGCGGCTACGATGTCATTCTCATGGACGTGCAGATGCCGGAGATGGACGGGCTGGAGGCGACGCGACGGCTGCGCCGCCTGCCGTCCTCGCGCCGGCCTTGGATCATCGCGCTGACGGCGAACGCGATGCAGGGCGATCGTGAGCGCTGTCTCGCGGCGGGCATGGACGACTACTTGAGCAAACCGCTCAAGGTCGAGGCTCTGGCCGAGGCCCTTTTGCGAGCCCGCCAGGCGCGCGCCTAACTCCGCCGCCGCGCGATCACTTTCCCTGCTACGGCTGCTGAACCTGGCCGGCCGGCCAGCTGGCGGTACCGGTGGCAGGATCGATTGCGCCGCGGCATTGCCCCTGGACTTGGCGCCAGAGCGCGGCGGTTTTCTCGAGAATGATGTGGCGCGCCTTCTCCACCTCCGCCTCACGGGCAGCGCGATTGTCCTCCACGATCCGGGCGAGGTCGTCGAGGTTGTAGAGGAAGACGTTTTCACGTCCGGCCACGCTTGGATCCACGTCCCGCGGCAGAGCGAGATCGATCAGAAAGAGCGGCTGGGCCGGCCGCTGCTTCATCGCCGCCTGTACTGCCGCCGCGGTGACAACGACGGTTGGCGCGGCCGTGGCGCAGACGATGATGTCGAACCCGCCGAGGTGGTGCTCGATCGACTGGAAGGGAAGGGCCGCGGCGTCGAGTTCACCCGCGAGCTGCATCGCACGGTCGAGGGTGCGGCTCGAGACGGTGAGGTGGCGTGCGCCGCGACTGCGGAACGCCTTGGCGGTCTTTTCACCGATTTCGCCCGCACCCAGGAGCAGCACGCGGGCGCGCGAAAGGTCGCCGAAGATCGTCAGCGCCAGGTCGACGGCGACGTTGGCCGTGCTGATCTGGCCTTCGGAGATGGCGGTGTGCGTGCGCACGTACTTCGCCGCCTGAAACCCTTTCTGGAAAACGCGGTTCAGGACCGGGCCGGTGGCGCGGCTGGCCTGCGCGTCGGCATAAGCGTCCTTCACCTGGCCGAAGATCTCGTTTTCACCCACCATCTGGGAGTCGATGCCCGACGCCACTTCAAGCAGGTGCCGGACGGCGTGCTCACCTGTCGCCTGCATCCGGATACGCGCGAATTCCTCGGGCGGGAGATTCTGCCAGGCGCAGAAGCGTTGCTGCAGCGCCTCCATCGCGGAGGTGTCTTCCGCCACGCCGTAGAACTCGAGTCGGTTGCAGGTATTGAGAATCGTGAGCTCCCGCAGGCCCGCCACTTGCAGCGCCGCCTGGCGGAAGTGCGGCAGGCGTTCCGCGCCGAGGGCGAGTTTCTCCCGCAACGCGATGGGCGTGCTGCGATGCGTCGCGCCCACCACAAACAGAACGGGCGCGTTGCTCATGGCTGGTGCATCACGGTATTGGCTACCGCCGCGCCGTGGCGGCTCGCGTCCACGAAGTAGAGCGAGAGTAACGCGGCCGCGAACAGCCCGACGCAGGTCCACGCGAGGCGCCGGGCGACGAGCCAGCCGCGCAGTCGCAGCCCCAGCGCCACCCCGTACGCGACCCAGACCGAAGCGGTCGTGAGGATCTTGCCCACCTCAACCGTTTCGGTGGCACGGAGCCAGTACGCGGAGCCGACCGCGAGCGAGGCCGCCAGCAACGCGAAACCGGTGATCAGCAGCCGCACGCTGATCTGATCCAGATCGACGATCGGAGGCAGAAAGGAGAAGAAGCCACTCAGGTTCTTGTGCTTCAGGCTGTAGTGCCGCAGCAGGAACATCACCGACGTCAATGCCAGGAGCCCAAACACTCCATAGCTGAAGAGCGCGAGCGCGGCGTGGAACTCGATCCAGGCATTGCCACCAAAGATATGGGCCCGACGCGTCGCGTCCCAGGCGGGGATGGAAAGCGAGAGGAGCGTCAACGCCGTGGCCAGCATCGACGTGAAGTAGCCCAGCAGGCTCAACCGGAACGTCGCGCCCACGAGCAGGTACAGCGCGATCGCAGACCAGGAGGTGAACTGGAACAGCTCGAAGCTGTTGCCGAGCGGGCACCCTCCAACGGCCCGGCCGCGCACATAGAGCCCGATGGTTTGCAGCGCGAACCCGACCGCGATGATCAGGTACATCAGTCCGTGCGAATGCCGCCGTTCGCGCAGGACGGAAACCGTGCCCAAGACAAATCCCGTCAGATAGCAGACGGCGGCAATCCAAAGCCATGTTCGATCAGCGAGCAGGGACATGAAGAATCCCGACGTTGCCGCGCGCTGGCCGCTCGCGCAAGCCGCTGGTCAGGGAACGACTCCCCGCGCCGGTCTAGCGTGCTTCATCTTGCCTGCCCGCATAATGATAGATCCAGCCGGACGGATTGATGGGTATTTGTACGGCCTCTCCGCGCCGCAGCGCGGGGGCGTAGTCTGCCCAACGGTAGTCCGGCCACGCTCCGGCGCGGTAGCGCGACGCCGCAGCGAGCGGGACGAGGAGTAGGACCAGCAGCGCCCATTGCCGCCGTCCCGCCCGCCAAGCGAAACAGACGATCTGCCAGACGAGCAGAAGCCGGATCGCGAAGAAGTAACGGTCGCCCCAGCCCGCGTCCTGCATCTCCGCGATGAACGGTTTCGACCGCACGTACGTGGCCAACAGGAAACCGGCAATGGCCAACGCCAGCGCTGCACGTTCCCATCGCCGGGGGCCAGCAACCGTCCCGAGCGTGATGAAGAGAGTCAGGACGACGAGGCCCGCGAAGCTATGCCAGCCCGTCGCCGTCGGCCACCAGCGTTCCGGCACGAACGTTTCGATGCCCACCCGGAAGCCGATGTTTTGCAGATAATAGCTCCAGGTCGCCCAGCCTTGGGAGGGGTAGGGCACGCTGGTGAAATGGATGGCCAGCAATTGCGCCAGTGCACCGGCGAGCAGCGCGCCATTCACGAACCAGCTGCCCGGCGAACGCCGGATCGACCCGGCCCATGCGGCTAGCGGCGCGAGGATGACCGAGAAGGGTGTGGTGGTCGCCGCCAGCAGAACCGCAGTCGTGGAGAGTGCGATCGGCCCGCCGCCCTCTGGAGGACGTCGCAGAACGCTGGCGACGAGGAAGGGCGTCAGCACCCACTGCACATTGGTCAGCGCGAGGAAGATTTCGCCCGAGTAGTGCGGCGTGAAGAGAAAGGCCGCGGCCCAGATCGGGCCGACCCCACCGCCGTCAGCCGTGCGCACCCGCAGCAGCGCTGCGAAGACCGCCGCGGCGATCAGCCACGCCGAGTAGTTGTAGGCCCATGGTAAATACAGCGGATCGACTGCCTGGGCGCCGAGGGCGACGATGCGCGGCCAGGTGTGGAAGTAACCCGCATGGGGCACGAACAGGCTGCGCCAGCCGAGCGATTCCGCCTGGGCATGGAAGACGATCACGTCCTCCGCCCAAACCTGCGGGTTTTGCAACGCGTCCGGCCGTCGATAGGCCAGCAGCGCGGCGCCGGCGGCGAGGATCAGCGTCCACGCGAGCCAGCGGAACCAGGTTGGGCGGGCCGGCAGGCTCACGACGCGGCTTTGCGCTGACGGGTCCGGCGGCGGGTGAGGGTTCGCTTCGGCGAGGCCACCGCCGTAGGTTCTCCGGCGTGCGCCACCCAGAACCGGCATTCGTCGGAAAAGTCCCGGACCGCGCGCGACTCGGGAGCGATGTCGCGCCGTAGCCGATCCCACGTGTGCGTCCATCCGGTTGCGGCCAAATCTTCGAGGATCTCCGCACGGTTCGGCAGGTGCATGAACGTCCGACCGAGGTCGTCCTCAAAATAGCGGTCGCCGAACTCCACCAGCCGCGGGTTCTGCGTCCCGGCGGCCCAGCGCTCTGCTTCCGCGCGCCACAAGGCACGCTCCAGCGGCGAGTGGTCGCGGTCGTGAGTCGTGAAGATCAGGGCGGCCCCGGGGCGCGCGCACCAGCGCAGCTGTCGGAGCGCCCGCCGCCGATTACTCCGGCCCGGGATCTGCATCAGCCCGTTAAACATGAAGACAATCGCATCAAACCGCTCCGGCCCCAGCTGATCTTGTTGCTTCAGGCGGCGCGCGTCGGCGCGGAACGCGGTGATGTCGCGGGCCGCTTTTCGCTCGGTGAAGAGCGCCTGGGCCTGCGAGACCAGTTCACGCGCGAAATCAAACGCGTGCAGTTTGCGGTAACCCAGCTCCCACAGGCCCAGGGTCACGCGGCCGGCGCCGCAGCCCGCCTCGAGGATTCGCGCCGGCGGCGGCGGTAGGTGCATGGCGAATACCGCCTGCTCGGAGTGCCACAGTCCGAGCTCGTGGGCGGCGCGGGTGTAGTGCACAACCGCGCGCAGATCGTTGAAGTCCGCCTGGACCTGGCGGGAGGAGATTTTCCGTTTTGAAGCGGGCAAGGCGGGACGGGAACGGCTCAAGATGGCATCGGCCCCACGCTCCGCGTCGAGGCGGAATTTGGGGCATGGGCCACCGCTCCTCCCGCCGGTCAGGCGTGGCGGTCACTCCGTGCGACGCGTCCAGCCCGCCAGGAACATGCCATTGGCGTTGAACTCATGCATCGGGAGCGTGACTTGAGGCCCCCGCCCGAGCAGGGGCAATGGCTCGAGTTCCGGATGGGCGGCGGTGAACGCGTCGGCCAGCGCAGTGGTCTCCGTGCGGGTGAGCGTGCAGACTGCGTAGATCAGGCGACCGCCGGGCTTGAGCGAGGGCAACACGTGTTCGAGCAGCTGGCGCTGCAGCGTGGAAAGTTCGCGCACATCTTCCGCCGTCGTGGTCCAGCGGGCGTGGGGGTTACGCCGCCAGGTCCCGACCCCGCTGCACGGCGCGTCGACGAGGATCCCGTCGAACTTTGTCTTCGTTGGCAGAAAGGGGCCTCCATTCCAGTTTACCGGACGAAAATTGAAAACCTCGGCGCGCGCAGCTCGCTTGCGCAGGTGGGCGAGCTTCTTCGCCGAGCGGTCGCTCGCCCAGATCAGGCCCTTGTTGTTCATCAGGTCCGAAAGGTGCAGCGTTTTGCCGCCCTCGCCGGCGCAGGCATCCCACCACGTCTCGGTCGACTGTGGTGCGCAGGCATGACCGACCAGCTGCGAGCCGAGGTCCTGGATCTCGAAGAGGCCTTGGTGGAATTCCTCCGTCTTAAAAAGATCCTTCTGCCCCCGGTAACGGAAACCGGTCTGATCGGCGGGAGCCGGCGCCGGTGTGCAGTCGCCCAAGACGCGTGCGATTGAGGCGGCATGAGCGCGTTGCGCCCGGATCCAGAGCGGCGGCTCAACCTGCAACGCGCGCCATTCTTCCGGGCTGAAGGTGAGTTCGTCCCGAACCCACTCCGGCACCGCACGCGCCTGGATCGCTTCCACCTTCACCGAGTTGGGGTCGCGCTTGAACCGCGCCTGCACGTCCAACGCTTCGCGCACCTGCACCGGGAGCGACGCCCGCTCATCGACCCACTGGCGCCAGCGGAAGTAGGCGAACACGGCTCGGGCGAGTTCGCGCTTTTCCGCGGGCGAGAGCTGACGCAAACCGGCGAGCTCTTCGCGCAACGCAGCATCAGCGGGCAATTGCGGCGAGACGCGGGCCAGCACGCGCGCCGCCCGATTGTGTACGGCCTGATCAGACATGCCCCGACCAAACACAACCGCGCCACGAAAGAAAGCGCGGCGTGCAGGATCGTGACGCCACCTCTCGCCCGTGACGCTCGCAGGCGGCACGGAACAGGGCGGAACGCCCCCAAGCGGCTTGACCAGACGCCGTCAGCGTTTCGCCCAGCGACGGGTTTCCTTGATTTCCAGCGCCTTCGTCTCGATTTGCACGCCGGCGACCGCGGGGTGGGCGCGCAACTCCTGGAACGTCGGTCCGGTCAGCTTCCAGCCGAGGGCGGTCGAAACCTCTGCGACAGCTGCGACCTGGCCGTCCACGAGGAAGCCGAGACTCGTTTTGGTGTCGCCCGTCTGTTTGTTCAGCACCTGCCGCAACTGCTGCAGGAACGCCTCAGTCTGCGGGTGCGCCGGGTGGAGCAGCCAGGTGACGCGGCGCACATTGCCGGTCACGTAGTTGTCGAGTGGATAACACTCCTTCACGTTGACCCGCGCGCCGTCGTCGCCGCGCATGATCGTGCCGAGAACCGCCACCGGGGCGTTTTCCGCCAGGTTGCTGCCGTACGCCGCGTAGGCATCGGCAAACATGTTGAGCGGAATCGACGCCGCCTTGGTGGAGAGCGTGAACGCGACCCAGGGGCGATTGTCCTTTTTGGAGAGCTTCTTCGCCAGGTTGCCGGCGATGCCGCAGAGCCGGAATTTCTCGCGGTCCTCCTGCTCGAGCAGTTCGTCCACCGCGAAGGTGTCGAGCGCGTCGCTCAGGGCCGCGTACGTGTTCATCGGGTGGCCGCTGACGTAGAAGCCGAGCAACTCCTTCTCGAAGCCGAGCCGCTCGGCCGAGGTAAATTCGTCCTCCGCCTCATCGCGCGAGGGCTTCGGCGCGCCGTTTTTCCCGGCGGCCGACTGGCGGGCTGCGGGTGCGGGTTCGGCCAATAGGTCGAAGAACCCGCCTTGGCCGGCGGCGCGGTCCTTGGCGTGTGCGGCCGCCGCGGCCATGGCGGCGTCGATTCGGTCGAAGATGCTTTTGCGCGGTTCGCGGCTGAAGTCGAACGCACCGGTTTTCGCCAAGTGCTCAAGCACCCGCTTGTTCGCCGCCTTCGAATCAACGCGGGTCACAAAGTCGTCGAAATCCTTGAACGGTCCGCCGGTTTCGCGCTCCTCGATGATGCGCAAGGACGCGCCTTCACCCACGCCCTTGATGCCGGCGAGCCCGAAACGGATCTTGTCGCCGACGGGCGTGAAGTTGGCGCGCGACTCGTTGACGTCGGGCCCGAGGACGGTGATGCCCATCGCCTGGGCCTCGTCGATGAAGTGGGAGACCTTTTCCGCGTTGCCCAGTTCGGCCGTGAGCACGGCCGCCATGAACTGCACCGGGTAGTTGGCCTTCAGATACGCGGTCTGGTAGGAGACGAGCGCATACGCCGCCGAGTGCGACTTGTTGAAGCCGTAGCTCGCGAACTTGTTGAGCAAATCGAAGATCTCGTTGGCCTTCTTCTCGTCGATGTTGTTCACGCGCTTGGCGCCTTCGACGAACTTGATGCGCTCCTTCGCCATCGCCTCAGCGTCCTTCTTGCCCATGGCGCGGCGCAGCATGTCGGCGCCGCCAAGGGTGTAGCCGGCGATGATCTTCGCGCACTCCATCACCTGCTCCTGGTAGACGATGATGCCGTACGTTTCCTGCAGCGACTGTTCGAGCAACGGATGCGGATACTGCACGCTGCCCGGATCGCGCTTGCCGCGGGCGTAGTCGGGAATGAACGCCATCGGACCCGGCCGGTAGAGCGCGCAGATGGCGTTGATGTCGTCGATGTTCGAGACGCCCACGAGTTTGCACGCGTTCTGCATGCCACCGGATTCCAGCTGGAACACACCGACGGTCTTGCCGGAGTTGAGCAGTTCGTAGGTTTTCGGGTCGTCGAGCGGGATGCTCTCGATGTCGAACTTCGGGTTGACGCTGCGGCGCACGTTGTCGACCGCGTCGGAAATGACGGTCAGCGTCTTCAGCCCGAGGAAGTCCATCTTCAGCAGGCCGAGTTTGCCGACGGCGTTCATGTCGAACTGCACGGTGACGTCGCCTTCCTGCAGCGTGAGGGGCACGAACTCATCGAGCGGCTTGTCCGTGATGATGATGCCGGCGGCGTGTTTGCCGGTGTTGCGCACCATGCCTTCGAGCACGCGTCCCGCTTCGATAATCCGCTTGGTCACGGGATTGCGGTCGATCTCGGTGCGCAGTTCGGCGGACTTCGTGATGGCGTCCTCCAGCGAGATGTTGAGCTCGTCTGGAATCATCTTCGCGAGCCGGTCGGCTTCGGCGAAGGGCAGGTCGTTCACACGAGAAACGTCGCGGATGACCATCTTCGCGCCCAGCGTGCCGTAGGTGATGATGTTCGCCACGCAGTCGCGCCCGTACTTTTCGCGCACGTAGTTGATCACCTCTTCGCGCCGCCGCATGCAGAAATCGATATCGAAGTCGGGCGGGGAAACGCGCTCGGGATTCAGGAAGCGCTCGAACAGCAGTTTGAACCGGATCGGGTCGAGATTGGTGATGCCGAGCAGGTAGGCGACGAGGCAGCCGGCGCCCGAACCACGCCCAGGCCCAACGGGAACGTCACGCTGTTTCGCCCAGTGGATGAAATCCCAAACGACCAGGAAGTAGTCGACGAAGCCCGTGACGTTGATGATCGCGAGCTCGTACGCCATGCGCAGCACGAGTTCCTCCTCGACGGACAACCCGGAATAATCCGGTGCCTGCGGTTTTTGGCCTTCCGGCGGGTTGCGGAGTTTCTCCAGTCGCTCGGCGACGACCGGGCGGGCCGCGACTTCGGCGTGTTCGAAGCCGTATCGGCGGCGCAAGCCTTCCACGCACAGGTGGTGTAGGTACTCGGGAGGCGAATACGAGGACTTGATCTCGGGCGGCAGCGGGTAGCGTGGATAACGTTCCGATCCCTTGGGAAACGGAATGGCGAGGTCGCACATCTCCGCCACCAACTGCGTGTTGACGATCGACTCCGGCACTTCTTGGAACACCTGCTCCATCTCGGCGCGCGACTTCAGATAGAACTGCGTGCCGTCGAACTTCATCCGGTTTTCCTCGCCCAGCTTGGAGCCGGTTTGGATGCACAGCAGCGCGTCGTGCGGACCAGCGTCTTCCGCTTTCACGTAGTGCACGTCGTTCGAGCAGATTACCTTCAGGTTGAACTCCTCACCCAACTTCAGCAGTCCGGGGATGATCTTGCGCTGCTCCGGGATACCGTGGTCCTGGATCTCCACGAAGTAGTTCTCCCGCCCAAAGATATCGACGAAGCGGGCACAGGCGGCCCGGGCGTCTTCCCAACGATCGTGCAACAGGTGCTGCGGGACCACCGAAGCCAGGCAGCCCGTGAAGCCGATCAGCCCCTCGGAGTGCTTGGACAGGGTCTCGATGTCCGTGCGCGGTTTGTAGTAGAAACCACGCAAGTGGGCATCGGAGACCAGCTTCAGCAGATTCTGGTAGCCCGTCAGGTTCTTCGCCAGCAGGCCGAGGTGGTAATAGCTTTTCCCGTCTTCCGCGCGGCCGTTCTTTTCCAAGCGTGAACCGTCGGCCATGTACAACTCGCAGCCGATGAGCGGCTTGATGCCCTTTGCCTTGGCGGCGTTGTAAAAGGCGATGGCTCCGTAAAGGTTGCCGTGATCGGTCAGCGCGAGCGCCTTCATGCCCAAGGCCGAGGCGCGATCCATCAAACGATCGATGCGGCAGGCGCCGTCGAGCAGGCTGTAGTCGGTGTGAACGTGGAGATGGACGAAATTGGGATCGACGGACACG